>JBAXBB010000024.1:0-30366 GCA_037142235.1 Actinomycetes bacterium
ATGGTGTCGAAGATGTGCTCGTCACGCAGGCGGCGGATGAGTTCGACGGGCACGACCGCCGCTCCGGTGACGCTCAGGCGCAGCGACGAGAGGTCGAAGCGTGACCGGTCGGGTGACTCCAGGACCCCCGAGAGGAGCGTGGGCGGCCCGGGCAGCACCGTGATCCGCTCGCGCTCGACCGTCTCGAGCACCTTCGGGACGTCGAACACGGGGAGCGGGACGATGGTGGCCCCCCGCATGATCGAGGCGAACCAGCCCGACTTGTACCCGAAGCCATGGAAGAACGGGTTGACGATGAGGTAGCGGTCGCCCTCGCGCAGCCCCACCACCTCGCTCCACACCTCGTAGACGCGCAGATTCTGCGAATGGGTCGACACCGCGCCCTTGGGGCGGCCGGTCGTGCCGGACGTGAACATGATGTCGGCGGGGTCGTCGCCGGTGACGGCTTCCATGCGGGCCCGGGCGTCGGCCTCGGAGACGCCCGCACCCGCCGCCAGGTAGTCGGACCAGGACCGGTCGGACCCGGCGGGGCCGTCGAGGACCACCACCGCGACGTCGGTGGCCTCGCCGGTCTCGGCGGCACCCGCGCGCAGCATGGCGGGATAGTCGGTGTCGAGGAAGCCGTTGACCGTGAAGAGGAGCCGCGCCCCCGCCTTGCCCAGCACGTAGGCGGCCTCGGCGCCCTTGAAACGGGTGTTGAGGGTGACCAGCACCCCGCCGGCCCCGAGGATGCCCAGCGCGGCGACGATCCAGTCGGCGGAGTTGGGCGCCCAGATCGCTGCGCGGTCTCCGGGCGCCAGACCGGCCGCCACTGCGGCGCGGGTGGACGCCACGGCCAGCTCGGACAGCTCGGGATAGGAAATGCGCCGGTCGCCGTCGACGATCGCCTCGAGCCCCGGGAACCGCTCGGCGGCGGCCAGGAACAACCGGGGCATGCTCACGTACTGCTCGTCGAATCGCATGGCCGGAGGCTATCGGGCCGGGTCGGACTCGGCCGCCCGGGCGCCGCGCTGGCGCCCCACGATCGCTCCGGTCGCCACCAGGACCACCACCACCCCGGCGAACTGCGCCGCGGTCAGCGTCTCGGAGAACAGCAGCCACGCGCCCACGATCGACACCACCGGGTTGGCGAGGGTCAAGAGGGAGGTCACCGACACGTCGACGTAGTGGTGGGCCCAGGTCATGAAGCCGTGCCCGATCAGCCCCGGCCCCACCGCGATGCCCACCACGATGAGCCAGTCGATCCCGTGGACGGTCTCCACCCCGCCGTTCACGGCGATCGCCCAGGGCACCACGACGACGGTGGTGACGGCGAACACCGCCGCCAGGAACGACCAGGCGTGCACGTTGCCGACCCGGGCCTGCTTGGCGAGCAGGAAGTACCCCGTGAAGACGAGGAGGTTCACCAGCGCGAACAGGTCGCCGACCAACGAGTCGTTCGCCCCGCGGGACTCGAGCACCACCACCGCCACCCCGATGAACGCCACCACCGCCCAGACCATCTCGGTCCGCGTGCGACGCTCACCGAACATCCGGGTCGCGAAGATCAGGATCAGCGCCGGCTGCAGGGCCGGGATCAACGTCGCGCTGGCGATCGAGGTGCGCTGGAACGAGGTGAACCCCGCGATGATGCTCACGGCGAAGCACACGCCGGTCACCCACGACCGCCGGAGCAGGGCGAGCGAGATCCGCCCTCCGGTCGCGTAGGCCACGGCCAGCGACAGCGGCAGGGCGACGACCACCCGCCACATCACGATGGTCGCGGCCGAGGCGTGGATGGCCCGCACCCCGAGCGGGGCGAAGCCCCAGGCGAAGATCGCCACCACCACGGCCAGGAGCGGCAGGGCCGGCCGACGGTGGGTCGCGGTCGTCACCGGGGGACCCTACCCACGGATCCGGGACCGGGCCCGGGTGTGCTCGCACCGAGTGCGGCCACCTGTCAGGATCGGCCCATGCCGTTGCGCTTCGACCGTCCGCTCGACCTCGACCGCATGCGCCGCGACCGCCGGAGCCGCCTGGCCGACGAGCTGCGCGCCGCCGGGATCGACGCCGCGCTCCTGATCGGTCAGGGCAACGTCGCCTACGCCACCGGGACCCGCGTCCTGGCCGCGGACCAGGCCCAGGCCCTGCACCGCCGCCCCGTCGCCCTGATCACCGCCGACGGTGCCGACCCCCACGTGTGGACCTGGTACCCGGAGGGTGCCCCGCCCGACCTCCCGGTCGACCACGTACATCCCGGCCTCCGGCTCGAGTTCGCCGCCGATGCCCGCCGACTGGCCGGGCTCGTCCACGACGTCTGCCCGTCCGGCACCGTCGCCGTCGACGAACTCACCATGCCGCTCCGTGACGCCCTCGCCGGCCGGGCCGTCGCCGACGCGGTTCCGGCGCTCGGTCGGGCCAAGGTGTGCAAGACCCCCGACGAGATCGAGTGCATCCGGAGGGCCCAGGCCATCAACGAGGCGGCGTTGGTCGACGTCAAGGCCCTGGTCGCCCCCGGGGTCCGCGGCACCGACCTCACCGCCCGCCTCCTCGAACGCGTCTTCGAACTCGGCGCCGACGCCAACGTGGTCGACCCCATCTGGCAGGTCATGCCCCCGGCGATCGCCGACGGACCCGGCTCCCTCACCGGCGACGTCGTGTTCCCCCTCGTCACCGACACCACCCCCTTCGCCGACGGCGACGTCATCTGGGTCGACAACGGCATCGGCTACCAGGGGTACGGCTCGGACTTCGGGCACACGTGGATCGTGGGCGGGACCGTCGACGCGGTCAAGCGTGACCAGTGCGCCCGCTACCGCGCCGTGATCGCGGCCGTGGTCGCCGCCGTCCGCCCCGGAGTCACCGGACTCGATCTCACCCGGGTCGCCAAAGACCTAGAGCGCGGCCGCCGCACCCCGTGGCTCGCCCACTTCTATCTGGCGCACGGGATCGGCACCGACCCCGCCGAGGCGCCCCTGATCGGCACCGACCTCGGCGACGAGTTCGACGAGTCGATCGTGCTGGCTCCCGGGATGGTGATGGTCTTCGAACCTGTCATCTGGGACGACGGTCGGTCGGGATTCCGGGCGGAGGACATCGTCGTCGTCACCGAGACCGGTGCCGAGATGCTGTCTTCGCTGACCTTCGACGAATTCGAGTGACGATGACCGAACACCTCGAACGCACGCTCACCGCCATGGCCGACGCCGGCCTCGACGTCATGATGCTCGGCCGCGAAGCGAACGTGCGCTTCGTGTCCGACGTGGAGCACCTCTGGCTCTCGGGAACCCGTCCGTTCGCACCCGGCTGCGTCGTGGTCCGCAGCACCGGAACCGTGCACCTGCTCTCCACCAGCGACGCCGGCGTGCCCGCCGGGATCAGCCGGGCCGACCTCTTCGGGGTGAGCTGGAACCCCCTCACCATCGTGGGCCGGGTCGCCGACCTCCCCGGCGTGCGCGACGCACGCCTGATCGGCACCGACGGCATGACCCCGCTCATGGAGCAGCTCCTCGGAGGGTTTCTCCCGTCGGCGTCGCTCGTCGACGGCGAAGCGGTCCTCCGTGAGGTCCGCCGGACCAAGTCACCGTCGGACCTCGACCACCTTCGATCGGCCGTGCGGGTCGGCGAGCGATGCCTGTCGGCCACCCTCGACGCCGTGGCCCCGGGCGTGACGGAGCGAGCGCTGCTCGCGCGCTGGGAGAGCACGATGGGGCGCCTCGGTGTGACCACCCCGGCATTCGAGGCCGCCACCTGTGTCGCCGGCACGGCACCCCGTTCGATCGTCACCGACCGCGTCCTCGCCACCGGAGATCTCGTGAACCTCCGGACCGGCGTGCTGGTCGACGGCTGGTCCGGCCTGGTGTCGCGGACCCGGAGCGTCGGCGGGGCCACCGCGGGCCAGACCGCCACCGCCGATCGGGCCCTCGACGCGCTCACGCGGACGGTCACCGCCTGCCGCCCGGGGGCGGTCGTGGGGTCGTTGCGCAACGGTTCGGGCGTCGCCACCCTCGACGGGGTCGGCCTCGGCCACGAGGAGCTCGCCGACTCCGACACCCTCCGCATCGACGACGTCGTCTTCGTGGAGGTCTTCGTCGATTCGGTCATCTTGGGCGACCTCGCCCACGTCGGCGCCGACGCCACCGTCGCCCTCACCACCGCGCCCTACGACATCACCTGATCCCGGAGACGAGGGTCGGCTTCCCGGCCCGGTGGACAATGGTCCCTCCCCGACGTCGAGGGTCACCGAGAAGCGACCGTTCGACCGAACGATCAGCCGCCCGTGTACTCCAGGTGGGCCTGCAGCGAGGTTTGGTCGGGGTCGATCCAGCCCCGGGTGCGCGCGTCTCCGAGCATCGCGTCGAACCGGTCGTCCCAGCCGTCGGCGACCCGCCCCCGGGCCAGACGCCGCAGGGCGTCGATGGCGAGTCGGCCGTGCCCGTCTTCGAGACTGCCCGCCGCCGCGTCGATCAGGGCGGCGTAGACGAGGCGATAGCCGTCAGCGTCGAGGCTCGGGACGGTCCCGACCACCGCGAGGTGCAGCCGCGTGCAGTCGTCGGGCTCCTCCAGCGCCACGACGGGCGGAAACTCCCGGAGATCGATCGCCACGTACACGTTCCCCTCCTCGGCGGATCGCGCGCCCTAGAGCCCCGTCATGGGGTACGGGAACTTCGCCCCCACGCCGCCGTCGACGGCGATGACCTGACCCGACACGTAGTCGGCCAGGTCGGACGCGAAGAACAAGAGGGCCGAAGCGATGTCCTGGGGCAGGGCGACCCGACCGATCGGCGCGTTCTCGGTGTTGCGGGTCCGGCCCTCGTCGCCGAGATAGCCCGAGACCCGCGGCGTCCAGACCACCCCGGGCGCCACGGCGTTGACGCGGATCCCGAGCGGGCCGAGCTCGAGCGCGCCGGAGCGCACCAGTGACATCAGCCCTGCCTTCGCCGCGCCGTAGGCCGCATGGCGCGGCGCACCGGTGATCCCCGACACCGACGCCACGAACACCATGGTGCCCCCGTGGTCCTTCATGGCCTTCGCCCCGTACTGCATCGCCAGGAACGCATGGCGCAGGTTCATGTCGAAGTGCCAGTTCCACTCGTCGTCGGTGTAGTCGAGGAGGTCCACGAACCGGGAGATCCCCACGATGTCGACGAGCCCGTCGACACCACCGAAGGCCGCCGTGGCGTCGGCGAACATGCGCTCCACCTCGCCACGGTCAGTGGCGTCGCCCGACCAGGCCACTCCCCCGACCTCCTCGGCGATGTCGCCGGCGAGATCCCCGTCGACGTCGACGCACAGCACGCGGGCGCCGTTGGCCGAGAGGGCGTGCGCCGCCTGACGACCGATGCCCTGCCCGGCACCGATCAGGACGAAGCGCCGACCGTCGAGCCGGACCCGGTTCGCGTAGTCGGGGACCGGAGTGTCGTCGAGCCTGGTCATGGGTGCTCCCGTGGGATCGTCCGCGGCGGGTCGCCCAGCGCGGCCCCCGGGGCGAGACGGTAGGGTCACGGCGCCGGCGTCGTCCAATGGGGCGGTGGCCCGGACCTCCGGGGGAGGGGGACACCACCGATGATCACGCCCGCCGACATCTCGCTCGACGGCAAGGTCGCCATCGTCACCGGGGCGGCCCACGGCATCGGTCGGGCCATCGCGCTCGGGCTGGCGTCGTTCGGTGCCGACGTGGCGATCTGCGACCGCAACGAGACCGATCAGCGTGAGACCGTCACGCTGCTCGAGCAGCTCGGGCAGGAGCCGATCCACGCGGTCCTCGACGTCCGCGACGTCGAGGCGGTCGGGGCCTTCGTGGGGCAGGTCACCGCGCGCTACGGCCGGGTCGATCTCCTCGTCAACAACGCCGCCGGCACCTTCTACGCCCACTTCTTCGACACCGCCCCCAAGGGTCAGGCGATGCTGATCGACGAGAACTTCGTCAGCGTGACCCACTTCGTGCGGACCGTCGTGCCGGTCATGCCCGACGGTGGCTCCATCGTCAACGTCACCTCGATCGAGGCCCACCGAGCGGCACCCGGCTTCGGGGTGTACGCGGCCATGAAGGCGGCGGTCACCAGCCTGACCAAGACCCTCGCCCTCGAACTGGCCCCGCGCCGCATCCGGGTCAACGCCATCGCCCCCGACGCCATCCGCACCCCGGGCGACTCCGGCCTCGCCGAGTCGGCCACCCAGGGGGATCCCCACGCCTACGGCCGCAAGGTGCCCCTCGACTGGGGCGACGCCGACGACTGTGCCGGAGCGACCGTGTACCTGGCGTCGAACCTGTCCCGGTGGGTCACCGGCACGGTGCTGCACGTCGACGGCGGGGCCTACGCGTCGTCGGGGTGGATCCGGCGCGACGACGGCACCTACGAGCCGTGACCGCGGCGCCCCGGGCGCGCGCGTGACGGACCGCCCCACGTTCGAGCCGGCGCTCCCCGAGCTCGAGGCCGCCCTCCCGGGCGTGGCTCCCGGCGAGTTCACCCCCGAACCCGGCACCCGCACCCACGCCTTCCGAGCCCTGCGCCACCGGCAGTTCCAGCTCCTCTTCGGCGCGAGCAGCATCGGCGACGTCGGCTACTGGATCTCGTTCGTCGCCCTCCAGGCGGAGATGGCCGACATCACCCACAACTCGGCGTCGTGGCTGGGCGTGCTCTTCTTCGCCAACTTCATCCCCATGCTGCTGTTCGCGCCGGTCGCCGGGGTGGTGGCCGACCGGGTCGACCGCAAGGCGCTCCTCGTCGTGACGCGCGCGGCGATCTCGGTGATCGGCGCTGCGCTCGCGGTGCTCGTCCTCGGCGGCCTCGCCCACCCCGGCGTCCTCATCGTGATGGCGGCACTGCTGGGCACGACGTACGCGTTCCTCGGACCGACCCAGTCAGCGGCGGTCGCCAACACGGTGCCCGACGCCGACCTCCTCAGCGCCGTCTCCATGTCGGCGGTCGGCAACAACCTCTCCCGGGTCGCCGGACCCGCCCTCGCCGCACCGGTCCTAGCGGTGTGGGGCACCGGCTGGGCCTTCGCGATCTACGCCGTCACCAGTGCCGTCGTCGCCCTCCTCCTGCTCCCGATCCGGCTCACGACCCGGCTGGAGGCTCCCGACGGCCAGAGCGCCTGGGGCCGTTGGGTCGACGGCCTGCGCCACGCCGCCGAGCGGCCGCCCGCCCTGGCCGCCCTGTTGACCATGAGCGTCTTCTCGGTGTTCGGCGCGGCTCAGGTCGCGCTCTACCCGGTGTTCACCAGCGACGTGCTCCACCGGCCCGTGCACGACTTCACGATCGTGGTGGCCGCCTCCGGGGTGGGCGCCGTCTTGGGCGCGGTCGGCAACGGGCTGCGGCGCCACGTTCCCGGCCTGCGGGTCTCCCTGCGCTGGCTGGTCGCCTTCGGCGGCGCGTCGTTGGCGTTCGCGTGCAGCCGGTCGTGGACCGTGGCGCTCCTGTGCGCGGTGGCCGTGGGCTTCTGCTACTTCTCGATGACCACCGCCCTCAACACCTTGCTCCAGCACCTGGCCGACGACGCGAAGCGCGGGAGGATGATGTCGCTGTTCGTCGTCACCTGGGGCGGGCTCGTTCCCGTCGGCGCGCTCGCGATGGGCAGCCTGGCCGACCGGACCAACGCGCCCCTCGCCATCGGGCTCGGTGCCGGGGTCTGCCTCGTCTACGCCACGGTGCAGTGGGGACGGATCACCGTCGGGCTCGGTCAGGCGTCGAGGGCGCCGCTCAGGTAGGCGGCCTCCAGCGCACCGGCGACCTCGTCGGGTCGGCCCGTGAGCTGCACCTTCCCCGAGAGCATGATCGAGGCCACGTCCGCCACATCGAGGACCTGGTGGGCGAACTGCTCCACCACCACGATCGACAGGCCCTGTGCCGCGATCTGGCGCACCACCTCGTAGAGGTCTTCCACGATCAGCGGGGCCAGCCCCATCGACAACTCGTCGAGGAGCAGCACCGTGGGGTCGGTCGCCAGCGCGCGGGCCATCGCGAGCATCTGCTGCTCCCCGCCCGACAACGTGCCGGCGAGCTGCTTGCGCCGCTCGGCGAGCCGCGGGAACCGCTCGAACGAGCGGTCGAGGACCGTCTGCAGCGGGGTCCCGGCGAAGGTGGCCATGCGGAGGTTCTCGGTGACGGTCAGGTTCTGGAACACCCCCCGCCCTTCGGGCACCAGGCACAACCCGGCCCGGGCGAGCGCATCGGGACCGCGACGTCCGACGGCCTCGCCGAGGTAGTGGACCTCGCCCAGGGTCGGCCGCAACTGGGCGCACGCCACCCGCAGCGTGGTGGTCTTACCCGCGCCGTTCGGGCCGAGCAGGGCGTGGACCTCGCCCGGCCGCAGCACGAGGTCGACCCCCTCGAGCACGTTGATGGTGCCGTACCCGGCGCTCACCCCCGTGAGCTCCAGCGCCGCCACGCCCGCGGGCAGCGCCGGGGTCCGGTCGCCAGCACCGCCGATGCTCACCACCGACGCGAGTCGCTCCACGTCGGCGAGGGCGTCGGGGTCGGCGACGGACGCGACGACGGCGGCGGTCGGACCGTCACCGCCGGACTCGGGCGCCGCACCGAGATAGGCGGCGCGCACCCCTGAGTCCGCCTGGATCGCCGACGGGTCCCCCGACGCGATGATCCGCCCGAAGTCCAGCACGTGGATGTGGGTGCAGGTTCCCATCACGAAACGCATGTCGTGCTCGACCAGGAGCACGCCGAGCCCGTCGGCGGCGAGGCGCGTGAGCAGCAGCCCCAACTCGGTCGTCTCGGTCTCGTTCAGACCCGCCGAGGGCTCGTCGAGGAGCAGCAGCCGGGGTCGGGCGGCGACGGCCCGGGCCACCTCGACCAGGCGAGAGGTCCCGGTGGGCATCGCGTCGACCCGTTCGTCGGCCACGGCCGCGAGCCCGATCTGCTCGAGGACCTCGTCGGCGACCGCGTGGGGCGTCGAGCCGTCGTGCGACCACGCCCGGCGCAGTTCGGCCGCCACCAGGACGTTCTCCCTGACGGTGAGGGTCCCGAAGGTCTCGAGGCGCTGGAACGTCCGCGCCATGCCGAGGCGCGCCCGCCGGTGGGGTCGGGCGCCGGTGACGTCGGCTCCGTCGAGGAGCACCGCGCCGCGATCAGGGGCCTGCAGCCCCGTGATGACGTTGAAGAGCGTGGTCTTGCCCGCGCCGTTCGGCCCGATCAAGCCGGTCACGGCGCCCGCGTCGACGTCGAAGGTGACCCCTCCGAGTGCCTGCACCCCCCCGAAGCGGATCGCGAGGTCGCGGACCTCGAGGAGACTCACGTCATCTCCCGCGCGGCCTGTGCCGCCCGCCGCGCCGCCCGCTTGCGCTGCTGAGGGGTCTCACCCCGGGTGGCCGCCGCGAGGTCGACCACGGCGCCTTCGGGGCTGCGCCCGATCCCGATGCCGGCCAGACCCGGACCGATGCGCTGCCAGTAGACCAACAGCTGCGAGGCCGGGAACGCGATCACCAGCCAGTTGAACGACTGCAGCGCGAAGCCACCGAACAGCGCACCACTGACCACCGACACGCCGCCGACCACCGCGAGCAGTACCAGCGGCAGGCCGCCCAGCGAGAGCACGTCGAAGTCGTGTGATGCCGCCGAACCGAGGTAGGCGCCGTTGAGCGCACCGGCGAAGCCGGCGATCGCCGCGGCCAGGACGAACACCGAGAGCTTGGTCACCAGCAGGTTCATGCCCAGCGTGGCCGACGCCGCCGGCGAGTCGCGCATCGCGATCAGGCGGCGACCGTAGGGGCCCCGCCGCAGCGCGACCAAGCCCACACCGAGGAGCGCGAACAGCACCGTGACGAAGAACAGCATGGCCGCGTCCTGGGAGAACGACACCCCCAACACGGAGAACGAGTCCCCGAGCCCGAACCCGAAAAGGCGGATCGGGGGGATCTGACGTCCACCGTTCCCGAACACCTCCGACTGGTCGAACACCACGAAGCCGACCATGCGGGCGAACGCCATCGTGGCCAAGGCCAGGTAGAGGCCCTGCAGCCGCAGGGCCGGCAGGGCCATCAGGACGCCGAACGGGACGGCCACCACCGCAGCGACCACGATCCCCCACCACGCACCCGTGTGTCCGGGCACGATCCACCAGCCACCGGCACCGCCGGCGATCTTGAACATGGCGAAGGCGCCGATGCCGAGGAAGGCGACCTGACCGAGCGAGACCTGGCCCGACCAGCCGATGAGCGGCACCAGCGAGAGCATCGCCACCGCGAAGAGCATCGCCACGGTGAGGTTGCGGTTGCCGATGCGGCCCCAGATCGCGGCGTTCACCAGGATGAAGACGAGCAGCACCGCCATGCCGAGGCAGGCCCGTCGCAGGCTGGGCACCCGCGCCGCCACCGCGCTGGCGATGCGGCGACCCTCGATCCGGGTCTGAGGCACGAACACCAGGGCGAGGAAGAGGATGATCGTGGGGATCGCCTGGGGTGCCGTGGTCCAGCGCCCCGACCAGGTGAGGAAGTTCTGCTGGAAGGCCAGGGCGAGTCCGATGACGAGCCCGCCGACGTAGGTCATCGGCAGGCTCTTGAGCCGCCCGATGATCGCAGCGGCGAAGGCGTCGATGATGAAGAGCGTCAGGGTGTCGACGCTGAGGGTCGAGAGCTCCTGGGCCAAGAAGATGCCGGCGATCGCCGCCATCGAAGTGCCCAGCGCCCAGGCGAAGGCGGAGGTCCGGGCCGGGCGGGCTCCGGTGAGCGCAGCGAGGTCACGCTGGTCGACCACGGCGCGCATCGCGATCCCCAGCCGGGTGCGGGTGAGCAGGAGCCGGATCCCCACGGCGAGCGCGATCCCGGTCACGATCGTGATGAACCGGTACCACGGCACGAGCGTGGAGCCGACGGTGAACCCCGAGATCCCGAAGAAGGTCGGGATCGTGTGGACCTCATTGGGGTTCCAGATCGACACCGCCAGACCCATCAGGGCCAGCATCAAGCCGATCGTCACGACGAGCTGCGCAACGAGAGGCGCAGTGGCCAGGCGACGCATGAGGAGCCGCTCGACCAGCGCGCCGAGGAGCGGAGCGAAGACCAGGATCGCGAGCAGCAGTGCCAGCGGGGTCGGGAGGCCCCAGTCGACCCGGAGCGACCAATACACGTAGGCGCAGAACATCCCCATCGCGCCCTGGGCGAAGTTGAACACGCCCGACGTGGTGTACGTCACGACGAGGCCCGACGCCGCCACCGCGTAGATCGAACCGAGGGTCACCCCCACCACGAGCGTGAAGAGGATCGTGTCGAAGGTGACCGGTCGCCCGGTCCACGACGCCACGACCACGTACCCGACGACCACCGCCACGACGACGCCTGCGAGCGTCCGACCGGTCGGCCGGCGCGCGAAGCTCCGCCCCGCGGCGCCGGCCTCGGTGAGGCCTTCCCCGATCACGTTCATGGCGTGCTCATGGCGCTGCGCCCCGACTTCGGATCAGTTCTCGAGGTCCAGCTTGATCGTGTAGGTGTTGTTGGGCGAGCAGTCGAACGTGCCCTTCTTCTTGGGCCACACCCGCACGAACTTGCCCTTCTTCACCTGGCTGAGCACGTAGCACCCACTGGCGACCTTGCCGCCCGGGTTCACGGTGCCGAGCATCCCCTCGGCGTCGAACTTCGTGATGCCCTGGACCGACTTGAGCACGGCGGCCCGGGTCACGGCGTTGCTGCCACCCGCCTTGACCACGTTGTCGACGGCCTGGGCGAAGAGCAGACCCGACGCAAAGGCCTGGAGGCCGAACCCGTCGGCCTTCTGGTCGGCCTTGACGAAGTTGGCCAGCATCTTGTTGGACTTGGCCTCCTTGAAGGGCAGGAAGGCGGTCCAGACGTAGAGCCCTTCGGTCTCGGGCGCCGCCAGGATCGACTTGTCGTAGCACTGCAGCGAGCAGTCCCAGACCTTCACCGTGTTCACGCCCTGGAGCTTGGCCTCCTTCATCAGCGAGATCACACCGTTGGCCGCGCCGCCGTGGCGGGCGTAGGTCGCCTGGCTGTCCTTGAGCGCCTGGGCGAACGGGGTGTACGCACTCTGCGTGGCCCGCCCGGACACGTCGAACGTGGCGTCCTGCTTGATGCCGGCGGCCTGCTGCGCCTTGAACGCCGGGATCTGGGTGTTCTTCGCCGCCTTCAGGTCATTCGGGTAGACGAACAGCCCGTGCAGGGCACTCTTCCCGAAGGTCTTCAGGTAGTAGTTGGTGCCACCGAGCGGGCCCTTGTAGGTCTGCGGGTGCTGGTCCTTGGTCTCGCACTGGAGGATCGGAGGGTTGATACCGTAGGACACCGGCGAGCACTGGTGGACCACCTCGGTGGTGAGCACCGGGAAGTCGGGGATGCCCGTGGCCACGCCCTTCGAGTCGGGGCACGCCGTCATGTCGTCGATGTTGTTCACGAAGAGCGCCGAGGTACCGACCAACGCGAAGTCCTTCTGGCACGCCTCGATGATCGCGTTGCGGACCTTGTTGGCGTCGAGGGCGGAGTCGTAGACGTCGACCACCACCTTGCGCCCGGCCAGACCACCGTTCGCGTTCTGGTACTTGGCCCAGGCCTGCACGCCGTCGACCGAGCCCTGGAACAGGCCCGGGGCGAGCGAGCTGCCGGTGTCGGCGATCACACCGACGCGGATCTCCGTCGGGCTCACCCCGACGTCGGAGGCGGTGAGCGCCTCCTTCGTCGTGCTCGCCTGGGCGGGTCGCGCGACCCGGGCCGAGGCCGGCGCCGCGACCACTCCCGCGGCGATCACTCCCGCGACGGCTGCGACCGTGACCCAGCGGAACCGATGGTATCCACGCACGTTCCCCCCCCTCGCCGCAGGCCCCCCCTGCGCTCGCGATAGGCGCATTCTTGCCCCGATTGGTTCGGGGATCAACCGCGATCGCCGGATTTCTGTTCTGCATCCGTTTGCACGACGGCGACCCCTCCCCGAGGGCACCTCGGGGCAGGGGCGGACGGCACCGGGGCGAGTGGACCGATGGCGCCACCGGGACGGTGGCGATACCCTCCCCATCGATGACCAGGGACGCCCGGGGCACCCGCGATCGACTGCTCGAGGCTGGCACCCACCTCTTCGCGAACCGCGGCATCGACGGCGTCACCGTCCGCGAGATCAACCGGGTGGCGGGCCAGCGCAACTCCTCGGCACTCCACTACCACTTCGGTTCTCGCGACGGGCTGCTCGACGCCATCCTCACCGAGCACCGGGGCCCGATCGAGACCCGGCGCATCGCGCTGCTCGACCGGCTCGAGCAGGAGGGGCGGACCCACGACCTGCGCGCGCTGGTCGAGACCATCGTCTTGCCCTTCGGCGCCGAACTCGCCACCCGGAGCGGGCGGGACTACCTGCGGATCCTGCCCCAGATGATCGGACGGTACGGCATGTCGGTCGGCCGCATTCCCGAGTCGTTCGGACCCGACGGGTACCGCCGTGCGCTGCGCTACGCCCACGCCAGCGTCCCCCACCTCCCCGCGCCGGTGCGCTGGGAGCGGGTGTCGCTGGCGATGGAGGTGGTCACGTACGCCATCGCCCGGAGGGCCCACGACATCGAGTGCAGTGAGCCGTTGCGGGTGCCCGAGGAGACCTACGTCACCGCCGTCGTCGACCTCGCCGTGGGCGGCCTGCTCGCCCCCGTCGGGGTGGGCTCCCACGACGCCCGCCCCTGACCGATCCCCCGATTTCATCTCCGGAGAGCCGCACCGTGGACGCCACCGAACTCGTCAACACCCGCATCGACCAGTTGCTCGCCGAGCACCCCACCACCGACCCCCTCGCGTTCAAGGGCGCCATGTACGACCTCGGGCTCGCCAACGTCTCGTTCCCCGAGGGCTTCGGCGGGCTCGGGGTCGCGCCCGGGCTCCAGCGCCTCGTCAACGATCGCGTCGTCGGCGCCGGCGGGCCCGGCCCGTTGGTGAGCATCGGGCTCGGCATGGCCGCCCCCACCATCGCCGTCCACGGCACCGACGACCAGCGGACCCGGTGGCTGCGTCCCCTGTTCACCGGGGAGGAGATCTGGTGCCAGTTGTTCTCGGAGCCCGGCGCGGGCTCCGACGTCGCGAGCCTCAGCACCAGCGCACTTCGTGACGGCGACGAATGGATCGTCAACGGACAGAAGGTCTGGACCAGCCTCGCGCACGAGGCGCGCTGGGGGATGCTGGTGGCACGCACCGATCCCGACGTCCCGAAGCACCGGGGCCTCACGTACCTCATCTGCGACCTGCACGCCCCCGGCGTGGAGGTGCGTCCGCTGCGCCAGATGACCGGCCAGGCCGAGTTCAACGAGGTCTACCTGACCGATGTCCGCATCCCCGACGCGCACCGCATCGGCGACGTGGGCGACGGGTGGCGCATCGCCCTCACGACCCTGATGAACGAGCGGGTCGCCATCGGCGGCGGCAGCTTCGCCCGCAAGTCACCCCTCGACTGGGCCCTCGAGCTCTACGCCGAGCGCGGCGACAGCAACGCCGTGCTCCGCGACGAGGTGATCCGGGCCTGGATCCAGCAGCGGGTGCTCCGGTTGACCGTCCAGCGGGCGGGCGCGCGGGCGAGCGTGGGCACCCCCGGCCCCGAGGGATCGGTGGCCAAACTCCTCGCCGCCGAGTACAACAAGTCCTGCTTCTCCCTGTGCATGAACCTGCTCGGACCGGACGCGACCCTCTACCCCTCCGGCTACGCCATGGACCGCTCCCGCCCCGACTACGGCTACACGAACGTCCAGGAATGGTTCTTGCGGTGCCGCGCCAACTCGATCGAGGGCGGGACCTCCGAGGTCATGCGCAACATCCTCGGCGAGCGCGTCCTCGGCCTGCCCGGCGACGTCAGGGTCGACAAGGAACTCCCCTGGCGCGACGTGCCGCGGAGCTGAGGGTCGGACCACGATGAGCACACCCGATCCACCCGGGACCACCGACCACCCCGGCGCCCCGACCGCGAGCCCCGGCGATCCCGCCGAGTTGGTCGAGATCGCCGATGACACCGGCGTCGAGGCGTTCACGGCGGTGTGCGCGGAGCGGGGCTGGGGCGATGGCCTCCCACTGGTCCCACCCACGGAGGCGCGCGTCCGGGCGATGCTCGACGGCTACACCGGTGATCCCGACGCCGTCGTGGGCGTCCTCGCCCCCCGCGACGGCGAAGCCACCGCCCGCACGATCGCCGCCAACGCCGTGATGGCGGGCTGCCCGCCCGACGTGCTCCCGGTCCTGGTCGCGGCGATCGGCGCGCTCGCACGGCCCGAGGTCAACCTGCGCGGCGTGCAGGCCACGACCCATCCCGTCGCCCCCCTCCTGATCGTCCACGGCGATCCGGTGGCGCGCCACGGCTTCAACGCCGGGCTCGGGACCTTCGGCCCGGGCAACCGCGCGAACGCGACGGTCGGCCGTGCGGTCCGGCTCGTGCTCATGCACACCGGTGGGGGACGTCCCGGCGACGGCGACGCCTCCACCCAGGGCCAGCCCGCGAAGTACACCTACTGCATCGCGGAGAACGCCCCCGCGAGCCCGTGGCCGGCCTACCACCGCAGCCGCGGCATCGACGCCCCCGGAGCCGTCACGGTGCACTGCGGCGAGAACCCGCACAACTTCCACGACATGGAGTCCGACGAGCCCGAGCGCATCCTCGCCAAGGCCGCCTCCGTGATGACGACCCTGGGCACGAACAACGCCCCGATCAGCCAGGGCGAGTTCTTCGTGGTGCTCTGCCCGGAGCACGCCGCCACGATCGCCCGAGCGGGCTGGTCACGGGCCGACGTCAGCGGCTACTTGTTCCAGATGGCCCGTCTCCCCGCCGGCGTGTTCCACGACGCCTTCGACTCCCGGGCCTGGGCGCCCTGGATGCACGCGGTCCACGACCCGGGCGAACTGCTCCCGATGACCGGCGAGCCCGACAACCTCCGCGTTCTGGTGGCCGGTGGTGCCGGGAAGCACTCCTGCGTGGTGCCCAGTTGGGGCATGACCCGCAGCGTCACCGTCGCCGTCGACGGCGAACCGGTGGAGGGAGCCTGATGCGCCTGGTCCTCCCCGAAGGCCGGGTGCGCGCCGACCCGGCCGAGCGGACTCCCGGATTCCCGGTGCTGGCCGGGCGACGGATCGCCGTGCTCGACAATGGCAAACCCAACGCCCGGCTCCTGATGACCACCGTGGCCGAGCGGCTGGCCGAGCGCACCTCGGCCGAGTTCACCCTGGTGGTGGCCAAGGGCACCGCCGCCACCCCCGCCGAACCGGAGATCCTCCAACAGCTCGGCGCCGCCGATCTGGTGGTCACCGGATCGGCCGACTGAGGGTCGTGCACGTCGTGGAGTGTCCACGACCTCGGGCAACTCGAAGCGCTCGGCATCCCCACCGTGGTGGTCACCACCACCGCGTTCGAGGGGCTGACCCGAGCCGTGGCCGACCGGGCCCGCCTCGACGCGCGGATCGCCGTCGTGGAGCACCCGCTGGGCGGAATCCCCGAGTCGGAGGTGCTCGCCCGGGCCGACGCGGCGGTGGAGCAGGTGCTGGCATTGTTCACCGCACCGTGACCGGCGACGACCGATGAGGACCGACCGATGAGGAGCGACCGATGAAGGCCGTGCGCAACACCGAACGTGGCGTCGAGGTCGTCGACGTCGACCGCCCCGCCGCCGGACCCGGCCAGGTCGAGGTCACCGTGCGCAGCTCCGGGCTGTGCGGGAGCGACCTCCACCTGATCGGCTACGGACCGAGTCCGTTCACCCTCGGGCACGAGTTCGCCGGCACCCTGGCCGACGGCACCCCGGTGGCGGTCGACCCGAGTCGTCCGTGCGGCCGCTGCGACCTGTGCACCTCGGGCCGCGCCCACCTCTGTCGCGACGCGCTGGTCGTGGGCGTCTCCACCGATGGGGGCATGGCCGAGCGGGTCGTGTGCGACCCGTCCGCCCTGGTGCGCCTCCCCGCCGGCCTGGGCCCCGACCAGGCCTGTCTGGTCGAGCCCGTCGCGGTGTCGGTCCACGGACTGGCCGTGGCCGGGATCACCGGTGGCGAGCGGGTCGCGGTCGTCGGGGCCGGGAGCATCGGGCTCACCGCCGTGGCCGTGGCCGCCGACCAGGGCTGCGAGACCGCGCTCGAGGCCCGGCACCCGCACCAGATCGTCGCCGGTGAGCGCCTCGGCGCGTCCGGGCCCCCGTCGGGTGAGTACGACGTCGTGATCGAGGCCGCGGGGTCGCAGAGCGCGGTCGAGCGGGCCTTCGACCTGGTGCGCCCGGGCGGCCAGGTGCTCTTCTTGTCCACCTTCTGGGACCCGATCACGCTCCCGGGCGTCGCGGCGCTCATGAAGGAGGTCACGTGCCGGTGGGCCTACACCTACGGCCACCGCCACGGCACCCGTGACATCGACGGCGCCGCCGCCCTGCTCGCCCGGCACCCCGAGATCGCGGCGACGTTGATCACACACCGCTTCCCCCTCGCCGACGCAGCCGCCGCCTTCGCCGTCGCCGCCGACCGCCGAGGTGGCGCCATCAAGATCGCACTGGAGCCGACGTGATCGACCTCGGACTGACCGGCCAGCGCGCGCTCGTCACGGGTGCGGCCATCGGGATCGGGCTCGGCATCGCCGACTGGCTCGCCCGAGCGGGCTGCGACGTCGCCCTCGTCGACCTCGACGCCGCCCCCCTCGCCGACGCGGCCGCCGAGGTGGCGGTCCACGGCACCCGCGTCCACACGGTCGTCGCGGACCTCCGCTCCCCCGACGCCGCGCGCGCAATGGTGGCCGACGTCGTGGAGGCGCTCGGCGGCCTCGACGTCGCGGTCAACAACGTCGGCTCGCTGGGCGGGCGCATGCCGGCTCCGTTCCTGGAGACCTCCGACGAGGCGCTGGCCGGCATCGTCGAGCAGAACCTCTTCGTGACCACCTGGTCGTGCCACGCCGAGGCCCACCGGATGGTCGCCGACGGCACCGCCGGAGTGATCGTGAACGTGAGTTCCGGAGAGTCGACCCGACCGTCGCTCACCATGGCCACGTACGGCGCGGCCAAGGCGGCGATCAACCACCTCACCACCACGCTGGCGGTGGAGCTCGCGCCCCACGGCATCCGCGTGCTCGCCGTCGCTCCGGGCACCACGCTCACGCCGGTGGTCGCCTCGGTCTTCGACGACGCCACCGTGGCCCGGATGGTCGCGGCGCACCCACTGGGGCGGCTCACCGAACCCGCGGACCTCGGCCGCCTCGTCGTCGCGCTCGCCTCCGACCTCGGCCGGGCCGTCACGGGCCAGGTCGTGTTCGGCGACAACGGCGCACACCTGTCGCGCAACCGGCCCGCGCTCTAGGCTCCGCCCATGTCCACCACCTCAGCGCCCCAGACCCCGACCGGCCTCGACGCCGGTCTCGACGCGGTCCGCGTCTTCCTCGGCCCCGACGGCGCCGACGTCACCCCCACCGGATGGGACGCCGGCGCCGGCCGCCTGGCGCTGCGCCTCGAGCTCGAGGGCGCCGAGTGCCCCGAGTGCGTGATCCCGCAGCCGATGCTCGGCGACCTGATGCTCCATGCCATCCAGGAGCACGCCCCCGCAGTGCAGTCGGTCGACCTCGACGACCCCCGCGATGCCGAATAGCCCCGTGGTGCCCTCCTCCGGGTCCGACCCCACGTTCGTCGGCCGCGTCGCCATCGTCACCGGTGCCGCGTCGGGGATCGGGGCTGCCAGCGCCCGACACCTGGCGTCCCTCGGCGCCACGGTGATCGCCACCGATGTGCAGGCCGACGCCGTCGCCGAGGTGGCGGAGTCCTGCGGGGCGACCGCCCGCACCCTCGACGTCTCCGACCCAGGAGCCTGGCAGGCCCTCGTCGAAGGCGTCGTGGCCGAGCACGGCGGCATCGACTTCGCTCACCTCAACGCCGGCATCCTGACCCGGCCCCACCCGTACTCCGTGCTCGACGTCTCCCTCGAGCAGTACCGGCGGGTGATGGGCGTGAACCTCGACGGTGTGCTGCTCCCCGTGCTCCTGCTCGCCCCGGTGATCCAGCAGCGCGGTGGTGGCGCCATCGTGGCCACCGCGTCGCTGGCCGGGCTCGGCCCCTACTACGACGATCCGTTCTACGCGGCCACCAAGCACGCGATCGTGGCGTTCGTGCGCAGCGCCGCCCATCAGCTCACCGACGCGGGGATCCGCCTCCACGCCATCTGCCCGGGCGGCGTGCAGACGGCGCTCATCACCGACTTCGTGCAACGCCAGATCGACGGTCGGTCGGCGACGATGCTCGACCCCGCCGAGGTCGCCGAAAGCGTGGCGGCCATGCTCGCCGACCCCCGGACCGGCACCATCCGAACCATCGTCGCGGGTCAGGGCCTGCGTGAGGTCGGGTTCGACACCGGCGTCATGCCCGGACCTCCCGCCACCTGAGGGCCCCGGTCGTGGCGTCGTGAAGATCGTCGCGGTCGCACGCGACCCTGATCGACCCGACGACCACACCGACCTCGCCGCCGCGGCCCGGGAGGCGGGCGCGACCGCGGTCGCGGTCTACCGACCCCACCCCGACGGCACCGACGTTCCCGACGGTCCCGACGGTCCCACCGTCGTGCACGCCTGGTTCCCCGACGTGCCCACCTCCGATCCGTGCCCCACCCCTGACCTCACCCGGTGGTTCGGCGGTCGGGTCGACGCCTACCTCGTCGACGAGCGGGTCGTCCTCCCCGGCGACCTGCCCCGAACCGTCGGCGCCCCCACCCCCGGCATCGTCCACCTGCCGTTCGTGCGCCGCGCCCGCTCGCTCAGCCGCGCCGCGATGGCCGAGCACTGGCAACGCGTCCACGCGCCCCTCGTCCCCGAGCATCAGCCCGGGGTGGTGCGCTACGTGCAGAACGTGGTGCGGCGACCGCTCACCCCCGACGCCCCCGAGGTCGACGGCATGGCCCAACTGCACTTCCGGACCGTCGCCGACCTGCACGAGCGCTTCCACGCCTCCGCCGCGAGCCGCGATCTCCTCGGTGCCGACGTCGACCGCTTCCTCGACCGCACGGCCGGTTGGCGGATCCGAGCCCGGGAGACCTGGATCCTCGGGTGAGCGCACGCGAGGGCTCCCGGCGGCGCCGGGATCGCCGGTCAGCCCTTGGGCAGCGTGAGGTCGGTGATGCCGGAGAACGCGCAACTCATCGTCGCGCCCACCACCACCTGGAGCGCCTTGCCGTAGGCCTTGCCCGACTTGCCGAGCGCGATCAACGCCCCGACCTGCGACTTGGACTTGGCGGCCGCGGCGTAGATCTTGGCGATGGCGAGGAGATTGGTCTTCAGGTCCTGGTCGCTCACCGTGCCCGCGGTCTGCTCGTAACCCTTGGCGAGGTCGGCGAGTTGCTGCGGGTTGAACTTGGTCCCCGACGCCGACTGCACCTTGTCACCCACGGCGAGGATCGCTTCGCAGTCGGACTGGGAGTACTGCTTGTCGGTGAGGAGGGTGGTCGCCGTCGTCTTCGGCGGCTTCTTCGCGGCCCCGGCGGGCGCCGCGACGACGGCTGCGAATCCGGCCAGGACGAACGCCGCCACGAGTGCGGAGGAGAGGGCTCGACGGACCATGGGACGCTCCTGGCTCGGGATCGCTGAACGGCGCTTCAGCCTAGGCGACCCGCTCGCAGCGGTGGCGTCATCGCGGGCGCCAATAGGGCACGCCGGTGTCGTCGGCCGCGGCCGCGAACCAGACCTCCACCGGAGTGCCGATCGACACCAGGGCGGGGTCGACCCCCGGCATCGAGCCGAAGACCATAGGGCCCTCCTCGAGCTCGACCATCGCCACCACGTAGGGGAGTTCGGCCTTGAAGGCCGGAATGCCCTGCTGGCGGATGACCGTGTAGGTGTGGACCACACCCCGCCCCGCCGTCTCGAGCCACGCGGGATCGCCGCCACACGCCGTGCACAGCGCTCGCGGGTACCACTGCCGGTGACCGCAGCGCGGGCACTCCTGGATCAAGAGGCGCCCGGCGCGCGCGGTTCTCCAGTAGTGCTCGTTGACGTTGTCGAGCCCAGGGAGCGGCTTGGCCCACTCCTCGACCTCCACGACCTCACCCACGGGTGCGCCGCCGTCCGGGTTGCCAGTCATACCTTGTCCTTCCCGAGGAGCACCACGCCGATGCACGAGAGCCAGCCACCGGAGCCGGCGGCGATCGCCACCTCACAGTCGGGCACCTGGGCCACGCCACCCTGACCGCGCAACTGCCGCACCGCCTCGATGATGAGGAAGATGCCCCGCATCCCGGGGTGACACGACGACAGTCCGCCGCCGTCGGTGTTGAGCGGCCACTTGCCCCCGCGCCGGAGGTGACCCTCGGCGATGAACGGCCCGCCCTCGCCCTTCGGTACGAACCCGAGCGACTCGAGCAGGATCAGGCAGGTGATGGTGAACGAGTCGTAGAACATCAACAGGTCGACGTCGTCGTGGGTGACCCCCGCCCGCTGGAACGCGATCGGGCCCGCCTGCGCCCCGGCCGACGTGGTGAAGTCGGTCTGCTGACAGACGTTCCAGTGAGTCTGGCCGCCGGCGGCGCCGAGGACGAAGACCGGCGGCTGGGCGAGATCCTTGGCCCGCTCGGCGGTGGTCATGATGAACGCTCCACCGCCGTCGGTGATGGCGCAGCAGTCCAGCATGTGCAGCGGCTCGGCGATCACCTTCGAGTTCAACACGTCGTCGACGGTGATCGGGTCCTGGTACATCGCGTTGGGGTTGAGGCTCGCGAACTCGCGCACCCCGACGGCGATCTCGGCGAGCTGCTCCGAAGTCGTGCCGTACTCGTGCATGTGGCGCATCGCGTGCATGGCGTACGACCCGACGAGCGAGTTCCCGTAGGGCGCCTCGTAGCCCATCGGCCCGGCCACCCGCTGGACACCCCGGTGCATCCCGCCGGTGCCGAGGCTGCGTCCCATCCGCGACAACTGGTTCGACCCGTACGTCACGAGGGCGGTGTCGCAGAGCCCGTCGGCGATCGCCGAGGCGAGGTGCTGGACGTGGAACTCGAACGACGAGCCGCCGGTCATGGTGCCGTCGACGTACCGGTGGTTGATCCGCAGGTACTCGGCCATGGTCACGGCGTCGTCGATCATCATCCCGCCGCCGCCGCCACCCCCGGCTCCGACGTAGGCGTCGATCTCCGACTTGTCGATGCCGGCGTCGGCGATGGCCCGCTGAGCGGCCAAGACGTGGTGCTGCACCCCGTCGAGGTGCGGCACCTTCGGGTAGTCGGACAGGCCGATCCCCACGATGACGGGCGTTCGGTCCACCAGTGCGCTCCCTCTGCTCGACCAGCGTGTGGCTGACGTCCTCGTCAGTCAAGCAGGCGGGAGACGGGCCGTCACGAACCCCGGCGCACTAGGTTCCGGGCATGGCACGCGACCTCAAACTCGGCCTGCAGTTCGGCTACTGGACGGCCCAGCCCCGCCCGGCCCGCGACCTGATCGCGTTGGCCGTCGCGGCCGAGGACGCGGGCTTCGACTCGGTCTGGACCGGCGAGTCCTGGAGCTCCGACGCCTTCTCACCGCTCGCCGCCGTGGCCGGCGCCACCTCCCGGGTGCGCCTGTGCACCGGCATCGCCCAGATCGCGGCGCGCACCCCCACCGCGATGGCCATGCACGCCATGACGCTCGACGGGCTCTCCGAAGGTCGCGCGGCGGTCGGCATCGGCGTGAGCGGACCCCAGGTGGTCGAGGGCTGGTACGGCCGGCCGTTCGCGAATCCGCTGGCCCGCACCCGCGAATACGTCGGGATCGTGCGCGACGCCCTGCGCCGCGAGGTGCCGGTGGCGTCATCGGGCCCGCACTACCCACTGCCCTACACCGGCGCGGGGGCGATCGGGCTCGGCAAGCCGCTCAAGATGATCACCCACCCCCTGCGCGCCGATGTGCCGATCTACCTCGGCGCGGAGGGTCCGAAGAACGTGGCGCTCGCCTTCGAGATCGCCGACGGCTGGGTGCCGCTCTACTGGTCGCCGTACCGGCCCGACGCCTACGCCGTGCCCGCCGACATCGACCCCGGCTTCGAGATCGCCGTCAACGTGTCGGTGGTGGTGCACGCCGACGTTGCCACCGCCCTGTGGCCCATCAAGGCCACGCTCGGCTTCTACATCGGCGGGATGGGCGCCAAGACCAAGAACTTCCACACCGAGCTCATGGCCCGGATGGGGTTCGAGGAGGAGGCCCACCGCATCCAGGACCTGTTCTTCGCGGGCAAGCGCGACGAGGCGATCATGGCCGTCCCCGACGAGTTCGCCGACGAGATCTCGCTGGTCGGGCCCCGTGAGCGGATCGCCGAGCGCATCGACGCCTGGCGCGACTCGCCGGTCACCACGCTGCTCGTCGGCGGCACCGACCCCGACACGATGCGCTTCCTCGCCGACCTCACCCGGTGATCGCCGCACCCGACCCGGGCACTCGCCCGGAAGGGGGCGGGTGGCCTAGCCTCCGGCCGTGGAATTCAACCTGGCCGACATGTTCGAGCTCGCCGTCGACGCCTTCCCCGACCGCGAGTACCTGGTCGCCGAGGAGAAGCGGCGGACCTACGCCGAGATGGAGGCGCGGTCGAACCGGCTCGCCCACCACCTCGCCGCCCAGGGCATCGGCCCGGGCGACCACGTGGGCATCTACGCGTACAACTCCGTGGAGTGGGTCGAGGTCCTCTGGGCGGTGTTCAAGATCCGGGCGGTGTGGGTCAACATCAACTACCGCTACGTGGAGGAGGAGCTCTCCTACCTGTTCGAGAACGCCGACCTCAAGGCGCTCGTCTACGCCCGAGAGTTCGCACCCCGCGTGCGCGGCGTGGTCGGGTCGCTGCCGCTCCTGCGGCACACCATCGTCATCGAAGACGGCAGCAGTGCCGACCTGACGGGCCTGGAGTCCGTCGCCTACGAAGACGCCCTGGCCACCCAGTCGCCGGAGCGCGACTTCGAGCCCCGTTCGGGCGACGACCGCTACATCCTCTTCACGGGCGGCACCACCGGGATGCCCAAAGGCGTGGTGTGGCGCCACGAAGACGTCTTCTTCGCCCTCGGTGGCGGCATCGACCCCACGACCAACACGCGCGTCGCATCGCCCGACACCTTGATCGAGGCGGCCAAAGAGCAGCCGGGCGTCACGTGCATGATGCCGATCGCGCCGCTCATGCACGGAGCCAGCCAGTGGGGCGTGATGAGCGGGTCGTTCCGGGCCAACAAGGTCGTGCTCATGGCGAAGTTCGATCCGGTTCGAGCCTGGCAACTCGTCGGCGAGGAGAAGATCAACTCGATCATGATGACCGGTGATGCCATGGCGCGGCCGTTGACCGACGCGCTCGAGGAGCCCGACGCCGACTACGACCTCTCGAGCCTGTTCCTCATCGGGAGCACCGCCGCGCTGTTCTCACCCGGCGTCAAGGAGCGGTTCATGGAACTCCTCCCCTCGTGCATCTTCAGCGACGCCATCGGGTCGTCGGAGAGTGGCTCCAACGGCTACGTGGTCGTCCAGAAGGGCAAGACCGCCATGAAGGGTGGGCCGACCGTCAACCCCGTCCTCGACAGCGTGGTCCTCGACGAGGACCTGCGCGAGCTCGCCCCCGGCTCCGACGTGGTCGGCAAGGTCGCCCGCAAGGGCAACATCCCGATCGGGTACTACAAGGACCCGGTCAAGAGCGCCGAGACGTTCGTCACCGGCCCCGACGGCACCCGGTACTCGATGCCCGGCGACTTCGCCCAGTACGAGGCCGACGGCACGATCACGCTGCTCGGCCGGGGGTCGGTCTCGATCAACTCCGGTGGCGAGAAGATCTTCCCCGAGGAGGTCGAGGGCGCGGCGCGCCGCCACCCGGAGGTCTACGACTGCGTGGTGGTCGGCGTCCCCGACGAGCGCTGGGGCCAGCGGGTCGCCGCGGTCGTGCGGCCGCGCCCGGGGACCAGCCCGACCCTCGAGTCGATCCAGGAGGAGTGCCGGACCCACATCGCCGGCTACAAGGTCCCGCGCGAGATCCACCTGGTCGACCACATCGAGCGCTCACCGTCGGGCAAGCCCGACTACCGCTGGGCCGCCGCGGTCGCGCGCGGCGAGTCCTGACTCCAAAGGAGCCCCGTGCCCGTCCACCCCGCCCTCCAGCCCTTCCTCGACGCCACGGCCGGTGCGCCGGCACCGCCCGTCGACCCCGCCGAGCGCATCGCCACCTTGCGCGTCGGCGTGAGCACCTTCGGCCGATTGGGGGCCGGCGAGCCCGAGACCCTGCAGTCGGTCGACGACCACGCGGTCGCCGGGCCCCATGGCCCGATCCCGGTGCGGGTCTACACCCCGGTCGGAGGCGGCAACGGCTCGGGCGCCCTCTACCTCCACGGCGGCGGCTGGATCTCGGGCTCGGTCGACGCCTGGGACAGCGTCTGCCGGCGGATCGCAGCCGCCAGCGGTGCGGTCGTGGCCAGCGTCGACTACCGACTCGCCCCCGAGTACCCGTTCCCCGCCCCGCTCGAGGAGTGCCATGCGGCCCTCACGTGGTTCGTCGCGCGCGCGGCCGACTTCGGCGTCGACCCCGGTCGGGTCGCGGTCGTGGGCGACAGCGCCGGGGCCAACCTGGGTGCTGCGGTCGCGCTGACCGCTCGCGACGCCGGGCCGACGCTGCGGGCCCAGGTGCTCGTCTACCCGGTCACCGACGCAACCTGCACGTCGGGCTCGATGGCCGAGAATGCGCAGGGGTACTTCCTGACCGCGGACGCGATGCGCGAGATGTGGGCCCTGTACCTGGGCGGCTGGGCCCGCGACGTCGGTCCCGAGGCCGCCGATGCTCGCGCGTCGGTGCTCCACGCCCCGGACCTCACCGGCCTGCCCCCGGCACTGGTCCTCACCGCGGAGTTCGACCCGCTCCGCGACGAGGGCGAGGCGTTCGCCGCGCG
Source organism: Actinomycetes bacterium (assembly GCA_037142235.1). Classification (GTDB taxonomy): domain Bacteria; phylum Actinomycetota; class Acidimicrobiia; order IMCC26256; family PALSA-555; genus CAIUKV01. Next base: position 25,769 of record JBAXBB010000024.1, read on the forward strand.
TCTCGCCGACGCCGACGTGCCCGTGGTCGTCCACCGGTTCGACGGCATGATCCACGGCTTCTTGAGCATGCGCGAGATCGTCCCGGCATCCGACGAGGCCGTCGGCATGATCGCCGCCTTCCTGCACGACCACGTCTGAACCAAGGGTTCGGCCGTTCCCCCGTATTCTGGGGGCCGATGGCCGCGAGCGCAGGTGCCTCCACCGAAGATCCGGCGCGCCGATTCCTCGTGGTCGAGTTCCTCGCCCATCTGCCCGTCGGGCACTATTCGGTGCATTTCGCCGCCGTGGCCGACGGCTTCGTCGCCGCCGGGCTCCCGGTCGAGACCCTCACCGCCCACGGGTGGATCGGCGAGTCGAGCGGGCAGGCGTTCGCGTTCCCCGTCCACCGTCTGACCGGATGGACGCGGCGGCACTGGTGGCTCAACCGCCGGCTCCAGCGGGCGAATCGCTGGCCGATCGGTCGGTACCTGCTGGACCTCGACACCACCTGGATCGTCGTGCGGGAGGCCCAGCGCCTCGCCCGCGCCCGGGACTGCACCGACGTCGTGGTCACCACGTACGTCGACCCGTTTCTCGCCAGCCTGCTGGCCCGCCGGGCGCGCTGGCTCCTCATGCAGCAGTTCCGCCCGGGGACGGCTCGCCGCGAACGCCCGCTCCGGCGCTGGTCGCGGGCACGGGTCGGTCGGCTCCCCCGCCCAAGAGTGCGTGTGGTGGCCAACTCCGAGACGATCGAGGCGGCGTGGGCCCACGACGCTCCGTGGACGGCCCCGGTCCTTCTTCCGACCCAGAGCCGCACGTTCACTCCGAGGAAGATTCCCGACGCCCGGGCCCGCCTGGGGGTCCCCGAGAGCGCCCGGGTCGCGCTCGCGTTCGGGAGCCATTCGGGCAAGGACCTCGAGACGGTCTTCGACGCGTTCGCCGATCTCCCCGACTGGCGCCTGCTGGTGGCCGGCAAGAGCGACGTCCTCACCGCGCCCGACCGGTACCGGGCCTGGGCGGCGGCCCAGGATCCGGAGCGTGCGCGCGTGCCCCCCGTCATGGTGGAAGGGTTCGTCGACCTCGAGACCATGGAGCTGCTGAACTCGGCCGCCGACCTCGTGGTGATCAGTTTCCAACCCTATTTCGAAGCGGATTCCTACACGCTGCTCGAGGCGATCGCCTGGGGCCAGACCGTGGTCTGCTCCGACGGCGTCGACGCGGCCCGACTCACCAACCGCTTCCGGCTCGGGGTGGTGTACCCCCCTGGTGATGCCCCCGCGCTGCGGGTCGCAGTGCGCGGGGCACCGCCGCGACCCGATCCCGACGGACTCCGTGCCGCCCGGGCCGAGTTCGGTCCCGAGGCCGGCATCCGCCGGATCCTCGCCGCGCACACCGACGACTGAACCACCCTAGGATTCGGGCGTGACCGCACCGCCGCCGCCCGCCGATCAGCCCGCCGGCGCCCCCGACGGTGCGCTGGTGCACAACCTTCACGACGGCCCCGACCTCCCGCCCGAGATCGCGGCGGGGAGGCGCGCCGCCGAGGCCGCGCGCCGCGTGGTGGCCGGGATCGCGGCCAGCCAGGCTGATCCCGCGACGCTCCTCGAGGTGGCCACCGGCCTCGACCGGCTCGCCGACGCGCTCGACCCTCACCGGTCCACCAGCCGGTACTCGGCCACGCCCGGCCTCCACGGTGGCGTGACCGCCGATCCGCGGGTCTGGGAATCGCATCCGTTCATCGGCCCTGGTCACCCTCTCGCTCCCCCGATGCGCGTGGTGCGCGTCGGCGACCGCGCCGTCGGCACCGTCACGTTCGGACACGTCTACGAGGGCCCGCCGGGTGCCGTGCACGGTGGGATGGTGGCGGCCATGTTCGACCTCGTGCTCGGCGCCGCGTCGTCGTTCACCGAGCAGCCCGGTCTCACCGGCACGCTCACCGTGCGCTACCGCCGACCCACCCCGATCGACCGACCGATCCGCTACGAGGCCTGGGTCGACCGGGTCGAGGAGCGCAAGGTGCTCGTCGCCGGTTCGTCGTGGTCCGACGACACCCTCCTCGCCGAGGGCGAAGGGATCTTCGTGCGGGTCGACCGCACCCGGTACGACCCGCCGCCGGGCGCATGAGCGGGTCGGGGCCGCTGGCCGAGGGGGGTATTTCGCGAGAAGATGTCGAGCGAAGCCGGGCCACCGGCACGCTCGTCTGATCCCGGTCGTTCGCTCCGACCCCGACCCGTCAGGAGGCACCGTGCCCATTCCCGAGCAGCGCGATCTCGTAGGCGCCCGGGCCGTGCTGGCCGAGTGGTTCGCCGCCGACCTCGGCGCGACCGACGTCGAGGTCGGCCCGATCTCCAAGCCCGGCCTCACCGGCTTCTCCAACGAGACGCTCCTCTTCGATCTCACGTACACCCAGCGCGGCCGCAAGCCACGGACGGAGGGGCTCGTGGTGCGCACCCAGCCGACCGGACACACCGTGTTCCTCGAGTCCGACTTCGAGACCCAGTACCGGGTGCTCGACACCCTCGGCGTGCGCACCGACGTGCCGGTCCCGGTGATGCGCGGCTTCGAGCCCGACCCGTCGGTGCTGGGCAGCCCGTTCTTCGTGATGGAGCGGATCGACGGCTGCCGGGTCCCCGCCGACGCGCCGCCGTACACCGTCGCCGGATGGGTCACCGAACTCGGTCCCGAGCAGCGACGCACCCTCGTCGAGTCGGGCCTCGACGCACTGGCGAAGATCCACGGGCTCGACTGGCACCGTCTCGGCTTCGACGACCTCTCCAAGCCGCAGTACGGAGCCCTCGGGTTCGAGCAGCAGCTCCGCTACTACGAGGCATCGTTCGGCTGGGCCGTCGCCGGGCGACCCGAGGAGCACCCGATCGTGCTCGCCGCCCTCGAGTGGTGCCGTGACCACGCACCGGCGGTCGATCCGGAGATCACGCTGTGCTGGGGAGACTCCCGGATCGGGAACCAACTCTTCGACGACGGTTGCCAGGTCCGGGCCGTGCTCGACTGGGAGATGGTCACCCTCGCCGACCCGATGATGGACCTGGGCTGGTGGCTCTTCCTCGACCGCCACAACCACGAGAGCATGCAGGTCGAGCGCTTGCCGGGCTTCCCCACCCGCGACGAGATGGTCGCGTACTACGAGGCGCGCTCGGGTCGGGGTGCGCGCGACCTCGAGTTCTACGAAGTCTTCGCCGGACTGCGCTTCGGCGTGGTGATGATCCGGCTGGCCAGCCTCCTCGTGGAGTTTGAGTTGATGCCGGCCGAGGCCGACATGGCCCAGAACAACACCGTCACCCACGGCCTCGCGACCCTGCTCGGGCTCCCGGCCCCGGGTGAACTCGCGAGCAACTGGTAGCGCTCGGCATGGGCTTCCCCGAGGGCACCGACGTGATCGACCTGATGGTCGGCCTGCCCCCCGCCCCCGGCGACCTGTCGTGGCGTGACGCCCTGCGACCGCTGCTCAAGGACGAGGAGTCGCTCGGCGGATTCGCTCACCCCGCCTCCTACATGTTCAAGAACCTCCCGAGCGAGCGCTTCGCCGACGACCCGCCGCGCGCCGTGCTCGAGGCGATGGACGCCTACGGCGTGGCCACGGCGCTCATCACCGTGCACCCCGACAATCCGGTGTCGCTCCGGGCCGTCACCGAACATCCCGACCGCTTCATCGGCGCGGTCGAGGTCGATCCCAACGCCGGTGTCGTCGGAGTGCGTGCCCTGCGTCACGCCGTGGAGGACCTCGGTGCGCGGGCCGCCGCCGCGCTCCCCGCCGGCACCTTCCCCCAGCGTCCGCTCGACGACGCCGCCTGGTACCCCTTGTACACCGCCTGCATCGATCTCGGTGTGCCGTTCCTGCCCTGCGTGGGCATCCCCGGGCCCCGGGTGCCGTTCGCACCCCAGCACGTGATGCTCCTCGACCGGGTCTGCTACGAGTTCCCCGAGCTCGTCGTGATCACCCGCCACGGCTGCGAACCGTGGGAGGACCTCGCCGTCAAGTTGATGCTGAAGTGGCCCAACCTGTACTACTCCACCTCGGCGTTCGCTCCGAAGTACTACCCACAGGCGATCGTCGATTACGCCAACACCCGGGGCGCCGACAAGATCCTCTTCGCCGGCTACTTCCCGATGGGGCTCTCCTACGAGACGATCTTCGCCCAGTTGCCCCAGGTGGGTTTCCGCGACCACGTGTGGCCCAAGTTCCTCCGGGAGAACGCACAGCGGCTCTTCGGCCTGTGATCCGGGTCGCAACCCCGGATGACCCGACCGGCGGGATAGATTGGGGCCATGGCGGTTGCAGTGGGAACGCGGCTCAAGTGCGGGAAGTGCGAGACGGAGATCATCGTGGTCAAGGCCACCGACGGTGACCTGTCGTGTTGCGGGCAGGTGCTCGCGGCCCGGGAGGGCTGACCCGTGGCCAACCTGTTGGGCAAGCGCTACGAGTGCGCCGAGTGCGGCGCAACGGTGCTGGTCACCAAGGCCGGCGAAGGCGAGCTCTCCTGCCACGGCGCCGCGATGGCGCCGGCGCAGGCCAAGCCGCTGCCGTCGTCCGACTGACCCCCGGCCCCGGACGACCGCCCCGTGGCCGTCGTCGACCTCGACCCCGACCTGACGGCCACGG
>JBAXBB010000025.1:0-29792 GCA_037142235.1 Actinomycetes bacterium
GACGCTAACCGTGGCGCGGACCGCGGCGGTGGGGTCGGAGCAACACGACGATCATCACGACCCGGGTGACGGCCAGGCCGAGCACGACGAGCCCGATCCCGACGTCGCCGCGGGCGAGAAAGGCGATCCCCAGCACCACGGCCAGCCCGACCACGACGAACCGGCTCACCATGACGGCGGGCCAGGGGCGGCGCTCGCCCGGGTCAGCCACGTCCGCCCCTGACGTCGGCGTCGGGGCGGGCGGAGTGGGCGGGGCGGTCGGAACGCTCGGAACGTTCGAGCAGGTCGAGCAGGTGGCCGACGTCGGCGAGGCTGCGCAGGACGTCGTGGAGGTGGGTGCAGGTCGAGGTGCCGGTGAATTCTCGACGGACGTGGAGCCGGAGCCCGGCGAGGGGCAGGCCGGTCAGGCGTCCGGCGCTCTCCGCGGCGCGCGGGCATTCCATCCAGGGCAGGACGTCGGGGCGCGCCGAGATCGAGGCAAGGGTTCGGGTCGCGACGTCGACCGTGAAGCTGACCGTGTACTCGTGCACGATCGATTCCACGCCGTCGGCGGTCACGTGGGTGTCGCGGAAGAAGGCCGTGCCCGCGCTCGCGCCCTCGACCGGGGCTCGGAGGTCGAGGCGGCGCAGCCGACGCATGCCGAACGGCCCCAGCTCGGTGACCGGATGGAAGTCGTCGAGATCGCCACCGGTGCCGAGCGGTGGCGCCACCGGCCCCACGGGCACCGGATTGCGTCGATGCTCCGCGATCAGACTCAGCATGGAGGCGTCACGGGCCCATCCGGCGCAGAGGTCGGCGCGGGCCTCCACGAACTCGTCGAGGTGGTCGTCGTGACCGTCGGGCACGCCGGTCAGGACATCGGCGTGCAGCAAGGCGTACCCCGACACCAGGGTCGCGCCGGGGAGGTCGTCGAGGAGCAGGTAGCGCAGGTCGCCCGATCCCACCAGGTCGGGGACCGCGCGATCGACCCGGGCGCGGAAGCCCGGTCCGACGACCGCTCCCAGGAGCGGTTCGAGACCGGGGGTGGGCGGCTCGGCCGTGATCTCGTCGAGGTGGTGGGCGAAGCCGTCGAGGGCGGCACGAACTCGCGCGTGCGCCACCACCCGGCGGTTCCCCGCGGTGTCGCACATGAGGTCGCGACCGCGGGCGTCGAGTTCGGCCGGTCCGAGCAGGCCGTCGTGGCGGCGGGTGTCGATGGTGCTCGTGCGGCGCACGCTGCCGAGCGGCGGCGGCGGCGCCGGCTCCTGCGGGTCGTGGGGGCCACTGACTTCCGGGACGACGAGGATCACGTCGACACCCTAGGCCGCCGAAGCGCGCGGCGGACCGGGGCCGGCCGCCGTGGTCGTCAGGCCCTGACGACCTCGACCGGGATGCCGTTCACGGCCGCATTCCCCGACAGTGCATCGATGAAGCCGCCGGGGGCGAGGACGTTGCTGTTGACCCCAGCGTGTTCGCGTGCCACCGACAGCCGCGCTCCCGGACGGTCGTGTCCCCATCCGTGGGGCAAGGAGACGACGCCGCTCATCATCTCGTCACTCACCTCCACGGGGACCTCGAGGACACCGGCTTCGCTGCTGACCCGGGCGACGTCGCCACTGAGCAGGCTGCGGGCCTCGGCGTCGTCGGGATGGATGATCAGGGTGCAGCGGTCCTTGCCCTGCACGAGGACCTTCACGTTGTGCATCCACGAGTTCTTGGACCGCAGATGGCGTCGGCTCACGAGCACGAGCCCGTCGGGAGGGTCGGCCATGCGCGCCCGGAGGCGGTCGAGGTCGCCCACCATGTACGCCGGCGTCAGTTCGATCCGCCCGCTGGGAGTGCGCACCATGACGTCGGCGCGGGGGACCATCGGACCGAAGTCGAGACCGTCGGGGTGGGCCCGGACCTCGGCCAGGGTGAGCCCGCCGGGGCGCTCGCCGTAGCGATCTCCCCACGGGCCCATGCGGATCGTCAGGTCGATCATGCGCTCGGGCCCACCGTGGTCGTAGAGCGGCAGGATCTCCTCGGCGTCGAGGCCGTAGAGGCGGCACAGCGCACGGAACCAGCCGTCGTCGAGGGCTGCGACGTCGACGTCGGCGTCGCGGTTGCCGTCGACGAGCCAGCCGAGGCGCGCGAGGATCTTCCATTCCTCGACGTGGTCGTCGGGAGTGGCGTACAGCGGATCGCTCCACTTCACCGCCGAGCGCATGGCCCAGCCCCACATCAGCTCGTCGAGGTGCGGCGACTCGAGGGGTGACACTCCGGGCAGGATCACGTGGGCGAACCGAGTGGTCTCGTTCACGTAGTTGTCGACGGAGATCATGCATTCGAGGAGGGGCAGCGCGTCCTCGAGGCGCTCCGAATCGGGCACGCTGATCGCCGGGTTGCCGGCCACCGTGATGAGGGCGCGGATCTGTCCGTCGCCGGGGGTGGCGATCTCCTCGGCGAGACACGACGCCGGGATCTGGCCCAGCACCTCGGGCGCGCCCCGCACCCGTGAGTGCCAGCGTCCGAAGGTCGGCTCGCCCGTGACGTCGGTGTTGTTCATCCAGGCGAGGGGGGCGCTGACCGGCGTGCCCCACATCAGGCCTCCCTCGGTGTCGAAGTGCCCGGTCACGATGTTGACGACGTCGACCAGCCACGAGGCGAGCGTGCCGAACTCCTGGTTGCAGAGTCCGATGCGCCCGTAGAGGGCCGCCCGGGGGGTGGTGGCGAACTCGTGGGCGAGCCGGCGGATCGTGGCGGCCGGGACCCCACACCAGTCGGCGACCGTCTCGGGCGGGAAGTCGGCGACGAGGGCGCGCCACTGGTCGACCCCGGCGACCTTGGCCTCGAGGGGGCCGAGATCGACCAGGCCGTCGGCGACGAACACGTGGCCCAGGGCGAGCAGGAACGCGGCGTCGGTGCCCGGACGGATGGGCACCCACTCGCTCGCGTGGTCGGCGGTGCCGGTGCGGCGGGGGTCGATCACGACCACCCGACCGCCCCGGGCCCGGATGGCGTCGAGCTCGCCCAGCACGTCGGGACAGGCCAGGAGCGACCCTCCCGAGGCCTGCGGGTTGCCGCCCATGACGACGAGGTGGTCGGTCCGCGTGAGGTCGGGCGTCGGGATCTTCCACATGTTGCCGTACATGAGCGCGCAGGCGACGTTCTTGGGCCACTGGTCGACGGTGCCCGAGGAGTAGATGTGCGGGAACTTCGAGAACAGCAGCGCGCCGTAGCGGCCGAGGGAGAAGCTGTGCCCGACGGGATTGCCGACGAATGCGGTCATGGCGGCGACGCCGTGGCGCTCGCGGACCCCGTGGAGGAGCTCTTCGCAGCGCGCGAAGGCCTCGGCCCAGGTGACCTCCCGGAAGGCGTCGCCCTCGCGTACCAGCGGTCGGCGGACGCGGTCGGGATCGTCGTGGAGGTGGCCGAGCGTGGTGCCCTTGGGACACAGGTAGCCCTTCGACCAGACGTCGTCCTTCCGGCCGCGGATGACCTTGACGGAGTCGTCGGTGTCGAGGTGCACCTCGAGTCCGCACATGCACTCGCAGAGCGGGCAGGTGCGCACGTGGACGCGCGTGCCGTCGGGGCGGACCTCGGTGGGTGCGCCGACGAGGCGACGGGGTGGGGCGACGGGGGTACCGGCCATGCTGCCTCCGGGAGTGGGTGTGGCATTGTCGCGCACGGGCCCACCGGCGCGCCGGAGTAGGTTGCCGGCGTGGCCGGGAACGAGACCGTCGACGTGGTGGTCGTGGGGGCCGGGTTCGGGGGCCTCTACCTCCTGCACCGGCTCCGGGTCCTCGGGTTCTCGGTGGTCGTCGTGGAGGCCGGCGACGACGTGGGGGGAACCTGGTTCTGGAACCGGTACCCCGGCGCCCGTTGCGACGTCGAGAGTCTCGAGTACTCGTATTCGTTCGACGCCGACCTCGCCCAGGACTGGCACTGGAGCGAGCGCTACGCCGCCCAGCCCGAGATCCTCGCCTACGCCCGCCATGTGGCGGACCGCTTCGACCTCCGGCGCGACCTCCGCTGCTCGACCCGGGTGAGCGGGGCTTCCTTCGACGAGGGCTCCGAACGCTGGATGGTGCACAGCGACGCCGGTGACACCTGGAGCGCTCAGTGGCTGGTCCTGGCGACCGGGTGTCTCAGCAGTGCGAACGTCCCGGACCTTCCCGGCCTGCGGGAGTTCGCCGGTGTCACCGTGCACACCGGGCGCTGGCCCCGTGATCCGGTCGACGTCGTGGGGAAGCGCGTCGCCGTGGTGGGCACGGGCTCATCGGCCATCCAGGCCGTCCCGCTCATCGCCCGCGAGGCGAGCGAGGTCACGGTCTTCCAGCGGACCGCGACCTACGCCGTCCCGGCCCGCAACCGCCCCACCGATGTGGCGGACGAAGCCTCCGTCAAGGCCGACTACCCGGCGTTCCGGGCGGCGAACCAGCGGATGTCGACCGCGTTCGGGGCGCGGCTCGGGGGGAGCGGCTGAGCGCCCACGCCCTGACGGGGGAGCAGCGCCGGGCCGAGTTGGAACGGGCCTGGGAGGTCGGGGGTTTCGCGCTCCTCTCCGTGTTCACCGACCAGATCCTCGATCCGGCGGCCAACGACTACGTCGCCGACTTCGTGCGGGAGAAGATCCGCGAGGTGGTGCACGACCCCGCCACGGCCGAACTGCTCTGCCCGACGCAGTTGTTCGGGTGCAAGCGGATCTGCCTCGAGAGTGGGTACTACGAAGCCTTCAACCTCCCTCACGTCGGCCTGGTCGACGTCAGTGCGGCGCCCCTCGAGCGGGTGAGCGAGCGTGGGCTCGTCACGGGCGGTCGCGAGTACGCCGCCGACGTGATCGTCCTGGCGACCGGATTCGATGCCATGACGGGATCCGTGCTCAAGGTCGACCTCCGCGGACGCGGTGGCCGGCCCCTGGGCGACGTCTGGGGTGCAGGCCCGCTGAACTACCTGGGCCTCGGAGTTCCGGGCTTCCCCAACCTCTTCGTCCTCACGGGGCCGGGGAGCCCGTCGGTGCTGACCAACATGTTCATGGCCATCGAGCAGCACGTCGAGTGGATCGCGGACGCGCTGGTCATGGCCCGGCACCACGGCACCGCCACCATGGAGGCCGAGCTCGACGCGGCGGAGGCGTGGGTGGCCCACGTGAACCTGATCGCGTCGTACACGATCTTCCCGTCGTGCAACTCGTGGTACCTGGGCGCGAACGTTCCGGGGAAACCGCGCGTGTTCATGCCCCTGCCGGGGTGGCCCGCCTACGTGGAGCGCTGTCGGGAGGTCGCAGCGAGCGGCTACCCGGGGTTCCGGCTCACCTGACCGGGAGTCGGGCGCTCAGGGCTTCGGGGTCGTGGACCACAGCGGCGCCGGCGCCGGGTCGGAGACGGACCCACCGATGAGGCCGACGTCGACGGCCTGGCGGCGTCGGACCGCCGGCGCCTCGTATGCGACGCGGGTGCCGCCGTGGGCTTCCACGGAGTCCAGGGATGGGTCGGTCGATGGGTTCACGGCGTCTCGGCTCACGGCTTGGGCGGACGTTGCACGGCGAGGCACTCGAGCGGATCGGACGGCCCGCCCGACGCTACGCCGATCAGGCTGCTGGCCACCGCGGTGCGGGCGGTGACCGCCGGGGCCTCGTAGGGGCGTCGAACCTGCTGGGACTGCGTTTCCATGCGACCTCCACGATCGGGTCCGCCCAAGGCTAGCCCGGTACGCCAGGACGGGATGCGGAAACTGCTTCCCGGATCTCAGGGACCTCGGGTGCCGTCCTGGAAGCTCCGGACCGCGGCGCTGGTGACGTCGGTGACGACGGTGGCGGTCAGGGCCACCGACACGTCGGGCCCGCCCTCCACGGCGTGGAACGTCAGGGCAGGCAGCACGACGGCGTCTCCCGGCGCGAGGGCGAAGCGCTCGACCCGGTCGGGGAGGCGATCGGGGTTGGTGCGGTCCGGCGCGAACGCCCGGCCCACCTGGCGGCTCCGTTCGGCGGGATCGTCGTACCAGCCGACCAGCAGCGTCTTGTGCCCGGTGACCTGGGCCAGCACGTGGTGGGCCCGATCCAGATGGAAGGGGACGTCGGACGTGGGGGAGGCGACGAAGGCGATGAGGTCGAGCCTCTCGGGTCGTTCCCCTGCGGCCCGGACGGCGAGCTGGAGCGGACCCGCGAGCCGCAGGGCCACCTCCCGGTAGCCGGGGAGGGCGGCCAGGCGGGTGAGCATGACCCAGGAGCCGTTCCCGGCAATGTGGCGGACCACGTCGCCGGCGTCGGCGTCGACGCGGTCGACCGCGCCGTCGGGGAGGAGCGGTGGGAGCCCGATCGACCGGTGATGCTCGACGGCCTCCCACGGCAACTGGTCGGCGGCCTCGGCGAGTGCGTCGAGACCGAAGAGTTCCGACCCGACGAGCGGCGAGCGGATCCGGGTGGGGGCGTCGAGCCGCAGGTCCACGCACGGATCGTACCGACGACACCCTCCCCGGCGATTTGGCCCACCCGGAAGGGTTCGGCCAGGCTCGGGACATGACCGAACCGGGTGAGGCATTGTTCGTCCGTGATGCCGGGCGCTACGTCGCCACGCCGTACACGGAAGGCCCGTGGAACCCCGAGTTCCAGCACGGCGGGCCGGTGAGCGCTCTGCTCGCCCACACGGTCGAGGAGGTGCCCACCCTGGTGCCGATGCGGGCCGGCCGGCTGACCGTCGACCTCATGCGGACCGTCCCGGTCGCTCCGTTGACGACCGCCGCCCGCGTGGTCCGCGAAGGCAAGCGGGTCCAGGTGGTCGAGGCGGCGCTGCTCCACGACGGGATCGAAGTGGCCCGGGCCTCGGCGCTGCGCGTGCGGGTGGGGGAGAGCGCGCCGGCGGTCGACCATCCGTTGCGTCCCGAGGTCCGCCGGCCGCCACGGGGCCCGATCGGCGGCGGAGAGTCCCTGCTGGCGCAGGCCGGCCTTCCCGTCCCGGGGTTCATCCGGGCGATCGAGATGGACCGGGTCCTCGGTGGGGTCGGTCTCGGCACCCCCGCCGTCACCTGGTTCCGCCTCGTCCTGCCGGTCGTGCTCGGCGTCCCCGTCACGCCCTTCGTGCGACTGGCGGCGCTCGCGGACTTCGCGAGCGGCACGGGGAACTTCCTGGAGATCGACCGGTGGTCGTCGATCAACGCCGACGTGAGTGTGCAGATGCTGCGTGAGGCCCGGGGCGAGTGGCTGGCCGTGGATGCGGTCGCCCACGTCGCGGGCGACGGCATCGGGTACTCGGTGGCGTCGATCCTCGACGAGGAAGGACTCGTGGCCACCGCCGCCACCGTGCAGGTGGTCGACGAGGTGGCCGCCCCGTTCTCGAAGGTGGCTCGCGGTCTGGCCTGAAGCCGAGCGCGGCGGGTGGGTCAGGCGCGCTGGTCGAGCTGGACGAAATTGCCCTCGGGGTCGCGCAGGAACACGCTCTTGACCCGTCCCCCGGGCGGCTCGCCGTACATGACGGTGTCGGCGCCGGGGCCGCCGTCGTTGCCCATCAGGACGGTGATCCCGGCGGCGCGCACGCGTTCCATCATGGTGTCGAGGTCGTCGACCCAGAACGCGAAGTGGTGCACCCCCATCTGGAAGAGCTTCGCCGGCGACCCCTCGATCGCGTTGGTGATCTGCTGGTCGAGGACGATGAAACTGGCGTGCGGGCCGTCGACCCACCGGAGGTAGCAGGCCCGCCGTTGCGCCGGAGGGAGCCCGGGTGCTTGCGGGAACTCCTCGACCTTGTCGGCCGTGACGCGCAGGCCCAGCACATCGCGGTAGAAGCCGAGGGCCACGTCCATGTCGCGGACACCGACGGCGATGTGGGAGACGGCTCGCATGGTCATGACGCTCAGGTTATCGTCGGAGGTCCGGTCGTGCGGCCGGGGGAACGCGATGGCGCGGGGGGACCGTGACGACGCCAGCGATCGGAGCACCGATCTCGTTCGGGGCGCGCCTGACCGATCTGGCCGCGCTGCGGCCCGACGAGCCCGCGATCGTGTTCGCGCCGCGCCGCGGGGCCGAGGTCGTGGTCACCTGGAGCGAGCTCGAGCGCCGCGCCAATCAGGTCGCCCGGTCCTTGGCGGACCGCGGGGTCGGGCCCGGGTCCTTCGTGGCGGTCGGGCTGGCGAACTCGCCGGAGCACGTCTACGCGTCGTTCGGAACGTGGAAGGTGGGAGCCGGCGTGATGCCGATGCGGTCCGACCTCCCGGTGTGGGAGCGAGACCGACTCCTCGCCACCTCGCAGTCGGTGCTCGCCGTCGGTGATCACGAGGACACGGCAGTCCCGTCGCTGAGCCTCGACGCGATCCGGGACACGACGTCGCTCCCCGACCGACCCCTGCCCGATCGCGTGCCCCATCCGTTCGTGGCCATCCCCTCGAGCGGCTCGACGGGGAACCCGAAGGTGATCGTGAACCCGTTCCCGGGCACCTGGGCGGCCGGTGCCCAGGTGCCGATGCCCAGCCTGTACCTCGACCTCCCGGACCGGCTGGCCCAGTTGATCCCCGCGCCGCTCTACCACACGAACGGCTTCTCGCACCTCCAGGGTGCGTTGTGCAACGGCGACACCGTGGTGCTCATGGAGAAGTTCGAGGCCTCCCACGCCGTCGACCTGCTCGAGGCGCACCGGATCGCGTGCTTCACGGCGGTCCCCACCATGCTCGGGCGCATGGCCCGGGTCGAGGGGGTGCGCGACCGTGACCTCTCCGCCGTCGTCTACGTGATGCAGGGGGGCGCGGCCTGCCCCGACTGGGTCGTCGAGGCCTGGCTCGACCTCGTCGGCGACGAGCACTTCTTCATGACCTACGGCTCGTCGGAACGCGTCGGGCTGGCGTTGATGAGCGGGGCCGAGTGGCGGACCCATCGGGGCAGTGCCGGACGTGCCTACAAGACCGAGATCCGGATCCTCGACGACGACGGACGTGAGCTGCCGCTCGGAGAGATCGGCGAGATCTACATGCGCCAGCCCGACAACCCGGGGCCGTCGTTCGAGTACGTGGGCGCGGCGCCCCCGAGGCGCACGCCCGACGGCTTCACCAGCATCGGCGACCTGGGCCGGCTCGACGCCGACGACTTCCTCTACATCGCCGACCGGCGGGTGGACCTGATCGTCAGCGGCGGGGCCAACGTGTTCCCGGCCGAGGTGGAGGCGGCGCTCTCCGAGCACCCCGGCGTCCACGACGTGGTCGTGATCGGCCTGCCCGACCCCGAATGGGGTCGACGGGTGCACGCGGTGGTGGAGGCGGTCGACCCCGCCGCACCGCCGTCGTCGGAGGAGCTCGACGCCTTCGTGCGGGCCCGTCTGACTCCGTACAAGGTGCCCAAGGCGTACGAGTTCGTCGACCGCCTCCCGCGCAGCGACGCCGGCAAGATCAACCGCAGCGCCGTGGCCGCGGAGCGGGTCACCGGAGGCTCCTGAGCGCCGTCGATCAGAACGGCGACGGCGGAACGCGACGGACCCGGTCGGACGCGGGCACCAGGTCGCGCAGACCCTCGGCCAGGCCGGCGACCGTCCAGCGATCCTCGCCGACGAGTGGCGGTCCGAGCCCCCAGGTCGTGACCCGGCGGAGGGTCCGACCGGCCACCAGGAGGACCTGACCGTGCAGGTCGCACTCCGGGTCCACGAGGTGGGCGACCAGCGGCGAGACGTGGGCGGGGTCCCAGGCGTCGAAGGCCTCCGGATCGGTCGGAACCGGGGCCAGGGTGGACGGGTCGGGCCGCTCCGGGTCGCGCGCCCGGAACGCCGCTCCCATCCGGGTGCGCGCGCCGGGCACGATGACGTTCGAGCGGACGCCGAATTCGGAGAGTTCGTCGGCCACGATCAGGCCGAACGCCGCGACCCCGGCCTTCGCCGCGCCGTAGTTGGACTGGCCGGCCACGCCGAGGAGACCGGAGTGCGACGACGTGTGCACCACGGCCGCGTCCTGCGGTCCGTCGGCGATCGCCCGGTCGCGCCAGTAGTCGCTCGCCCAACGGGTCGGAGCCACGTGCCCCTTGAGGTCGGTGCGGACCACGTCGTCGAACTCGCTCTCCTCCATCTCCCAGATCCGCCGGTCGCGCAGGATCCCGGCGTTGTTGACGAGGCCGTCGAGGCGGCCGTAGGTCTCGACCGCGCACGACACCAGGCGCCGGGCGTCGGCCCAGTCGGCCACGTCGTGGGTGCTCGCCAGGGCGGACCCGCCGCGGCTGCGGATCTCCTCGACCACCCGCTCGGCCGGTGCCGGGTCGGAGCCCAGGCCCGCGACCGAGGCGCCGCGATCGTTGGCCACCACGCGTGCGCCGAGGGACGCGAGCAGCAGGGCGTGCTCGCGCCCGAGGCCGCGTCCGGCGCCGGTGACGATCACCACCCGTCCGTCCAGCCCCATGCCGCCTCCCGATCAGCCATGATGGTGCCATGACTCCGATCCAGTGCTCGACCATGCTCCGGAACTTCTCCGCCGACGACCCCGGCGGGTGGGACCACTTCGTGATGTGGGCCGACGCCGCCGATGCTGCAGGCATCGACCGGGTCGTCGTGTCCGACCACGTGGTGTTCGGCGAGGACCTCGAGGCCTACGCCGACCCGAAGAAGGGCGGAGCCAAGGGCGGCAAGCAGCCCACCGGGCCCGACGGCCACTGGCTCGACCCCCTGACCGCGATCACGTTCCTCGCCGGTCGGACCAGCCGGGTGCGCTTCGGCACGAACATCCTCATCGCGGCGCTGCGGCGGCCGGTGACCCTCGCCAAGGAGTTGGCCACCCTCGACGTCCTGTCGGGTGGCCGGATCGACCTCGGGATCGGCGTCGGGTGGCAGCGGGAGGAGTACGAGGCGGCGGGCCTCTCCTACGACGGTCGCGGGGCGCTCCTCGACCACACGATGGAGGTGTGCCAACTCCTCTGGCGGGAGCCGACGGCCTCCTACAGCGGCCACGGCCTCACGTTCGAACGGATCCACATGATGCCCAAGCCCCTGGCGCCCGGTGGGGTGCCCGTGTGGGTGAGCGGCACGGTCAACCGCCGGTCGATGGAGCGGCTGGCCCGTTTCGGCTCCGGCTGGATCCCGTGGGGCGACGACGCGGCCGAGGTCGCCGGCGGCATCGGCCGCATGCGCGCCGCGCTGACCGAGTTGGGACGGGACCCTTCGGACATCGGTGTGGTCGGGAACCTGGCCATGGTCCGCACCGACGCCGGCGCCCTCGACCTGGAGGCGTCGATGGCCGGGGTGCCCGCGCTGGTCGAGGCCGGGGTCACCGACGTGCGGGTCACCCTGTCGTTCACGCGCTCACGCGCCGAGGTCGACGATCTCCTCGGCGCGACGGTGGCGGCCTTCCGGGCCGCGGTCGGTTGACCGTTCGCAGGACCAGGAAGGACACCATGACCGAGATCACGCGTGCCCCGGGGATTCCGGCGAGTCTCGAGCCGGTCAACTGGCAACCCACCGGTCTGCCCGACGACCCCGACGAGATCTTCGCCTGGCTGCTCGACCGCGACCGGCGGGGGGAGATGTATCCGCTCCTGCGGCGGCTGCGCGAGGTCGCTCCGGTCCACCGGAACCGCCCCGAGACGTTCGGTGGCGCGTGGACGTTCACGCGCTACGCCGAGACCGACGAGATCTTCCGCAATCCGAGGGTCGTCAACAACCCCCTGGTCGTGGAGCAGGCCTTCACGCACGGTGACGGGTCGTTCACCGGGGTGATGCGCGACGTGATGCTCTGGTCGGAGCCGGAGCCCCACCAGCGGGTCCGGAACCTCGTGAAGTCCGCCTTCACCCCGCGCGCGATCGGGCGGTGGCAACCCATCGCCGAACGCGTGGCGAACGAGCTCATCGACGGCTTCGAGCACGACGGCGCGGTCGACCTCGTCGCTCGCTACAACTACGAGATCCCGTTCCGGGTCATCGCCCACATCCTCGGGGTCCGTGAATCCGACTTCCCCCACATCAAGACCCTCGCCTGGGACTTCGCCCGCGCCGGCGAGAAGATGGTCACCCCGGAGGTGTCGGCCCGTGGCGACGCCGCCGCCCGCGGGTTCGAGGAGTACTTCGGGGCGCTGGCCGAAGAGCGCTCGGCCGCGCCCGGCGATGATCTGGTCTCGGCGTTGCTCGCAGCCGAGGCCGCCGGCGACCGCCTCAGCCGCCGGGAACTCGTCGCCAACTGCATCCTGCTCCTCCAGGCGGGCCACGAGACGACCCAGGACCTCCTGGGCAACGCGGAGGTGGCCCTGTTCCGGCACCCCGACCAGTTGGCGCTCCTCCGCGACCGCCCGGATCTGACGAAGAACGCGGTCGAGGAGTGCCTCCGCTACGACGCCTCGGTGCAGACCAACCATCGGGTGGTCCTCGACGGCATGACCATCGGGGACCACGTGATCCCGGAGCGGGGGATGATCTACATCTTCCTGGGCGCGATCAACCGGGACCCCGCCCGCTACCCCGACCCCGACCGGCTCGACCTCGGGCGCGACGTCACCAGCCACCTCGCGTTCTCGTTCGGCGCGTACTACTGCCTCGGAGCGGCGCTGGCCCGGATCGAGACCCAGGTCGGCCTGCGGACCCTCCTCGACCGCCTTCCTGGGTTGCGTCCCGCCACGGGCGAGTTCGAGTGGCGCGACTCGCTCCTGCTGCGTGGTCCCCAGCGGCTCCCCGTGGCGTGGTGAGCCCCGCGACTTGACGACGTTGCGCCCGTCCAGCACGGTGGGGTCATGCCGATCAGCCCCATGGACGAGTTCCTGGCCCACCAGACGAGCGAGACGGTCGACCACGTCGCGACTTCGGACCGGAACTTCTACGACCGCTATTACTTCAACTGCCACCCGAGCAGCGACGAACTCTTCCTGATCGCCGGGCTCGGGCAATACCCGAACCTCGGGGTGACCGACGCCTTCGTCTCGATCTCCCACGGCGACCAGCACACCGTGGTGCGGGCATCGCGCGAACTCGGACACGACCGCTTCGACACCTCGGTCGGGCCGTTGCGGGTCGAGGTCGTCGAGGGGCTGCGTCGGCTCCGGGTGGTCTGTGAGCCCAACGTATGGGGCGTGGCCTTCGACCTCACCTTCACGGGCACCGTGCGCGCCATCGAGGAGCCCAAGACCTTCCGGCGCGAGCACGGTCGAATCACGTCCGACGTCTCGCGGTACGCGCAGGTCGGGACCTGGGAGGGCGCACTCGAGGTGGGGGGGATGACCCACGTCGTGACCCCCGACGCCTGGAAGGGCGCCCGTGACCGTTCCTGGGGCGTGCGGCCCGTGGGCGAAGCCGAGCCGCCGGGTATCCGGGCCAAGGCCTTCCTCTCCGGAACGCACGGCTTCTTCCACCAGTGGCTGCCCATGCAGTTCGACGACTTCGTCGTGAAGGTCCAGTTCGACGAGCTCTTCGACGGCACGAGGATCCAGGAGGAGTCGGTGCTGGTCTGGAACGACGGCTCCGGTCGGCCCGACGAACACCTCGGACGCCCGGACATCGACATCACCTACGTCCCGGGGACGCGGGAGATCGAGCGCGCGGTCCTGACCCTCGACGGGCCGACCGGCCGACGCACGATCACCAGTACGCCGCTCCGGACGGTCTACCTGAAGGCCGGCACGGGCTACATGCCCCACGACGGATGGGGGCACGGCTTCTACCAGGGGCCGCTGAAGGTCGAAGGCCTGACCTTCGACCTGAGCACGGCGGAGGCCCGGGCCCAGTGGTCCGGCCTCAACGAGACGCTGGCGCGCTTCGAGTTGGACACCGGCGAGGTCGGGTTCGGCCTCCACGAGAACATGGTGGTGGGTACCTACCTGCCGCACGGTTTCGACTCGTTCGACGCCGTGGCCCCCGAGCGCGACTGACGATGCTCCGGCGCTTCGAGGCCTACTCCTTCAAGCCCCGAGTGACCCCGGACGAGATCGACGAGCTGGCGGGGGTCCTGGTGCGCACCGGGCGGTACCTCCCCGAAGTCCTCGCGTCCGCGGTCGGTCGCAACACCTCCGCCGTGCCGGTGGACCTGGTGTGGGAGCACGCCTACGACTCGCCCGCGGCGTACGACCGCTACATGCACCACCCCTACCACATCTGCGTCCTCGACCGGTTCCTCCTGCCCGAGTCCCCCGAGTGCCTCACGGCGTCGCGTCGGGAGTTGCGGTGTGGCCTGTTCGGGTACGACCTGGAGGGTGCCGCGGTCGTGGCCGACGCCGCCTGGCGACGGATCGTCTTGCTGCAGGCGTCGGGAGCGGCGGACCCGGCCCGAGTGCCTGACGCCCTCGTGGCCTTGGAGGGTGAGCGCGGTGCGGGGCTGGTGGGCTCGGTGGTGGCCCCGAACACGATGGGTCTGACCTGGTACCCGGATGGCTGGACCCACGTGTGGGAGCAGGCGTTCGCCGAGGTCAGCGCGCTCGAGGCCTTCGCGGCACGCGACGCCGAGCGGTTCGCCGGCTCGCCGTTCTCGCAGCGGATCGAGCTCCGATACGCCGTCGAGCGGGGCCACGAATGATCTTTATGATCGAAACCGCCGACCTGGACGACTCCGTGGTCGACGAGTACCTGGCCGGCTTCGAGGAGCACTTCTTGGCGGGTGCGCTGGAGCGCGAGCTCGGGTTCGTGGCCTGCTGGAGGACGCCGTCGGGGCTCGGCGAGCCGGTCACCGTGACGGTGGTCCTCTCCTGCGCCGACTGGGCTGCCTGGGAACGCGCCCGCAACGCCGCCGTCGGGGACCCCCGCGTGCGGGAGTGGATCGCACTGCGGGAGCGCCTCGGTGCCCGGGGCCGGCGGCGCTTCGCCACGGGGGCCACGTTCTCACCGCTCCGGTGACCCGGTCGCCCCGTTCCGTGTCGTACACTGCCCCACTGAAATCGTTCCCAGTAACCCAGGAGAAGCCATGCCTGTCCAGGTCGGAGACCCCATCCCCGACGTCGAGGTCCGAGTGCTCGACGCCGAAGGCACCCCGCAGGCCGTGAGGAGCGCTGAGCTGCTCGGTACGGGGACCGTCGTACTGTTCGCGGTCCCGGGTGCGTTCACCCCCGGCTGCTCGAAGGTGCACCTGCCCGGCTACGTGCGCAATTTCGACGACCTCAAGGCCAAGGGCGTCGACACCGTGGCGTGCATCGGCGTGAACGACGCCTGGGTCATGGGCGCCTGGGGCCAGGCGCAGGGCGCGACCGGAAAGATCGTGATGATCGGTGACGGTGGCGGCGACTTCGCGGAGGCCATGGGGCTGGTGATGGACGGCTCCGCCTTCGGACTGGGCAAGCGCTCGCGCCGGTACGCCGCGATCGTCAGGGACGGCGTGATCATCAGCCTCGACGTCGAGGAGGGTGGCGGCATCGACGTCAGCGCCTGCGAGGTGCAGGCCGCCAAGGTCTGAGGTCGAGGGTCTGCGCCGTCAGGCCCGATCGGCTCCGGTGAGGTCCCGGACGCGCTGGGCCACGCCTCCCCACCGCTCCAGCACCGTCGGATCGGAGCGGTACTGCACGATGGCGGTGTAGGTCATGAGACGGACGGACGGCGCCACCCCCTGGTAGCGCTCGACCAGCACGTCGGCGAGGTCGTCCCAGTGGGCCGAGACGCAGTAGTGGTCGAGCACGTCGTCGGTGATCAGGTCGACCATGCCCCGGACGTCGCCGTTGCGCTGGCGCTCGTGCAACTGATCGGCGAGCCCGGGAAACCCGTGGTGCTCGAACACCGGGGCGTACGTGCGGGTGCTGCCGTAGAAGGCGACCATCGAGCGGGCGTGCTCCCGGGTTGCTGCGATCTCCTCGGCGCTGCCCCCGACGCCGGTCATGACCGGGATCTCGAAGGTGATGTCGGAGAGCTCGCGCCCCGCACCATGCGCACCCTCGGCGACGGCCGGGACCTGGACGTCGCGGAGGTACTCGGGGGAGTGGAACGGGTGCACGTGGACGCCGTCGCACTCGGCGCCCGCCATGCGGGACATCCAGGGAAGGACGGCGGCGACGTAGATCGGCGGGTCGGGGGCGTCAATCGGACCGGGCGACCACTGCGGCGTGAGGAGCGAGAACTGGTAGTACTCGCTCTCGAAGGCCAACGGAGCGCCACGGAAGGCCGCGAAGATGGCGCGCAGTGACCGCACGTAGTCGCGGAGGCGTGGTCCCGGCGGCGTGTAGGCGGTGGAGTAGCGACGCTCGACGTGGGCCTTGACCTGGGTGCCGAGACCCAGCACGAACCGCCCGTTCGTCGCGTCGGCCAACTCCCAGGCGATCTTGGCCGTGACCATCGGGCTGCGCGGGAAAGCCACGGCGACCGCGGTGCCGATGCCGATCCGCTTCGTGGCGAGGGCTGCCGCCGTGCAACTCAGGTAGGCGGTCCGGCCCGACTCGGTGAACCACACGGCGCCGAGGCCGGCGTCCTCGGCCCGGGTCGCCAGCGTCTGCACGGTGCGCAGCGTGGTGGGATAGCCCATGAGGTCGAGTTCGATCATGGGCGGATCGTAGGTCCGGCGGACGTCCACCGCGGGAGGAAGCGGGCTATATTCCGCGGACACCGGACCGGGGGAGCACCATGAAACTCGACCTGCTGTACGAGATCGACGCGCCGAGGCCGTGGCCGGGCGGACCGCACCCGCAGGGCCAGCGGCTCCGCGAGCAGCGGGCCTACGGCGAGATGCTCGACCAGTGTCGGCTCGCCGACCAACTCGGGTTCAACACCGCCTGGTTCGTGGAGCACCACTTCCGGGAGGGACGGTCGCACTGCCCGTCGCCCGAGGTGGTCCTCGGCGCGCTGAGTCAGGTCACCGAGAACCTGCGCCTCGGCTTCGGGGTGACCCTGCTGCCGTTCGGGTTCACCCACCCCGCTCGCGTCGCCGAGAAGGTCGCCACGGTCGACGTGTTGTCGAAGGGTCGGGTCGAGTGGGGCACCGGTCGCTCCACGCCGATGGAGCAGACCGCCTTCCACGTCGACCGCGACCGCAGCCGCGACGAGTGGGAGGAGGCGATCCGCATCGTCACCGCCATGTGGCGCGAGGAGTACTTCGAGTGGGACAGCCCCACGTTCCAGTTCCCGCGCCGCATGGTCACGCCGAAGCCCTTCCAGGACCCGCACCCGCCCTGCTGGATGGCGGCCACGTCGGAAGGCTCGTCGGCGGTCGCCGGGCAGCACCAACTCGGTCTGCTCTCGTTCTCGATCATGCAGCCCCTCGAAAAGATGGAAGCCCAGATCAAGGCCTACCACCAAGCCTGGGACAGCCCTGAGTCGGCACCCATCAGCGAGGTCTCCACCCGCAAGGTCGCGGCGTACACGCTGGTCCACTGCGCCGAGACCATGGACCAAGCGGTGGAGAACGGCATCTGGGACTCCGTGGGCTGGTGGTACCAGAACATCGCCCAGTTCACCCTCGACTGGGAACTTCCGCACTTCTCGCCCGAGGAGCAGCACGATGCCTTCCCGCTCCTCAAGCCGATGCTGGAGGGCACGGTGCCGGTCGAGGCGTTCGACGAGGGCGACATGATCGTCGTGGGTGATCCCGAGCGCTGCTTCGAGAAGATGAAGCACTACGCGGACCTCGGGGTCGACGAACTCATCTGCTACGTGCAGTTCGGCCACCACTCGGGTGAGAGCATCCTCAAGACCATCGAGTTGCTCGGCAAGGAAGTCATGCCCGAGCTGGAGAGGTACGTCGCCAACCGGTGAGCTCCCGACCCAACATCGTGTTGATCATGGCCGATCAGCACCGCGCCGACACCATGGGCTGCGCAGGTGACCGAACGGTCGCGACGCCCAACCTCGACCGCCTGGCCGCAGAAGGCGTGCGCTTCGCCCGCACGTCGTGCCAGGGTCCGCTGTGCATGCCGGCGCGGGCGTCGGTGCTGACCGAGCGCTACGTCCGGGACCACGGCGTGTACACGAACTGGAACGCCGTCGAACCGGGGACGCCCACGTACCTCCACACGTTGCAGGCCGCCGGGTACCACACCGTGGCCCTCGGCAAGCACCACCTCTCGGGAGACGAGGTGCCCGCCCCCCACGTCGACGACCTGGCCGACGCCCTGCGCGAGCGGGGCTTCGACGAGGTCCACGAGACCGGTGACAAGTTCTCGCTCGACGTGCCCCACGCCTACTCGGACCATCTCCGTGCACTCGGTCTGTGGGACGTCTACGACGAGCACCTGCGGTCGCGGATGTACCAGGGCGATTCCGGACGCGGAGACAATCCCACCAAGCGGATCCCGATGTGGGACTCGACCCCGATGGCGCTCCCGGCGGATGAGGCCATCGACGCCTGGCACGGTGGCCAGTTCGTCGAGTGGTTCGAGCACGACGCTCCCGCCGACCGGCCGTTCTTCGCTTTCGTGGGCTTCCCCGGGCCGCACGACCCGTGGGACGTTCCCCAGGAGTCCCGCGACCGTTTCACGGGTGACGACGTGGCGTTCCCGGCGTCCACCCGCCGTCCCGACGTCGAGGCCGCGGGCACCTACGGACGGCTGCTCGGTGCCTTCTTGAACCTGTCCGACACCACCACAATGACCGACGATGCCATCCGGGGAATGCGCCGGGCCTATGCGGCCAACGTCTCCGTCATCGACGAGCAGGTCGGGCGGATCGTGGAGGTCCTCGCGCGCCGTGGCCTCCTCGACCACACCTGGATCGTCTACACCAGCGATCACGGCGAGATGGGTGGCGACCACGGGATGATGTCGAAGTGCGTCCTCTTCGACGGCGCCGTTCGGGTACCTCTGATCGTCCGGCCCCCCGGCGGGGCGGGGGAACGGTCGGGCCGCGTGGTCGACGACCTGGTCGAGCATCTCGACGTGCCGGCGACGGTCCGGGCGATCGCCGGGGCGGGGGCGGTGCCCGGGTCCGACGGCCGGTCGCTCCTCGGCTACCTGACCGGCTCCGATCCGGAGCCCCGCCCGGTCTCGGTGAGCGAGAACTGGGGCTTCGCGGCCTTCGACGACGGCGTGCGCAAACTGATCGTCGACGAGGACAGCGGCCGACCCTGCGCCCTGTTCGACCGGGCGGTGGACCCCACGGAAGACCACAACGTCGTGGCTGATCCCGGGTACGCGTCAGTGGTCGCCGAGATGGTGCGCCGCCACGTCGAACCGTTCCTGGCCGTGCCTCCGCAACGCCCGTATCCGAGCCCGTTCACCGCGGGGTCGGGCCGCTAGCTCGGCGGGTCTCAGAATCCGGCGTCGCGCAACGCGCCCACCGAGTCGAGGTCCGCAATGGCGGCCTCGGCGCGCGCCAAGAAGGCCTCGGAGAAGCGGCGTCGGCTCTCCGAGATCCCCTCGGGGAACGTGACGATCTGGCAGCACGCCACCACCGTGTAGGCCGCCTGGATCCGGTAGCGGGTCCAGGTCTGCGCGAACGGGGGCGGATCGCCCCCTGCGGCCCGGTAGGTCTCGAGGTGGTGCCGGAGGAGGTCCGGTTCGTGGGCCCGGCGCACGGCGGGATCGAGGGCCATGGCCAGGAAGTAGCCCACGTCCCGCAGCGCCGGGCCCTGGTGGACGATGCCCCAGTCCAGGAAGCCGGTGCGGCCGTGGTCGTCGAACAGGTTCCCCAGGTGGGGGTCGCCGTGCACCACCGTGAGCGGACCGGCCTGCCAGAGCGCCTGGAGATCGTCGCAGCGCTCCACGTACCACTCCGCGATCGTCGCGAAGGCGGGGGAGAGGCGGTCCCGGTGGTGGGCGAGGGCCTCGCCGAGCAGCGTGACGCCGTAGGGACTGGCCTTGGTGTTGCGCGGGATCCAGTCGGCCACGGCGCGCCGTCGCGCATCGTCGGCGAACCGGGCGTGGAGATCGGCGAGCTCCTCGAGCGCCCGGGCGGCGGCATCGACCCCGATCCCGACGGTGCCGTCGGGGACGGTGCAGCCCGTGGCCGTGAGGTCCTCCATCGCGATGACGAACGATCCGTCATCGGCGGTGGCTGCGCCGTAGACGACGGGAGTCCGGAGTGCGAGGTCCGGGGCGAGGTCACGGTAGAAGCGCACCTCACGGGGGCCCATGGCGGTCCGAGCGATCTGGACCCGACGCGCGGGATCGCTGGGCACCATCTTCACGAAGGCCCGGTCCGGGAGCGCTCCGACCGGGTCGCTGCGCCACCCGATCCGCACGTGCCGGTTGGTCACCTCGCTGACGTCGTCGATGCTCACCTCGGTGATCCGCACCCCGGGGTGGCGTTCGTCCACGAGCGCGGTGCAGGCGTCGGGTGTGAGGTCGACGGGCTCCAAGGGGATCGGGTTCACCGATCCGATGGTGGCACACCCCGTGGGTACCGGAGGGGGATAGGTTGCTCCCTGGAGGTGCCCGATGATCATCTACCGCAGCCCGTATCCCGACGTGTCCATCCCCGACGTGTCGATCACGGAGTACGTGCTCGAGCATGCGTCCGACCATCCCGAGCGGGTGGCCTTCGTCGACGGTGACCGGCGCACCACCTACGCCGAACTCGCCGACGCGATCGGTCGCACCGCCGGGGGCCTGGCCCGCTCGGGGATCGGGCGCGGTGACGTGGTGGCCCTCGTGGCGGCCAACGTGATGGAGTATGCGCTCGTGTTCCACGGGACCACGTCGCTGGGCGCGGTCGTGACCACCGTCAATCCCACCTACGGAGCGGAGGAGGTGCGGTTCCAGCTCCAGGACGCCGGGGCGGTGCTCCTCGTCGTGGCAGCGGCGTTCCTCCCGACCGCACGCGAGGCGATCGCGGGCACCGCGGTGCGAGAGATCCTGGTGATCGGACCCGACGGCGCTCCGGGCGACCTGGCCGCCGGCGAACGGTCCTTCTTCAGTCTCCTGGAGGCCGATCCCCGGCCGCCCGTCGCGGTCGAGCCCGACCACGTCGCCGTCCTGCCCTACTCGAGCGGTACCACCGGCCTGCCCAAGGGTGTGATGCTGACCCACCGGAACCTGGTCGCGAACCTCGCCCAGGTGGCGGTGCAGGTCGCGGTGGGTGACGACGAGGTGGCGATCGCGGTCCTGCCGTTCTTCCACATCTACGGCATGCAGGTCATCATGAACGACGGCCTGCGCCGAGGCGTGACGCTCGTCACCATGCCCCGGTTCGACCTGACCCAGTTCCTCGCTCTGGTCCAACGCCACCGCGTGACCCGCGCCTACGTGGTGCCGCCGATCGTGTTGGCGCTGGCCAAGCACCCCAGCGTCGACGACTACGACCTCACGTCGGTGCGCAGCCTGTTCTCGGGTGCCGCGCCACTCGGGGCCGAGGTGGCCGAGGAGGCCGCCCTCCGGGTCGGTGCGCCGGTGGTGCAGGGCTACGGCATGACCGAGCTCAGCCCGGTGACCCATGCCACCGCCCTCGACGACCGGGTCCCCGGTTCGATCGGGACCCTGGTCCCCAACGCCGAGGCCCGGGTGGTGGACCCCGAGACCGGCGCCGACCTCGACGTGGGGGGCACGGGAGAGTTGTGGCTGCGGGGGCCCATGGTCATGAAGGGCTACCTCAACCGGCCCGACGCCACCGCCGAGACCATCGACCCCGACGGGTGGCTGCACACCGGCGACATCGGGCACGTCGACGAGCGCGGGCACTGGTACATCTCGGACCGGATGAAGGAACTCATCAAGGTCAAGGGCTTCCAGGTGCCACCGGCCGAACTCGAGGCGCTCCTGGTCACCCACCCCGCCGTGGCCGACGCCGCCGTGATCGGGATCCCCGACGACAAGGCCGGTGAGCTCCCCAAGGCGTTCGTGGCGCTCAAGCCGGGATCGGAGGCGTCGGCGGAGGAGCTCCAGGCGTTCGTGGCCGGGCACGTCGCCACGTACAAGCAGATCCGCCTCGTCGAGTTCGTCGCCGAGATCCCCAAGTCGGCGTCGGGGAAGATCCTGCGCCGGATGCTGCGCGACCGCTGAGCGGGGTCGGTCAGGTCGGCGCGCTGACGAGGTCGGCGGTGATCCCGGCCACGGTGTCGGCGCCGCACAGCGCCATGGTGCGACGTACCTCGTCGGCCAGCAGGCCCAGGACGTGGTCCACGCCGCGCTCGCCGGCGGCCCCGAGCCCGTACAGGTAGGCCCGCCCGATCGCGGCGGCGTCGGCGCCACGCGCGACGGCCTTGACCACGTCGGAGCCGCGGCGCACCCCTCCGTCGCAGATGATCTGCACCCCGTCACCGATCGCGTCACGCACCGGCGCGACGAGGTCGATGGGCGCGGGAGCCGTGTCCAGTTGGCGACCGCCGTGGTTGGAGAGCATCAGCGCCTGCACGCCGGCGGTGGCGGCGATCCGCGCGTCGGCGACCGTCTGGATCCCCTTCACGACGAGCGGACCCGCCCAGACGTCGCGCAGCCACTCGAGGTCCGTCCACGTGGTCGAGGGATCGAACTGCGAGTTGGTGTAGTCGTGGAGCGACACCGGGCTGGCTCCGTCGCCGACGTCGCGACCCATGACGTTGGCGAAGCGGATCGGGTCGGCCCGCACGAAGTCCCACGTCCACGTCGGGTGGAGCGCGCCGTCGAGGAGCGTGCCCGGACCGACGGTCGGCGGCAGGGTGAAGCCGCGGCGGACGTCGCGTTCGCGCTTGCCGAAGGCAGCGGTGTCCACGGTCAAGACGATCGCCTCGTAGTGTGCGTCGCGGGCTCGCTCGATCAAGTCGCGCACCAGACCCCGGTCGCGCCACACGTAGACCTGGAACCATTTCGGACCGTCGCCGGCCGCGGCCACCTCCTCGATGGAGCGGGTGCCCAGGGTCGAGAGGGCATAGGGGAGGCCGGCCCTCCCGGCAGCGCGGGCGACGGCGAGCTCTCCCTCGGAGTGCAGGATGCGGGTGAACCCGGTGGGCGACAGGACCAGCGGCACCGGCAGGCGTCGGCCGAGCAGGGTGGTGGAGGGGTCGATCGAACTCACGTCGCGGAGCACCCGGGGCCGGAAGGTGATCGACCGGAAGGCCTCGGTGTTGTGCCGCAGCGATCGCTCGTCTTCGGCGCCACCGTCGACGTAGTCGAACACCCCTCGGGGCACCCGACGGCGCGCGATGGAGCGCAGGTCGGCGACGCTGGCTGAGCGTCGGAGGCGACGACCCACGACATCGGCGTCGAGCGGCGCGAACCGCAGGACGCCCCGGAGGTTGTCGAGGGTTCGGCGCAGGGGGGTGGAGTCGGGCATCCGGACCGTCCGATCGGGTGCTCGCGATGGTACGCGCAGCCGCGCTGGGCGGTCGCTCTACGCTCCCCCGAATGACCGACCTGGCCTGGACCGACGGTGCGATGCTCCACGACGTCCTGGTCCGGGCCGCGCGGGCCACACCGACGGCCACGGGCCTCGTCGACGGGCACCGCCACTTCTCGTTCTCCGAGCTCGACGACCGGTCCCGCCGGGCCGCGGCGGTGGTCGCGAGCGCGACGGAGCCCGGGGGTCGGGTGGCGTTCCTGGGTGAGAACCACTGGTCGTGGGTCGACGCCTACACCGCGGTGCCCCGGTCGGGTCGGGTCCTCGTGTTCGGCAACCTCCGGCTGGCGCCCGCTGAGCTCCGGTCCGTCTTGACGCGGTCCGGGGCGTCGATGGTGGTGGGGCCCCGGGCCGAGCTCGACCGCATCGGGGCCGCGGCCGTGGCGGGCGTGACCTGCACCCTCGATCTCGACGAGTGGGAGACGGCCCTGGCCGCGTCCGACCCCGGGGCCAGCGGACCAGCCCGGGGCTCGGCCGACGGGTCGGCCCCGGCCTGGATCCTGTTCACGAGCGGGACGACCGGACGCTCGAAGGGCGCGGTGCTCTCGCACGGCAACGTGCTCGCCGCGGTGCGCGCGACCGACCGCTGGCGGCGGGTGGCCCCCGACGACGTCTACCTGCTGCCCTTCCCCCTCAGCCACATCGCGGGGTACAACGTGCTCCACCACCACGCCTTCGGGAGGCCGGTGGTGCTGGTCCCCCGGTTCGAGCCGACCACCTTCGTCCGGGCCGTCGCCGATCACGGCGTGACGGCGGCCTCGCTGGCCGCCACCATGCTCCACGCCCTTCTGGCCCACCTCGAGGTGGACTCCGAGGCCCGCTCGGCGCTGTCGTCGCTGCGCCTCGTCGCCTACGGCGCCGCTCCCATGCCGACGCCCCTCCTGGAGCGGGCCCGGGCGCTGCTGGGGGTGGACTTCACCCAGGGGTTCGGGATGACCGAGCTGGCCGGCAATGCCGTCTTCCTCGACGTGGCGGCGCACCGCCGCGGCCTGGCGGGCGACCGGGCCCGGCTCAGTGCGGCGGGTCAGCCCGGTGCCGGCGTCGAACTCAGGCTGGCCGACGACGACGACCGCGACGTGCCCGTGGGGAGCGTGGGGGAGATCCTCGTGCGCGGACCGCAGGTCATGCTCGGGTACTGGGACGAACCCGAAGCCACGGCCGAGGCGTTGCG
Source organism: Actinomycetes bacterium (assembly GCA_037142235.1). Classification (GTDB taxonomy): domain Bacteria; phylum Actinomycetota; class Acidimicrobiia; order IMCC26256; family PALSA-555; genus CAIUKV01. Next base: position 24,223 of record JBAXBB010000025.1, read on the forward strand.
GGGGGGCTGGCTGCACACCGGGGACCTCGGACGCCTCGACGACGAGGGCTGCCTGGTGGTCGTCGACCGGAAGAAGGACGTCATCGTGACCGGCGGCGAGAACGTGTCCTCCCTGGAGGTCGAGCAGGCCCTGGTCCGGGTGCCCGGGGTGTCGGAGGTGGCGGTCGTGGGCGTCCCCGACGAGCGTTGGGGCGAGAACGTGTGTGCGGTCGTCGTGGTGTCCCCCGGAGCGACCGTCGACCCCGAGGCGCTGGTCGCGGCCGCGCGGATCGACCTCGCCGGCTACAAGACGCCCCGGCACGTGGTCTTCGTCGACTCGCTGCCGAAGAACACCACCGGGAAGGTGGTCAAGGCGGAGATCCGTGCCATGCTCCGTGCGGATCCGAGTGTCCTGGGGGAGCGACGGTGAGACGCAACGACCTGTTGATCGGCGACGTGTTCCGGGCCGGGGCGCGCGCGGTGCCCGGGAAGGTCGCGGCCGCGATGGGAGACCGCTCGCTGACGTACGCCGACCTCGACGCCGCCGCCGACGCCCACGCCGCCGGGTTCCGCGACCTGGGGGTGGCGACGGGTGACCGCGTCGTCTGCTGGAGCGACACCACCCTCGACGCCGTCCCGGTGTTCGCCGGGCTGGCCAAGATGGGTGCGGTCTACGCGCCGGCGAACGCACTCCTCTCGGTGGACGAGGCGGTCGAGATGGCGGGGCTCGCCCGACCGGCGCTGCTCGTCGTGGACGGGACCCACGAGGAGGCCGGACGGATCGTGGCCGAGCGGCTCTCCGTGCCGCTCGCCGTGATGGGGCGCATCGCCGGGCCGGAGGGCGGGTCGGCGCCCGACCCGGATCCCGCCGGGCTGCGCGAGACCGATCCCCACGTGGTGTTCTTCACGAGCGGGAGCACGGGCCGATCCAAGGGTGTGGTGCTGTCCCACCGGGTGAACTTCCTGCGGACCCATCCCGGCGCGCAACTGGAACCGCGGGGCGCCACCGTGTGCATGTACCCGCTGTTCCACATGGGCGCTTGGACCATCGCTCTGCAGGCGTGGCAGACCCAGACCACGGTGGTCTTCGTGGCCCAGGCCGACCCGGCGCTCCTCGTGGCCGAGATCGCCCGGTGGAACGCCACGCACTTCAACGCCATCCCCGCCGTCTGGCGCCGGATCGAGGAGCACGTCGAAGCGACACCCGAGTCCAGCGCCGACCTGGCGACGCTGCGCGTGGTGGACTCGGGTACGTCGGCGACACCGCCGGAGTTGCTCGGGGCCGTGGCCCGGCTGGCGCCGAACGCCACGCGCCGAGTCTTCTACGGGTCGACCGAGGCCGGCGCCGTCACGCTGCTGCGCGACCCTGACGTGGACGGTCACCCCGGATCGTGCGGAGTGCCCCAGCACTCCTGCCGGGTGCGCTGCGACGAGACGACCGGAGAGCTGCAGGTGAACGGGCCGGTGCTCTTCGACGGGTACTTCGACGACCCCGGCGCGACCGCGGAGGCCTTCACCGACGACGGCTGGTTCCGCACCGGCGACGTCGCCAGCGTCGATCCCGACGGCTTCGTGTCGATCGTGGGACGGGTCAAGGACGTGATCAAGACCGGCGGCGAGACGGTGGCGCCCGCGGAGGTCGAGGCGGTGCTCGCCGACCACCCCGCCTTCGCCGACGTCGCCGTGGTCGGGCTGCCCGACGCGCAGTGGGGCGAGGTCGTGTGTGCCGCGGTGGTGCTCCGCGACGGTGTCGGCGTGCCGGAGGTCGACGACGTCCGGGCGTTCGTGGGCGACCGTCTCGCGCGCTTCAAGCATCCGCGTCGGCTCGAGGTCGTCACGGAGATCCCCCGCACGGCCGCCACCCGCCAGGTGCAGCGCCGGCTCCTCATCGAGTCGATCACGGCGGGGCCGTCCGCCCGCTCTTGACCCGGCGGGAACTCAGGTGGCGCGGGGCAACCCGAGGTGGGCTTCGCCGATGCGGTTGCGCACGACCTCGTTGGTCAGCGGGGTGAACGCCCAGAGCCGGACGTCACGGAAGAGCCGGGTCATCGCGACCTCACGCGTATAACCCAGCCCGCCCATGAACTGCATGCCATCGCGGGCCACCCGCTCGGCGGCCTCACTCGCGGCCAGTTTGGCCATGGCGGCCAGTACGCCCGCAGGCTCCCCGGCCACCTCCAGTTCGGCGGCGCGCCACATCAGGCTGCGGGCGCCCTCCAGGGCGACGGCCGCGTCGACCAGGCGGTGTTGCGGCGCCTGGAACGAGCCGATCGGTCGACCGAACACCTCGCGGGAGCTCGTGTAGCCGACGGCGAGGTCGAGGGCGGCCCGACCGACTCCCAGGCAGGCCGCGGTCGCGTTCAGGCCCTCGCGGTCGATGGTGGCGAAGACCTGGCGCAGGCCCAGGTCGACCTCACCGAGCACCGCGTCGGCGCCCACGACCACCCCGTCGAGGAACACCTCGCACGTGGAGCAGCCCCGGATGCCGAACGTGTCGATCGGGCGCACATCGACCCCGGGTGCGTCGGCGGGCACCAGGAACATGGTGATCCCGTGGACGGGACTCGGGTCCGGTGGGGTGGTCCGGGCCAGCACGACGATCGCCTCGGCGATCGTGGCCCCGGAGGTCCAGAGCTTCTGGCCGTCGAGGCGCCAGGCGTCGCCGTCGCGGACGGCCCGGGTCCGCATGGCCCGGGCCACGTCGGTGCCACCGGCCGGCTCGGAGAGGGCGAACGAGCAGTGGGTCGAGCCGCCGACCAGGCGACGGGCCAGGTCGAGGTGCGCGTCGGTGCAGCCGTACGTGGCGATGGTCTGGGTCACGGCGAAGTGGGCGATGGCGTAGGCCGCCATCGACGTGGGTCCGGCCCCGAGCTCCTCCACGACGACGAGCTGGTCGCGGACGTCGCCCACACCTCCCACCGACTCCGGCGCGCCGGCGGCGAACGCCCCGATCTCGGCCAGCGCGGCGAACAGGTCGTGGTCGAACGTCTCGGCCTCGTCGAGGGCGGCGATCCGCTCGGGCGGCGAGATACGGTCGATCAGCCGGCGGACGGTGCGGCGGAGTGCGGCCCGCTCGGGGGGGTCGGCGAGGGGATCTGCGGCCATCGGTCCGGCAGCGTAATGTCGGGACCACTCGTCCGACCCCGGGGAGGTCCCGCACCATGACGACCAGCCTGGAGGCCACCGATCGGTACCTGGTCGTCTCGAGCGACGGTCACGCCGGCGGCGACCTCCTCGACTACCGGCCCTACCTCGCGACCCGTTGGCACGACGACTTCGACGCCTGGGCCGCGGCCTACGAGAACCCGTTCGCCGACCTGATGCAGGCGACCGCCTACCGCAACTGGGACAGCGGTCGGCGCCTCGCGGAGCAAGATGCCGACGGCATCGCCGCCGAGGTGCTCTACCCGAACACCGTGCCGCCGTTCTTCGCCCAGGGCAACCTCGTCGCCACCCCGCCCACCCCGGCCGACTACCCGCGGCGGTGGGCCGGGCTCCAGGCCCACAACCGGTGGCTCGTCGACTTCTGCGCGCAGGCGCCCGAGCGGCGGGCGGGGATCATCCAGGTGTTCCTCAACGACGTCGACGACGCGGTCGCCGAGTTGCGCGAGCTCGCGCCGCGGATGCAGGTGTGTGGTGGGGTGCTGTTGCCCTCGGTGTCGCCCAACGCCGGTCTCCACGAGCTCTGGGACCCGTACTACGAGCCGCTCTGGGAGGTCTGCGAGGAGCTCGACCTCCCGATCAACGTCCATGGGGGGAGTGGACTGCCCGACTACGGCGACCTCCCGGCCGCCCGGGCGATCATGTTGATCGAACTGCCGTGGTTCGCTCACCGCGCCCTGTGGCACCTGATGTTCGGAGGCGTCTTCGATCGGCATCCCGGCCTGCGCGTGGCCCAGACCGAGCAGGGGGTCGCGTGGATCCCGCGAGGCCTCGAGACCCTCGACTGGTTCCACGGTCGCATGACCACCGGCGGGGCGGCCGAAGCCCTGTTCTTCGGTGCGGTGGCCGACTCCATGTCGCTCACCCCGAGTGAGTACTTCGCCAAGCACGTGTGGGTCGGCGCGAGCTTCCTGCGGCGTAGCGAAGCCGACCTGATCCCCGCCATCGGAGCCGACCGGATCATGTGGGGCCACGACTACCCGCACAGCGAGGGCACCTTTCCCTACAGCACCGAAGCGCTGCGCGTCGCCTTCGCCGGGCTGGCGGCGGCCGACGTGACCCGCATGGTGGGCGAGACCGCCGCCGCGTTCTACGGCTTCGACACGGCCGCGCTCCGGCCGCTGGCCGACCGCATCGGTCCGGAGGTCGCCACGGTGGCCCAGCCTCTGGCCTTCAGCGACTACCCGACCGATTCCACCTGCAACGCCTTCGAACGCGACTACATCATGAGAGCCTGGTGACCATGTTCACGATGAGATTCGACCTCCGGGTCCCCGGTCAGAGCGCCGCCGAGCGGGCCGACTCGTACGCGGCCGCCGTCGACATGACGGAGTGGTCCGAGGGCAAGGGCGGGGCGGCGGTCATCGTCTCGGAGCACCACGGCGTTGCCGACGGCTACCTCCCGGCGCCCCTCATCCTGGCGTCGGCGATGGCGGCACGCACCGACTCGATACCGATCGCCATCGGAGCAGCCCTCCTGCCCCTCTACGAGCCGGTGCGCCTCGCCGAGGAGATGATCGTGCTCGACCACCTGAGCCGTGGCCGGGTCTCCTACGTGTTCGGCATCGGCTACCGCGAAGACGAGTACACCCTCCACGGGCGTGACTACGCAGCCCGCGGTTCCATCGCCGACGACGCCCTCGACCGGCTCCGGGAAGCCCTCGCGGCGGCCGACGCGGCCGGTCCGGGCATCCACGTCACCCCGGCACCGTTCACGCCCGGCGGCCCGGCGATCGCGTGGGGTGGAGCCTCCAAGCCCGCCGCCCGGCGCGCCGGGAGCCGCGGCCTCGACCTCTTCGGATCGGGCAACGCACCGGGTGTGGCCGAGGCCTACGACGAAGCAGCCCGTGCCGCCGGCGTCACACCCGGAACCTGCACCCTGCCCGACCCGGGCACCCCCATGACGACCTTCGTCGACGACGACCAGGACGGGGGCTGGAGCCGCCTCGGCCCCTACCTCATGAACGACGTCCTGTCGTACGGCGAGTGGAACGCCGGCAACGAGCACGTGGCCAGCATCAGTTTCGCCAAGACGTGGGAGGCGTTGCGCGCCGAACGGGGCACGCACCGCATCTTCACCGTCGCCGAAGCGGCCGAGTTCGTGCGGACGAACTTCGTCCTTCCGTTGCACCCGCTGTGCGGCGGAGTACCCCCCGAAGTCGCCTGGACGTACCTGCGCCGGGTCGTCGACGAGGTGCTCCCGGCCGCTGCGGCCTCATGAGCACCCTGACGGTCCACCCGCTCGCCGGCAACATCGGCGCCGAGCTCCACGGCATCGACCTCACGGCGCCGCTCGCCCGCGACGAGATCGCGGGCATCCGGGCGGCGCTCGTCGAGTGGAAGGTCGTGTTCTTCCGTGACCAGCACGTGTCGCAGGCCCAGCACATCGCCTTCGGCGCCCAGTTCGGTGACGTCACCCCCGCCCATCC
>JBAXBB010000026.1:0-29738 GCA_037142235.1 Actinomycetes bacterium
GGTGGCACTCGTCGTCGCCGCCGACGCCGTGGTGCCCGGCCCGGGCACGGGGTTCGAAGAGCGGTCCGGCGCGGCCGCAGTGGCCTACGTCCTCGCCAACGACGACGGGGCCGCCACCCTCGGCGCCCGGCTCACCCGAACCCGCCCCTATCTCGACCGCTATCGCGGCGACCGGGAACCCGCGACCCGCGACCTCTACGACAGTCGCCTGTTCCGCGAAGAGGTGTTCCTGCCGATCATGCGCGACCTCGGCGCCCAGCTCGGCGCGCTCGAGCCGACCGCCTGGTCGCTCCCCGACCCCGACGGCCGCCTCGGCTCCTCGGTCGCCAAGACCCTCGGTGCGGGTACCCCGGCCTCGGCCGCCGTGTATGCCGCCGTCGGCGACACCGGTGCTGCGGCTGCGCTGCTCGGTGCCGTTCCGGCCCTCGACGCCGCCGGCCGGGTCGCCGCCGTTGCCTTCGGCGGCGGTCGCGCCACCGGCGTGGTGTTCGAGGTGGAGCGCCCGGTGCCCGGTGCGGCCGGCATCGCCGATGTGCTCGCCGGCGGGTCTCCCGTCACCTACCCCCAGGTACTGCGGGCCCGCAACGTGCTCGTGCCCACCGGCGAGACCGTGCCGATGGGCGTCCCGCCCGAGAGTGCGCAACTCGTGCGCGGCGCCGACGAGATCCTCGGGGCGCTCGGGGCCCGCTGCGTCGACTGCGGCACCATCAACACCCCGCCGTCGATCCACCCGCATTGCATCTCGTGCGGCAGCACGAAATTCGTCCTCGAGCCCATCGCCCGCCACGGCGTGGTCCACACCTACGTCGTCAACCACACGATGCCGGCGCCGTTCCAGGCCCCGCTCGGCCTCGCCGTCGTCGACCTCGACGACGGCGCCCGGGTGATGTGCCAGGTGATCGGCGACTCCCACGACCTCGAGATCGGCTCGGAGGTCGACCTCCTGCTGCGTCGCTACGCCTACGAGCGCGGCGTCCCCGTCTACGGCTACAAGGCCCGGGTCCGCCCGGCCGGCGAAGGAGCAACGTCGTGAGCTGGAACAAGGTGGCGGTCGTCGGCGCCGGACTGATCAAGTTCGGCGAGCTCTTCGACCAGAGCTACGAGCAGATGGCCTCGGGCGCCTTCGACGCCGCCGTCGGCGCCGTCGACAAGGGCTTCGACCCGAGCCAGGTGGAGGCGGCCTTCGTCGCCACCCAGCGCGGCACCCTCTGGGGCCAGGAGGGCATCGGCGGCAACACCGTGCCGACGGCCATCGGCCTCGCCGGTATCCCCTGCACCCGTATCGAGAACGCCTGCCCGTCGGGCTCCGACGCCTTCCGGGTCGGCGCGATGGCCGTGGCAAGCGGCGTCCACGACGTCGTGCTCGTGATCGGCGTCGAGAAGATGCGAGACAAGTCGGCCGACGAGGGCCTGCTCGCCCGGGCCGCTGCCGGGCACCCGGTGTTCACCCGGGGCGAGACCGCACCGGTGCTCTTCGCCCCGTTCGCCACCCGCCACATGCACGAGTTCGGCACGACCCACGAGATGCTGGCCTCGGTGGCGGTCAAGAACCACTACAACGGCGCCCGCGACCCCTACGCACACTTCCAGAACGAGATCACCATCGAGGACGTGCTCACGTCGGTGCCGGTCTGCCACCCGCTCAACCTGCTCGACTGCTGCCCGCAGACCGACGGCGCCGCCGCGGTCCTGCTCGTCAGCGCCGAACGCGCCGCCGAGTTCACCGACCGCCCGGTGTTCGTCGCCGGCTTCGGCGTGGCCACCGACCACCCGTACCTCCACGAGAAGAGCTCCTTCACCGGGCTGCGCGCCACCACGATGGCCGCGGAACGGGCCTACAAGATGGCGGACGTCGAGCCCGGCCAGATCGACTGCGCCGAGGTGCACGACTGCTTCACCATCACCGAGATCCTCGACATCGAGGACCTCGGGTTCGTCGAGAAGGGCAAGGGAGGCGTCGCCTCGCTCGAGGGCGAGACGTCGCTCACCGGGCGCATCCCGGTCAACACGTCCGGCGGCCTTCTCGCCAAAGGGCACCCGATCGGGGCCACCGGGATCGCCCAGATCGTCGAGTGCTGGTGGCAGCTGCGCGGCCAGGCCGAGGAGCGCCAGGTCGAGATTCGCAACGGATTCGCGTTGCAGCACAACGTCGGCGGCCGCGGCTCCGGCGTGTCGGTCATCAACATCCTCACCAACCGAGCCTGACCGAACGGGGAACGACGCCGATGATCGCTTACGAGATCGGTGACGACCACGTCGGTCGCATCACCCTCGACCGCCCCGACGCCAAGAACGCGCTCACCGTCGAGATGCGTGATGCCATCGTCGACGCCGTACGTCACGCGCGCCAGTCCGACGACGTTCGCGCGCTGCTGGTGTCAGGCACCGGCGACGCCTTCTGCTCGGGCATGGACCTGTCGGCCTCGACCGTCATGAAGGCCGCCGAGCCCGGCTACCGGACCCGTTCGACCGCCGAGGCGCTGCGCATCGGCGTGCAGGCGTTCATCCGCGAGCTCTGGGAACTCGACAAGCCGACCGTCGCCTGCGTGCACGGGGCGGCCGTCGGACCGGGCGCCCACCTGGCGCTGGCGTGCGACTTCGTGCTGGTCCAGCCCGGCACCCGGTTCATGTGGACCTTCCCCAAGTGGGGCCTGGTCGTCGACGCCGGTGGTGCGTACCTGCTCCCACGCCTGGTCGGGCTGCCCCGGGCCAAGGCCATGGTCATGCTCGGGGAGGGCGCCAAGGGTCAAGAAGCCGTCGACCTCGGGCTCGCCTACAAGTGCGTGCCGGCCGAGGAGATCGCCGCCGAAGCCGACGCCCTGGCCGTGCGGCTGGCCGCCGGCCCCACCCGTTCCCTGGGGCTGTCCAAGCGGCTCATCAACGAGTCGTTCGAGACCGACCTGACGCGCTCCCTCGACCGCGAGGGCGTCTACCAGTCGCTGGCGGCCACTTCCTCCGACCTCCACGAGGGCATGGCCGCGTTCAAGGACAGGCGCGACCCCGACTTCACCGGGGCCTGACACCACCCGGGCCCGTCCGGCGGGATCGCCAGGAGCCGCCCGGGTTCACTACGCTCCATCCGCGTTCCCCCTCACCTCAGGAGTCCACATGGGTCAGTTCGACGGCAAGGTCGCGATCGTCACCGGCGCGGGGCGCGGCATCGGCCGCGAGGAGGCGCTCCTGCTCGCCAAGGAGGGCGCCGCGGTCGTGGTCAACGACCTCGGCGGTGCCCGCACGGGGGAAGGGTCCGACGTCGGACCCGCCCAGGAGGTCGTGAACGAGATCGTGGCGGCCGGTGGTCGGGCCGTCGCCAACGGCGACGACTGCTCGAGCTGGGCCGGTGGCGAGGCACTGGTGAACCAGGCCATCACCGAGTTCGGGTCGCTCGACGTGCTCATCTGCAACGCCGGCATCCTCCGCGACAAGATGAGCTTCAACATGACCGAAGAGGAGTGGGACGCGGTCATCAAGGTCCACCTCAAAGGACACTTCGCGCCCGCCCGCTTCGCCGCCGCGTACTGGCGTCAGAAGTCCAAGGACTCCGGCGCGTCGGTGAACGCGTCGGTCGTGATGACGGCGTCGGAATCCGGGCTCTACGCCAACGCCGGCCAGGCGAACTACGCCGCCGCCAAGGCCGGAATCGCCGCGATGTCGATCGTGCTCGCCCGCGAGCTCGACCGCTTCGGCGTGCGGGTCAACTGCATCGCGCCGGTCGCCCTCACCCGCCTCACCGAAGACCTGATGGGTCAGAACGAGGACATGGCGGCCAAGCTCGCGCCGTCCAACATCGCGGCAGGGGTGGCGTGGTTGGCGTCCGACCTGGCGTCCGACGTCAACGGGCAGGTGCTCAAGATCCAAGGGGGCCTGGCGCAGATCGTCCAGGGGTGGCGCCCGATCTCGGAGATCACCTCCGACGACGCCTGGACGATCGAGGCGATCGATGCCGGCAAGGGCACGCTGTTCGCGAACGCGAGCTCCGGCATCCCGCCGTTCTTCCTCAACATCTCCGACCCGACGGCCTGATCGGCCTCGGCGGCCCCTTCGGCCAGGATCACCGGTCGCCGCGTGCCCCAGTACCTCGACGACGACGAGCGGGTCACCCTGGCCGCCGCGGCCGACCGGTTGATCCCGCCCGCCGACGGCCACCCAGGCGCGGCGGCGCTCGGGGCCGCCGACTACGTCGACGCACTGCTCGGCGCGTTCCTCGTCGACCCGCCGCGCATCTGGGCCGGGGGCCCGTTCTCCGGACGTCATGGTGGAGACGCCGCGTTCTCCGAGTTCCTCACCCTCTCGCGCCTCGAGGAACTGGCCTGGCGGACCCGGATCGAGGGCTCCCGCGGTGATCCGGCCCGCGAGTTCAACGGACCGGTGACGGGTTGGCAGGAGCGCTACCGCGCCGGTCTTGGCGCGCTCGGCCCCGACTTCGTCACCTGCGACGCCGAGGAGCAGGACCGCCGACTGGCCGCCCACCCGGAGTTCCGGGCGCTCCTCCACGAGCACTCCTGCGAGGCGTGCTACGGCGCACCCGAGTACGGCGGCAATCGCGACACCGCGGGCTGGCGGGCCATCCAGTTCGCCGGCGACGTCCAACCGCGCGGGTACACCGCCGACGAGGTGACCGGGCGTGACTGAGCGCGACTGCGACGTCGTGATCGTGGGATCGGGACCCGGGGGCGCGACCGCCGCCCAGGTGCTCACCGATGCCGGACTCGACGTCGTGATGCTCGAGAAGGGCCGCAACCACCTCCTTGCCCTCGAGGCGCCCTTCGGGCCGCTCGGCCACGTGAGCAACGACGAGATCAAGTTCACGCGTCGGTACTTCCTCGGCCCCGACCCGCTGCTCGAGCCGCGCACGTTCCGGACCGCCGAGTCCGACGGTGACCGGCTCTGGACCGGCGACGTCAACAACCTGCCCTCCACCGTGGGCGGCGGCGGGTTCCACGCCGACGGGAAGCTGCCCCGGTTCCGCGAGGTCGACTTCCGGATGCGTTCGGAGTTCGGTCCGATCGAGGGGGCGGAGATCGCCGACTGGCCCTTCGGGTACGACGAACTCGAGCCCTACTACACCGAGGCCGAGCGAGTGATCGGCGTGGCGGGAGATCACACGGCCAACCCGTTCGCGGCGTGGCGGACCGAGCCCTACCCGATGCCGCCCGGCCCCGACATGTTCTGCTCGGTGGTCACCTCGGAGGCCGCCGCCCGCCTCGGCTACCACCCGTACCGGGCCCCGACCGGAGCCAACACCGTCGAGTACGACGGCCGCCCGGCGTGCAACAACTGCGGATTCTGCGCGAACTACGGCTGCCCGATCGAAGCGAAGGGCGACCCGGTCGCGCCCCTCCGTGCCGCGCTCCGCACGGGCCGGTGCGAGGTACGTCCGGAAGCGCACGTCACCGAGATCCTGCTCCACCCCACCGGACGCCGGGCGCGTGGGGTGCGATACCTCGACGCCGACGGCACGTCACGCGAGTGCAGTGCCCGGCATGTGGTCGTGGCCGCTGGCGCCTTCGAGACGCCCCGCCTCCTCGCTCGCTCGGGGATCGGGAACCCCGAGGTGGTCGGGCGCTTCTTGATGTACCACGTCCAGACGCTCGTCCTCGGGCTGTTCCCCTTCCGACTCCACGCCCACCGCGGACGCGCGGTGACCCACCTCATGGACGATCCGATCGTGCCCGACGCGCTCGCCGTCCGGGCGGCCCGCGAGGCCGGACTCCCCTACTTTCGCGGCGGCATCGTGGAGCACGGGGGCGCGGGACAACCGATCATGGAGGCCCTGCACGCCCCGACCGGGGTGCACCACGCCCGGGTGATGCTCGAGTCCCCGATGCGCGACCGCATGGCCGCCTTCACCATGCAGGGCGAGGACCTGCCCCAGGCGGGCAACCGCATCGACCTCGACCCGACCGTCCGCGACGTCTGGGGGATGCCGGCCGGACGGGTCACGTTCTCTCCCCACCGTCACGAGATCGCCGCCGCCGAGCACTGGGCGCCCCGCCTCGAGGCGGTCATGCGGGAAGCCGGGGCCCACACCACCTTCTCGGTGACCTCGCCACCACTCCCGGGGAAGGTGCGTCCTGGTGCAGACCCCACCCCGATCTCGCGCCACATCATGGGGACCGTCCGGATGGGCGACGATCCCCGCACCAGCGCCTGCGACGGCCACCAGCGGCTCTGGGACGTCGACAACGTGGTGATCGCCGACTCGTCGGTCTTCCCGACCTCCACCGGCTACGGCCCCACGCTCACGATCGTGGCGACGGCGCTGCGAGCGGCCGGGCTGCTGGCCCGCCGGGCCGCTCCCGAACCGTCAGAATAGGGCGCATGCCCGATCGACCGTTCGACACCGTCATCCTCGACTTCTACGGAACGCTGGGCCACGCGACCCACTGGCTCGGCATCGACGCTGTGCTGTCGGAGCATGGCTACGAGTTCCCCGACGACGTGCGGCGCCGGTGGTGGTTCGAGTCCGAGCACGACGGCATGACCCACGAGGAGCACTCCGCTGACGAGGACGCCTACCTCGCCTGGCAGCGCGACCGTCTGATGGGAATGCTGGCCGAGTGCGACGTGCACCCGGGCGAAGTCGAGCTCATCTACGACACGTTGCGCGCCGGAAAGGCGACCCGGGTGCTCGAGCCCTACGCCGAGTCGGCACCCGTCCTCGCCGAACTACGTGCTCGCGAGTTCCAACTCGTGGTCTGCTCCAACTGGGACTGGGACCTCGTCGAGGCGATCGACGAGGTAGGCCTCACCGGCGCCACCGATCTGCTCGTGTCGTCGGCGTGGGCGGGGGCCCGCAAGCCCCACCCGCTGATCTTCCAGCGCACGCTCGACCGGGCCGGGGCCGACCCCGCCCGAACGCTGTTCGTCGGCGATACCTGGGGCCCCGACGTCGTCGGGCCGCGCGCCGCGGGCATGACCCCTCTCTACCTCATGCGGTCCGACCACTGGGAAGACCCCACCGCACCCACGGACCCTTCGGCTGAGGCCTGGATCGCCGCCGACCTCACCCGGATCCTGGACCTCGTATGACCTCGCCTCCGGGCGGAGAGCCGGGTCTCTCCGGGGCGTCCCCGGGCGACGTCTCGGCACTCGTCGCCAGGCTGGGTGCGACGTTCCGCACCGGCCGCACCCGACCGCTCGCCTGGCGGGCGGAGCAGTTGCGCGGGATCCTACGCCTGCTCACCGCGCACGAGGACGAACTCCTCGCGGCCCTGGCCGCCGACCTCGGCAAGCCTCCGCTCGAGGCGTACACCACCGACGTCGGCTTCGTGAAGGCCGAGGTCGACCACGCGCTCGCCCACCTCGGTCGCTGGACCCGGCCCGAGCGGGTCCCCACGCCCCTGCTCGCTCAGCCCGGGCGGGCCTGGGTCCAGCGCGAACCGCTCGGCGTGGTCCTGATCATCGCCCCCTGGAACTACCCGGTGCAGCTCACCCTGGGCCCCCTGGTGGGCGCGCTGGCCGCTGGCAACTGCGCGGTGGTCAAGCCGTCGGAACTGGCTCCGGCCACCTCCGCCGTGCTCGCCCGACGGCTCCCGGAGCACGTGGACCCAGCGGCCGTCGCCGTCGTCGAGGGAGGCGTCCCGGAAGCCTCGGCACTGCTCACCGAGCGCTTCGACCACATCCTGTACACCGGCAACGGCCGGGTGGCCCGAATCGTCATGGCCGCGGCGGCCGCGCACCTCACCCCGGTCACGCTCGAACTCGGCGGAAAGTCGCCCGTGATCGTGGACCGCAGCGCGCCCGTCGCCACCGCGGCCCGGCGCATCGCGTGGGGTCGGTACCTCAACGCCGGTCAGACCTGCATCGCCCCGGACTACGTCCTGTGCCACGCGGACCGCATCGACGAGCTCACCGATGCGGTCGGGGCGGCGGCCCGGGCCTTCTACGGATCCGACCCCCAGACCAATCCCGACTACGGGCGGATTCTCAACGAGCACCATGTACGCCGCCTCGTCGGCTACCTCTCCGACGGGGTCATCGCCTTCGGCGGTACCCACGACGCCACCGACCGCTTCCTCGCTCCCACCGCCCTGCGTGACGTCCCCGACGACGCGCCGAGCATGACCGAGGAGATCTTCGGGCCCGTCCTACCCATCCGCGCCGTCGCCGACGTCGACGAAGCGGTCGCCTTCGTCAACGGCCGCGAGAAGCCCCTCGCGCTCTACGTGTTCACGGGCAACCAGGGCGTGGCCCGCCACGTGGTGGACTCCACGTCGTCCGGGTCGGCCGTCGTCAACGCCACCCTGCTCCAGGCCAGCGTGCCCGGGCTCCCGTTCGGTGGCGTCGGCGCGAGCGGCACGGGGGCCTACCACGGACACCGCGGCTTCTCGACCTTCAGCCACGACAAGGCGGTGCTCCGACGGGCCGTCCGACCCGATCCCGACGTCGCCTATCCGCCCTCCACGCGCTGGAAGACACGCCTCGTCCGCCGGTTCCTCTGACCCCCCGGCCCGGTGGAGCCCCAAGGGCGTCCTGGTGGGCCGATCAGCCGACGACGCGCACGGTCTGGGCCTCCGGGCCCTTCTGACCGGTACCCACCTCGAACTCGACCTGCTGGCCCTCGACCAGGCTCCGGTACCCGGTGCCGTCAATCGCCGAGAAGTGCACGAAGACGTCAGGCTCGCCGTCGCGGGCGATGAAGCCGTACCCCTTCTCGTTGCTGAACCACTTCACCACGCCCGTCGTCATGGTCGCCCCCTCCGCACCAGACGTCCGAATGACACCTGATCATCCGTATGGCTACCGTACCGAGACAGCCATCGCAACCCCCGTGGCCGACCGACCCGACCCGGCCGTCTGGGCACGGGCACGGGCACGGGGACGGGGACGGAGATCGGATCAGCGGGGCAGACCGAGGAGACGCTCGGCCACGATGTTCTTCTGCACCTCGGAGGTGCCACCCGCGATCGAGCCGGCCTTGCTCCAGAGCCACTGACGCTGCCACTTCCCGTCGTCGGGCAGGTGGGCAGCGCCCCGCCAGAGCGGCGCGGCCGGACCGCAGAGGTCGACGGCGAGGCTCGCCATGTTCTGGGTCATGTCGGTCCAGGCGAGCTTGATCCAACTCGACTCGGGCCCGGGCTCGATGCCCTTGGCCAGGCGCGACAGCGTCCGCCAGTTGTGGAGGCGCAGGACGCGGAGCTCCACGAACGACTGGACCAGCGCATCGGCGGCGTGAGGATCGTCGAGCAGACCGCCCGCTCCGGCCACCCGGTAGAGGTCGTCGAGGTACACCTCGTGGACGACCTGCTCCTTGAACGGGAACGTCGTGCCGCGCTCGTGCGCGAGCGTGGTGTTGGCCACCGCCCAGCCGTTGTTCAGGCCGCCGATCAGGTGGTCGTCGGGGACGAAGGCGTCGGTGAAGAACACCTCGTTGAACTCCGACTCGCCGGTGATCTGCACGAGCGGCCGGACCTCGATGCCGTCGGCCTCCATGTCGACGACGAGGTACGAGATGCCCTTGTGCTTGGGGAGCTGCGGGTCGGTGCGGGCCAGACAGATGCCCCAGCGCGAGTACTGGGCGTAACTCGTCCAGACCTTCTGGCCGTTGAGCAGCCAACCACCCTCCACGGGGCTCGCCGTGGTCCGCAGACCGGCGAGGTCCGAGCCCGCCTCGGGCTCGGAGAAGAGCTGGCACCAGATCTCCTCGGCGCTGAGGATCTTCGGCAGCCAGCGGGTCCGCTGCTCGTCGGTGCCGTGGGCCAGCAGGGTCGGGCCCGCCAGGTTGACCCCCGTGCGGTTGACGAGCTGCAGTGCCCGGGAGCGGCCGTACTCGAGGTTGTAGATGGCGACCTGCACCGGCGAGGCGCTGCGCCCTCCGTATTCGGACGGCCAGTGGATCCCGACCCAACGATCGGCGGCCAACTTGGCCTGCCACCGCTGACCCCACTCGATCTCGTCGTCGAAACTCTCGAACCGCGGCGGCAACTCGAGGTGCTCGTCGAGCCACGCCCGGAACTCCGCCGCGAAGGCGAGCTCCTCGTCGGTGAACGAGAGATCCATCGGGGGGCAGGCTACCGATCGTCGGGGGTGAGCAACACCACCGGGATCGTCCGGCCGTGCTCGGCGGCGTGCTCGGCGTGCTCGGTGTAGACGGGGAGGTACGCGACGAACCGGGCGTACCAGTCGTCGCGCTCGGCGCCCTCCAGGATCCGGGCCCGCACCCGCACCGACCGACCCGCTTCCGTGACCGTCGCGCGGGGATCGGCCTCGAGGTTGTGGAACCAGGCCGAGTGCCGGGCCTGGCCCCCGTTGGAGGCCGCCACCGCCCATCCGTCGGCCGCCCGCAGGCCGGTGAGGGGCCAGGTGCGCTCCTTGCCGGTACGCCGCCCAGTGGTCGTCAGCAGGATCATCGGCTCGCCGCGGAAGCGGGTGAGCAGGTGGCCTCGGCTCAGACGCACCACCGATCGGTGGCACACGGAGAACGCCTTCGCGACCGTGGGAGGGACCTGGACCGCCACGGAGGAAACGCTACCGCGACCCCGGCGCGCCCACCGGCGACCGTCGTAGGCTCGCCGCATGGAGGACCGTCTGACCCCAGTGCTGTACCTCGAGCTGACCGAGGCCACCCCCCAGGCGTACGCCTCGGAACGGGTGCCCGCCGTGCTGGCGCTCCCGGGCGTACAGCGCGCCACGTGGTGGCGCAACGTCTACCGCGACCGGCCCGACCTTCCGCGCGAGTTGCCGGAGTTCGACACGCTCGGCGTCTACGAGTGCACCCCCGCCTTCGTCGCGCCCACCCCACCAGCGGGCGTGACCGGTCATCACTTCGTGCGCACGCCGCGCCCGGGCCAAGGCCGCCTGACGGGCAAGCCCACCGTCGGCCTGTCGCTGGTGCTCATCAGCCCGCCCGACGACGCCCAGGCCCAGTCCCTCCGCGACTGGGGCGACTTCGTGCACATCAACCACATCGCCGAAGCCGGCATCCCGGGCTTCACGATGATCACGCCCTACGAGAACGCCACCCAGGGCGACCCCCGCTTCCTCCACTTCTACGAGTTCGACGACGCCGACGCCGAGGTCACGTTCAAGCGCATGCGGCCCCTGGTCGAGGCCAAGATCGGGCCGTGGGGATCGCCCGCCTGCGACCACTGGGCGGGCCACCCTGCACTGCGGATCCTGTACGTCAACTCGTTCGCCCTCGTCGGCGACGCCACCCGGTGAGCGCCACCGGGCCCGAGGCCGGTCCGCCGTTCTTCGAGGTGGTGCTCACCCAACGCGCGTGCCGCGAGTACGCCGACACCCCGCTCGACGACGCCTCGGTGGCCACCGTGCTGCGCGCCGCGACCCACGCGCCCAGCGCGGAGAACAAGCAGCCCTGGGAGTTCGTGGTAGTGCGTGATCCCGCGACCCAGCAGGCCATCCACGACCTCACCGAAGCCGCCTGGACCGCCGGAGGGCGGGCCTTCTCCGAGGCCCGCCTCACCCCCGACCTCCTCGCCGAGGTCGACCGCGGCTACGCGGGAGGTGGCTACCGCAGCGCCCCGGTGCTCGTGGTCGTGTGCGCCGACGTCGAGCGGGGCCTGCCCGTGACCGTCGGCTCGTCGATCTTCCCGTGCGTCCAGAATCTCCTCCTCGCCGCCCACGCGCTCGGGCTCGGCTCCGCCCTGACCACGCTCGGCGCCCAGGCCGGTCCCTCGCTCCAGGACCTCCTGGGGCTCCCCGACCACGTGGTGCCGCAGGCGGTCGTCCCGCTCGGATTCCCGGCGCGTCGGCTCGGTCCCCCGAAGCGTGACGACGTCGCCGCGCACACCCACCGCGACCGCTACGCCAACCCCTGGTGAGTCGACACGCCGGTGCACCCGGCGCGAGTTCAGACGGGGATCCCGACCACCGCGCCGTCGGCGGCAGCCGACGCCCGTACGGCGTCGAGCACCGCCATCTCGGCCAACCCGTCGGCGAAGGTGGGCACCGGCACCGGTGACCCGTGGGGCCGACCGTCGACGCCGGCCCGCAGGACCTCGCAGAGCCGGGTGTAGGGGCCGAGCTCGAGGTGGGTGAAGGCGTGCCGGAGGTCGTCACTGGCGGACGGAGATGATGGGGGCGTGAGGTCCGCGGGGACCTCGACCCGCCGGGTGCCGGCCCGGTCGGCCACGAACGTCTCGTCGCCCTCGGTCCAGAGGGTGCCGTCGGTGCCCGCCACCCGGGTGAGGCCGGCGTAGGGACCCCACGCCGCGGCCGTCTGCTGGAGCACGCCCTCGACCCCCGAGCGCAGCCGGAAGCGCACGACGAAGGAGTCCTCGGCGACCGCGGTGCGCGCCGAGACCACGGGGAGGGCTGCGCTCACGGAGGCGAACTCGCCCAGCCAGGTGCGCACCTGATCGACCACGTGCGACCCCGACGCGCCCAGCCAGCCCCCGCCCGACCGCTCGTCGAACCACCAGGGCGGCACCTTGGCCCCGGGGTCGGGGACCAGCGGGACGAACTGCACCAGGCTCACGAACCGAGGCTCGCCGATCGCTCCGCCGGCGATCAGGCGGGCCGGGAGCGCCCGCTCGGGAGCCCACCGGAACTCGTGGCCCACCAGGTGGGTCACCCCGGCGGCCTCGGCGGCGTCGAGCATCGTGCGGGCCTCGACCGCGTCGCGCGCGAACGGCTTCTCGCAGATCACGTGCTTCCCGGCCCGGACGGCCGCCACGCTCACCGCGGCATGGGTATGTGGAGGGGTCGCCACGGTGACGGCGACCACGCCGTCGAGGGCGAGCGCCGTCTCGAGGTCCGTGAGGCCGTGGGGCACCCCCGCCCGATCGGCCCGCCGTCGGGTGCGCTCGGCGTCGGTACCCACCAGCGCCACGACGTCGAACCCGGCGGCACGCAGGGCCGGGACGTGCACCCGACACCCGAAGCCGGTCCCCACCACGACCGCACCCGGCGCCACGTCAGTAGGCCTCGTCGGGATCGACCACGCCGAGCAACGGCTCTCCGGACACGTAGCGGACCAGGTTGTCGACGAACGACGCCTGGATCCGGGCGAGCCCGTGCGGTGAGCCCCACGAGACGTGCGCCGTCAGCCGGACTCGATCGTGCGCGTACATCCAGTGGCCCTCCGGGAGGGGCTCGGGGGTGACGGTGTCGAGGGTCGCCATGGCGACCCGACCCGCATCCAGGGAGCGTCGGAGGGCGGCCTGGTCGACCAGGGAGCCGCGAGCGATGTTGACGAGGTGGACCCCCGGCTTCACGGCAGCGAAGGCGTCGTCGTCGAGCAGGTGCGCGGTCGCCGCGGTCGCCGGTGCCGCCAGGACCAGGTGGTCGGCATCGGCCAGCAGGTCGCCGAGGTCGGTCGCCAGCTCGACCCCCGCCGGCGCTCCCATCTCCGGGCGCCGACGCAGCGCTCGCACCCGGCACCCGAACGCCAGGGCCCGCACCGCCACCGCCTCACCGATCCCCCCGAGACCCACGATCCCCACCGTGCGCCCGGACAACTCGCCGAGCGTCGCGAAGTTCCAGCGCTCCGGCGGCGCCGAGAGGAAGATGCCCGGCAGGTCCTTTTCGAACGCGAGCATCGCGGCCAGCACGTACTCGGCGATCGGCACCGCGCTGGCACCCCGGGCGCAGGTCACGATCCGCCCGCGCAACTTCTCCGCGGGCCAGGTGTCGACCCCGGTGCCGGGAAGGTGCATCCACCGCACGCCGATCGCGTCAAGGCGGTCGTGGAGCGGGAGCGGCGTGAACGAGGAGCACAGGACGTCGGCCTGCACGTCGTCGGTGACCTCGTCGGGGGCGAGGGTGAGGATCTCGGCGTCGGGCACGGCGGACCGGGCCCGATCCGCGATCAGGTCGCCGAGGAGGTTCAGCACCCGTACGCTCCGCACCCCGCGTTCAGCCTCCACCTGCTCCCCCCTCCCGCCGGGTCCGACGGATCAGCGCAACGCGCGGACGTGCGCCGCGAGATCGCACGCCCACCCGACCGGATCGTCGCACCGCCACCCCTGATCGACCAGGTCGAAGTGCTCGACCGACAGCGTGCCCGGGTACCCGAGTTGCTCGAGGCGGCGGAGGACCGCCGCGAAGTCGACCACGCCGGTGGGGTCGTCGACGTGCAACTGGGTCTCACCCGGTCGGCCTTGCCGCAGCTGGACGTGATCGGCGAACTCGAGCGCCTCGAGCGGATCGCCACCCCAATCGGCGACGTGCCCGGTGTCGACGAGGAAGCGCAGCCCGGGTACCTCCTCGGCCATCGCGCGCATGGTCTCCACGGAGTTGACGCACGCACCCTTCCACGGCTCCATCAGGCAGCCCGGTGCCTGGCGGAACCAGCGCGCCGTCGACTCCCAGCGGCCCTCACCGGCGACGAAGGCCGGAGTGGAGCACCAGCCCGGTTCGGGTTTGGGGAACGCAGTCGGGCAACCGAGCGGCAGCGCCAAGGTCGCCGGGTCGGTGCCGGTCAGGACGTCGATGTGCTCGAACCCCAGGTCCCGGGCCCGCACGGAAGCCGCGACGGGATCGTCGGGCCAGAAGGTGACGTCGACGACCCCGAGCGACCAGCGCATCGTCGTCAGACGCGCATCGAGGACCGCGGACCGTTCAGGAGCACGGAGGTCAGGCGACGGCGGCGGATGCCGTACCGGTCATGACCTCGACGCCGTCCTGGTTGGTGGCCGTGCACTCGAGGTCGACGAGCTTCTCCTCGCCTGCCTCGCGCTTGCCGGTGACCTTCGCCGCGAACGTGAGGCTGTCACCCGGCCACACCTGCTTCGAGAAGCGCACGCCGAACCGGCGCATGGCCTCGGGCCCGAACCAGTCCTTGACCACGCGAGCCATGAGGCCGGCGGTGAGCATGCCGTGACCGAACACCGACGGGTTGCCCGCCATTGCGGCGATGGTGTCGTCGTGGTGCATCGGGTTGAAGTCACCCGACGCCCCGGCGTAGCGGACGAAGTTCGTCCGGCTGAGCTTCTCGATCACGAGATCGGGGGCCGAATCGCCGACGGAGATCGTGTCGTAGGTGGGAGTCGTCATGGGGCGGAGCGTACCGCACAGGGCCCGGTCCGTCACCGGTCAGGAGAATCGGACTTCGGGCACATCGGGAGCGTTCTGGGACACGGCGGCGGGCCAGCGCCCAATCCGGACGGGCCTGATCCCCCGCGCTCCCCGGGCGGTGTTAGCGTTCGCACCGGCGTCGGCCACCGGGCCGGAACCATCACCACCCGGTCCCGAACGGGCACCGACCATCATCAGGGGGAATCCATGCGACGTATCGCACTCGTGCTTGTGGCTGCGAGCGTGCTGAGCCTCGGCGTCACCGCCGGCCCGGCCTTCGCTGCCAAGAAGCCGGCCAAGATCACCGACTGCAAGAAGGACAAGAGCCTCAACGCCAACATCACCAAAGCGTTCGACACCTATCTCTCGGGCGACACCATCGACCAGCAGATGTCGCTGGTGGAGAAGGGCGACGTCCTCAAGCCGATCGCCGAGGAGAGCGCCGCCGCCACCAAGGCGAGCGGACAGTCCCCCAAGGAAGGGTTCACCACGTTGTCGTACGGCGTGAAGGCCGCGTGCGACGGCAAGAAGGCCGCCACGTTCAGTTACGACCTGTCCCTCGGTGTGCCCAAGCCGGTCACCGGTCCCGCGACCTCGGGTGCCGGCCTGAGCTTCAAGGGCGACGCCGTCCTCGACGCCAAGAAGGGCGTCTGGCTGGTCTCCGCCGCGACCCTGTGCGACCTCTGGGGCGCGGGGAACAAGGCCACCGGCGAAAAGTGCCTCGCCGCAGCAGGCTGATCCAACGGTCGTGCGCACCTGTCGCATGACCGATCGGCTCGCCGTCGTGGCGGGCATCCTCACGTTGTTCGTGGCCGGTGCGCTCGCACCGGCCACGAACGCGTTCGCGTCCAGCCCCCGGGCGGCCTGTCGGCCCGGCTCACCCGGCGAGATCACCAGCGCCTACGCCGTCGTCTTCGGCAGCGGTGTCTCGGCCACCGCCGACGAGCGGGCCCAGAACCTCCAGGGCGGCACCGATCCGGGCCTGCGGGCGGTGCTCGACCAGTGGTTGGGCACCGCCGGGGTGACCTCGACGATCATCTCGGCACGACGGGTCCACTGCCTCGGTGCAGATCGCGCCACGGTCCGCACCGAGACCCAGATCGGCGGGAACCCCATGCCCGGAGTCCTTCCCCGCGGGCAGGCCGTCCTCCAGGACGGCATCTGGAAAGTCGCCCGGCGGACCTTCTGTCTGCGGATGCGGCTCCAGAACCCGGCCCTGGGGTCGGCCGGTGCCTGCGCGGCCGCCCCGGTCGACCGCGCGCTCTCACTCCCGACCACCACCACCCTGGTGCCGCGCACCACCACCACGCCACCACTGGCGGAACCGATCACGACCACCGTCCCGTCGACCTGACCCCGGTCCGTCGAATCGGCGAGCCAAGCCCGGCGGGATTCCGCCTCAGGCGCCGCTCGGCATCAGCCGTTCGGTCACATCACCGAGTTCGGCGGTCGGGCCCTGCACGACCACCCGACCCTTGGCGAGGAGCACCACGTCGTCGGCGAGGTTCAGCGCCTCGTGCACGTGCTGCTCCACGATGAGGAGCGCACAGCCCGAGGCCCGGATCGTGGCCAGCGTCGCGTACACCTCGTCGATGATCACCGGCGCCAGGCCCAACGAAAGCTCGTCGGTGATGAGCAGCTTCGGCTTGCGCACGAGGACCCGAGAGAGCGACAGCATGCGCTGCTCGCCCCCCGAGAGGGTCCCGGCGAGCTGGCGCCGCCGCTCTCCCATCCGCGGGAAGAGTTCGTAGGCCTGGTCCAACGCCTGACGCACTCCGGCGCGGCCGAACACCTGGCGGAAGGTGAGGGCGAGGTTCTCCTCCACTGTGAGCGACGCGAAGACCGAGCGCCCTTCGGGTGCGTGGACGATCCCCAGCCGGGCCAGGCGGAACGCCCGGCGGCCCGTGACGTCGTCACCTTCGAACACGAGCCGGCCGGCCGTCGGCTTGACGAGCCCCGACGCCACTCGCACCACGGTCGTCTTGCCGGCGCCGTTCGAGCCCAGCAGCGCAGTGACCGAGCGGGGGCGGATCGTGAACGACACGCCGAAGAGCGACCGGAACGGCCCGTACCCGGCCTCGATGTCGCGCAACTCGAGGAGCGCACCGTCGGCGGGTGAGGCGGTGGAGGTCCCCTGCGGCTCGATGGCGGTCATTCGGCGCTCCCCAGATAGGCCTTGCGGACCGCGGCGTCGGCAAAGACGTCGGCGGTGTCGCCCGACGCGATCAGCGTCCCGAAGTCGAGGACGTAGAGTCGGCTCACGAGCCGCTGCACCATCTCGACGTCGTGCTCCACGAGCAGGACGGCGAAGCCCCGCTCCTCCTTGACCCCGACCAGCCGGTCGGCGAACGCTCCGGTCTCACGGACGTCGAGGCCCGACGACGGCTCGTCGAGCAGGAGCAACTTGGGCTCGGTCATGAGCGCTCGACCCAGCTCGACCAGGCGACCCCGGCCGAGGCTGAGCGACTCGGCGGGGCGCTCTCCGACGTCGTCGAGGCCGAGGAGCTCCAGCGTGGCGTCGGCCCGCTCGTTCTCGGCCGCAGTGGGCTTCGAGCGGTTGAGGAGGTCGCGCAAGAGACTGCCCTCGCCGCGGTGCGCGCGATCGGCGACGATGAAGTGATCGCGCACCGACATGCCTGCGAACAGCTCCATCCGCTGGAACGTCCGCCCGAACCCCATGCGGGCCCGCTTGTAGACCGGCAGTCCGGTGACCTCCCGACCGTCGAACCTGACCGTGCCCTCCTCGGGGCGCAGGATCCCGAGCAGGCAGTTGAAGAACGTGGTCTTGCCCGCGCCGTTCGGGCCGATCAGCCCGACGATCTCTTGGTGCGCGACCGTGAGGTCGACGGCGTGGAGGGCCGTGATCCCGGCGAACCGCTTGGTGACCCCCCGGGCGTCGAGCAGGGGCTCGGCACCGTTGCCGCCCGTCACGCCGGCCACGACGTCCGCGGCGGCCATCAGGCGTCCCCTCCCGGTCCGATGGCCCCACGACCGGCCAGTGCGGGCAGCTCCTCGGGCAGGCCGTCGTCGGCGAGCGGCACCCCCGGCGCCACGTCGATCTCGCCGATGGCGAGCTCGTTGATGCCACCTTGCACGGCGCCGATCCACTGGACGAGCACCGTGAACGCCACGAAGGCGAGCAGGTAGAGCGGCCACAGGAACGGGGGCGACCAGCCCTTGGTGGTCCAGTAGCAGACGAACGTTGCGATCACGACCCACAAGGTGGGGGTGCGGCCGTCGAGCCACGACACCGGCGACGTGCGCCAGTCGCGGGCCCGGGCGCAACGGGCCACCTGCACCGGCAGCACGAAGAACGCGGCGATCGCGTAACCGGCGAACGCCCCGATGACCACGGCGACCCAGGTGGCCGCCGAGATGGCGACCAGCGGGTCGCCGAAGTCGGAGTGCTCGACGATGGTGTTGGTCAGGAACCAGCCCAGCCCTGCGCCGACGACCGCGGCCCCGGCCATGATCGCCCAGCTACGGGTGAAACCCGTCTCGCGCGCGAGCCGCCGGTTCGTGAGCAGCGACCACGCCACGGCGTACAGCAGGCTCGGGCCCACGCAGACGAGCACGACCCACGGCGCGACCGAATCCGAACTGGCCACGATCCGGTTCACGATCACGACCACGAGGAGCACGACGAACCCGGCGAAGACCGGCATCGTCACGGTCCGGGTGGGCACAAAGCCCTCCGGCATGGGCTTGCCCGAGAACGTGGTGCGGATGCGCTCCTTCATCAGCACCGCCTTGCGTCGCGCCAGGAGGCTCTCCCGCGTGCGGAACTCCACGATGCCCTCCGGGTGACGGGCGTACGTGATCGCACCGAACCCGAACCCGATCAGGGCGATGCTGGCGTCCATCTTGAAGTAATCACCGAGCAGCCACTGGAAGATCACGAACCCGAGGGCCGCGTTCAGCGCGCCGTCGACCGTGCGCGAACCGAGCGACACGACGAGCACGATCCAGGCCACACCGAAGAGGGCCGGGAAGGTGAGCGAGTCGACGTGCCCCGCCTGGAGGGCGATGAGTCCCCCACCGAGACCGGCGATCCCCGCTGACAGCGCGAACAGCAGGATGCGCTGGCGGGTGCCGTTGATGCCGATCGCCGCGGCCGCCGTCTCGCTCCCGCGCAGCCCGGCGAAGAAGCGACCGATCGTGCCGTTGCGGATGAAGATGACGAGGAAACCGACGAGCCCGAAGCAGGCGAAGACGAAGAGGAACCACATCTGGTCGCGGCCCAAGAGGCTGTTGCCGTTCAAGAACGAAGGTCGGGCGACGTCGATCCCGGGGGCGCCACCGGCCACGGCCCGGGCCGAGAACACGATGTTGTCGGCCATGAGCCCGAAGGCCAGGGTCGCCAACGTGAGGAAGATCCCGCCCAGGCGGAGTGCGGGAACCGCGAGCAGGGCGCCGACCACGGCGGCGATCGCGATCCCGGCCACGAGGGCCAACAACACCGGCCAATGGTTCTCAGCCGCGAGGTTGGCCACGGTGTAGCCGCCGATCCCCGCGAACGCCGCCTGGCCCAACGACACCTGACCACCCAGCCCGGTGAACACCGTGATCGAGAGGAAGGCGACGGCCAGCGTGAGGGCGTCGGTGATCCGGAAGACCCAGAGGTCGGAGAGGAGGAAGCACACCACCACCACGAAGGCGGCGATGAACACCGGGAAGATCATCTTGGTGAGCCGGGCCGTCTGGGCGTCTTTGTACTCGTGGGCCATCGCCGGTGGCGGCGGATCGACCCCGGACAGCGGGTCGGTGACCTCTCGGCGGCCCTTGACCGCCGGCAGGAAGATCAGGGCGAGGAACAGGGCCAGGAAGGGCAGCGCCGGTCGCACGCCCGTCTGCAACGACTGCGGCCAGTGCCAGAAGTAGCTGAAGCCGATGATCGCCCGCTGCCCGATGCCGAGGATGAGTCCGCCGGCCAGAGCCAGGGGAATGCTCACGAGGCGACCGAAGGCCGCGGCGGCCACCGCAGAAACGAGCAGCAGCGTGAAGCCGGACGCGTCGACCGAGATCAGGGGGGCGAGCAGCACGCCGGCAAGACCGGCGAGGAAGCTCGACAGCATCCAGGCCGACATGCTCACGCCCTCGCTGTCGACACCGGCGAGCTCGACCATGCGGAAGCTCTCGACGATCGCCCGCATCCGCAGACCGAGGGCGGTGTACCGGAAGAGCACGAACAGAGCGAGGACCACGACGAGCGTGACGATGACGATCGTCGCGAAGTCGGGATTGATCACGTAGCTGCCCACGTGGAACACCCCGCTCGACCCGGCCAGCGCCTTGATGCCGAAGAGCGTCGCCAGACTCGGGGCGTTGAACTGTGGGCGCGGCCCCGTGATGAGCGCCTTGATGATCTCGGGGAGGGCGACGAACAGCCCGAGCGACGACACCAACTTCACGACCCACGACGAGTTGCGCATGTAGCGGAAGAGCGCTCGGTCGAGCAGGAGGCCGAACAGCGGCGCCACCACGAGCACCGAGATGACGAAGCAGAGCCAGTTGGGGAGGCCCCGCTGATTCAGCGCGTACATCACCGCGGCCGACAGGAACGCCTGCGCACCGAAGGCCAGGTTGAACACACCTGAGGTCTTGTAGGTCAGGACCAGCCCGACCGCGACCAGTCCGAACACGCACCCGACGGGAAAGCCCTCGATCAGGTATTGGACCCAACTCGAGAGGGGCGGGATCGAGACGAGCAGCACGCGACGTCTCAGTCGTTCGCGCGGAGGACACGGGCCGCGCCGGGCGTGCGCTGGCGCGGCGAACCTCCCGCCGGTGAACACACGCGACGCTGGTTCATGCTCCCCCCCTCCGGAGTCACCGGTCCCCCCGGCCCCTCGTCGCGCACTCTAGCCACACCGACCGGGGGGGCACACGCAGGCGCGTGCCCCCCGGACCGGCGCGATTCGGTCAGTTCGACGCGTACTCGGGCGAACCGAGCGTTGCCGGGTAGGGGTTCTGCGAGAAGCAGACGTAGGGCTTGCCCGGCTGGTTGTAGACGGGGACGAACTTGCCGCCCTTGACCGTCACGTAGGCGGAGCAGGACTTGCTCCCCGGCGGGAACGGCCCGTGGGCGGTGGTCCAGTCGACCGTCGGGCGCATGCCGTTGTAGGTCCAGTCGGTGATCGAGTTGATCGCATCGACCACACCCTTCTGGGTGGGGTTCTTGCCCGCCTGCTTCAGACCTTCCACCAGGAGCTGTGCGCTGTTCCACCCGACGAGCGAGTGCTCACCCGGCTCCTGGCCGCGCTTCTTTATCTCCTTGATGTAGAGCTGCATCTCCTTCGACTCCTTCGCGTTCTCGAACGGGAGGAAGTCGATGGGGAAGGTGAACCCGTCGAGCTCGGTACCGAGTTGCTTGATCACCTCGGCGTCGTACCCCTCGGGCGCGTAGTACTGGACGTTGGTGATCCCGGCCTGCTTCAGCGCCTTGTTGAAGTTGACCTCACCGTTGATGTCCATACACGAGGCAACGAAATCGACGCCGTTGTCCTTCACCGCCTGCACCGCCGCCGACACATCGTTGGCAGAGAAGCCGAATGAGAGGCTCCGGTCGGTGAAGCCCACCTTCGGACCCCACTTGTCGAGCGCCGCCTCTTGACCCTGCGAGCACTGGGCCGACGACGGCGAGGAGCCGTACGCGAGGAGACCGACCTTCTTGGCCCCCACCTGCTGGGCAATGAACGTGGGCGCGATGATCGGGCACGTGAAGCAGAGGTAGGAACCGCCCGCGGCGAAGAGGTTGGGGCCCTTTTGCCATTCGGAGTTGATGTTCCACCCGAAGGTCGGGACACCCTTCTGGACGAGGTAGTCCGCGCCGGCGAACGTCTGGGTCTCGACCGGGAGCACCGCGAAGACCTTGTCCTCTTCCACCAGGGAGCGCACGGCCGAGACGTTCTTCGAGTCGCGCGTCTGGTCGTCGTACTTCGCGACCAGCTTGATCTTGCGGCCGTTGACTCCACCCTGCTTGTTGATCAGGTCGAAGTAGGCCTGCGCTCCGACGAAGCCGTTCTCGTAGGGCCGGCCCGTCGGGTTCGTCTTGCCGACGACCCCCCCGACCTTGATCTCGGTCTTCGTGACACCCGGCGCTCCGGTGCTCTGGGCACCCGCCGGGATGGTCGCCGCCACCGAAGCGGCGACGACTGCAATGACCGCAACGATCATCGGGATGCGGATCCTGCGCATGGTGCTCCCCCCAGGGATTCGATTCGCGCCTTCGCCTTGATGGCTCCGGGCAGACTGCAGGCTAGCCAGCAACGGGATCCGCATGGCGGGCGCGCCGCGTATCGTGGACGGTCGACGGACCATACGCACCTTTGTGGGCGTTCCGTCCGATGAGCCCGGAGTCGCACTCGCGTGTCGTGGATCCTGTTCGCGGTCGGCCTGACCACCCTCGCCCTCGGCGTCAACGTGTTGCGTCCGACCCGCAGTCTCGTGGGCATGGTGATCAGTTTCCTGGCCGAGTGGCTCGTCGCCGAGCTCGCGCACTTCACGATCCTGTTCCTGGGGGCCACGGTCGCGCTGCTCGTCGCCTCCGGTGGCCTCACCCGCACCGCCGGCCGGATCGGGTTCGCGGCCGCGGTGGTCGGGTTCGGTTGCCTCGTCGTCGAATCGGCGCTGGCCTGGCGCAGTCGCGCGGCGGTGACCGGCGCCTTCACCGCCGCCGGGCTCGCGCCCCCCGACCCCGACGAGGGTCGGCGGCGGCGGTTCCTCGTACCGCTCTGGCTCGGCGACCACCGGGTCGAGCGGATCGGTGACCTGCGCTACGCGGACGGCGCCGGACGGCGCCACCTCCTCGACGTCTACCGACCCCGGGGCGGCGTCCACGACGCCCCGGTGCTCCTCCAGGTCCATGGGGGTGCCTGGCTGGTGGGCAGCAAGCGCCAGCAGGGTCGCCCCCTCATGAACCGCATGGCCGCCCACGGTTGGGTGTGCGTGGCGATCAACTACCGGTTGGCCCCGCGGGCGACCATGCCCGACCAGGTCGTCGACGTGAAGGCGGCGTTGGCCTGGGTGCGCGCCCACATCGCCGAGCACGGAGGTGATCCCGACCGGATCGTGCTGACCGGCGGATCGGCTGGTGGACACCTCGCCGCCCTCACCGTGCTCACGGAGAACGATCCGGTGTACCAACCGGGCTTCGAGTCGGCCGACACCTCGGTGCTCGCCGTCGTGCCCGTCTATCCCCCGACCGATCTCCTGGCGCTCTTCCGGTTCCGCACGGCCCGCACCGATCGCTGGGCCGGGCGGTTGGCCGCCATGATCTTCGGCGCCACCCCGACCGAGGACCCCGCCCGATACCGGAGATGGTCGCCGATCGACCTGGTGGCGAGCCCGACGGTCCCGTTCCTCGTGGTGCAGGGCAGCGCCGACAACCTCGTCCCGGCGGCCCAGACCCGGGCCTTCGTGGATCGCCTCCGGGCCGTCCCGGGCCAGAGGGTGGTCTACCTGGAGGTCCCAGGGGCACCGCACGCCTTCGAGGTCTTCCACTCGCTGCGCGCCGAGGCGGCGGTCGGGGCGATCCACTCCTTCTGCGACGCCGTCGTGGCCACCTGACCGGCCGGCCCGGCCGGCCCGATCGACCCGAGCCCTCAGGCGTCGGGGTCGACCCGGCGGCGCTCCTGCTTCTGCTCCGACCGGCGCCGCTTGTCGTCGAGACGGGCCCGCTCGGCCGAGCGGCCGGGCCGGGTCGGGCGCCGGACCCGAGCCACTGCCAGACCATCGGCCAACTTCGACCGCAGGCGCTCAAGGGCGATCTCGCGGTTGCGGGCCTGGGACCGGGTGTCGGCGGCCACCGCCGCCACGACCGGCCCGCACCGCTCGAGCAGCCGGGCCCGCTGGCCCGGGCCTAAGGCGGCGGACTCCGCCACCCGGAAACGCACCTCCACCCGGGTGTCGGCCGTGTTGGCGTGCTGGCCCCCCGGGCCACCCGACCGGGTCACGAGCCATTCCAACTCGGCGACTGGGATCCGACAGGTCGGGGTCACCCGGAGTCGGTCAGGGGCGTTGGGGGCCACCTTTCGACGCTACCCGGGGCCGATTCCCCACCGTGCGTCGTTTGCCATAGTCTCTCGGGGTGACGCCGGTCCGCCCGGGTCATGCCCGGCCACCCGGTCGGGCTCCGCGCCCCGGGCCAGCCGGGCAATGGGGAGGTACTCGTGGATCAGGATCGTCGCAGCCGCCCTCGGACCCGTTGGGGTTCCGTCGTCGCCGTGGTGACCTTGCTCGCCACCGCCTTCGTCTCCGCCGGCGTTGTCGCCGCACCGGCGGGCGCCGCCACCGCGGGCCCGAAGCCCGGTGGTGAGGTCCGTTTCGGCCTCGAGGGCGAGACCACCGGCGGCTACTGCCTGTGGAGTTCGCAGCTCGCGATCTCGGGCATCCAGGTCGTGTCGGCGGTCTACGACACGCTCACCTCCCCCAACACCAAGGGCAAGTACGTACCCAACCTCGCGGAGTCGGTGACCCCGAACGCCGACAGCACCGAGTGGACCATCAAGGTCCGCCCGAACATCAAGTTCCAAAACGGCGAGCCGCTCAACGCCGACGCCGTCAAGCTCAACATCGACCAGTGGCTCAAGGGCACGCTCTTCGCGTTCGTGTTCAACAACATCGACCACACCGACAAGGTCGATGACCTCACCGTGAAGGTGACCACCAAGACCCCGTGGCCCGCCTTCCCCGCCTACCTCTTCCTGGTCGGCCGGGCCGGGATCATGGCGCCCGCCCAGATCAACGACACCACCAACTGCACGTCGAACCTGATCGGCACCGGTCCATTCAAGCTCGACTCCTGGAAGGTCAACGAGTCGCTGACCGTGTCGAAGAACCCGAACTACTGGAAGAAGGACGCCAAGGGGAACCAACTCCCCTACCTTGACAAGATCACCTTCGTCCCGGTTGTCGACGCGCCCACCCGTGACAACCAGCTCATCGGGGGTCAGCTCGACATGCTGCATACCTCGAGCGCGCAATCCATCGACAAGTTCAGGAAGACCAGCGGCTACGACACCGTCACGGAGCCGCCCGGCAACCGCGACGTCCACTACTACATGCTCAACACCGCGCAGGCACCTTTCAACAACGCCGACGCCCGTCGGGCGATCGCCGAGGCACTCAACATCAAGCAGATCAACCAGATCCGCAACAAGGGACTGTTCCAGGTGACGAACAGCGTCATCGACTCCAAGGCCCAGGGCTACGTCAAGAACAACGGGTTGCCCAAGTACAACCCCACCGACGCCAAGGCCCTGGTGGAGAAGGTCAAGGCCGCCAACGGTGGGAAGTTCGACGTCACGTTCCTCACCACCGACGACACCGAGTCCCTCGCCGAGGTGCAGTTGCTCGCCGAGCAGGTGCAGAAGGTGGGGATGAGCCCGAACCTCTCGCAGGTCAATCAGGCCCAGTTGATCAACACCGCCCTGGCCGGCAAGTTCTCGGTGATGGTCTGGCGCAACTTCCACAGCGACCCCGAGTTCGGTGACGCCGCGAACTACGTGTGGTGGTCGAAGACCTCGCCGATCAACTTCCCGAGGATCGACGACCCGGCCATGCAGACCGCGCTCGTCGACGGCCGCAGTGCCGCCGACGCCGACGCCGACTACGTCACCATGAACAAGGAGATGGGGGCGGGTCAGTACATCATCCCGGGGTGGTTCGTGGACTGGACGATCGTGTCCAAGGGCGTCAAGGGCATCCTCGGAGCCCCCCTGCCCGACGGATCGCAGCCGCGCTTCATGTACGGCCGCATCCCCGTCGACGCGCTCTACAAGACCAAGTAGGGCAACTCCGGAACTGTCGCACATCGGACTGGGGGGTGACGGAGTGGACGCAGCGCGGCTGATCGGCCGCCGGTTCTTGCAACTGGCGCTCGTGTTGCTGCTCGTCAGCTTCTTCACCTTCAGTCTGGTGCGGATCCTGCCCGGGGATCCGATGTCAACCATCATCCCGTTCGGCACCTCGGCCCAACGGTCGGCACTCAAGCACGACCTCGGGCTCGACAAACCGTTCCTCCAGCAGTACGTGAACTACGTCGGCGTACCCGGCCTGCAGAGCAAGGGCACCTCCGGGATCCTCCAGGGCGACCTCGGTCGGAAGTACTCGACCCGCCAACCGGTGACGACGTTCCTCAAGCAGTCGCTCCCCATCTCGATCCAGTTGGTCCTCTACGCCCAGATCCTCGCCCTCGTGATCGCGATCCCACTCGGCGTCCTGGCCGCGTACCGGGCCGGCAGCCGGTCCGATCGGGCGATCAACACCACATCGTTCGCATTCCTCGCGATCCCGAACTTCGTCCTGGCGCTGCTCCTGGCGTACTTCGTGGGGGCGCGGCTGAAGTGGTTCCCCACCGCCGGCTACGAGCCGGGCTGGCTCGACCCCCTGTTCGACCCCACCCGTCACTTCACCTTCGACCACTTCCGCTACATGACCCTTCCGGTGATCACGCTCGCAGTCGGGCAGGTGGCCATCTACATGCGGCTCCTGCGCTCCGACATGATCGCGACGCTCCAGGAGAACTTCATCACCATGGCGAAGGCCAAGGGCATCTCCAACCGACGGATCCTGTTCCGCCACGCCCTCCGACCGTCGAGCCTGACGCTCCTGACCGTCGCCGGCCTCAACATCGGCACCCTGATCGGAGGTGCCGTGGTGGTAGAGGTGATCTTCGGGGTGCCCGGGATGGGTGAGAAGATCTACCAGGCGATCGTCGCCCGTGAATACGTGGAGCTGCAGAGCTACGTGCTGGTGATCGCGGCGCTGTTCGTGACGGTCAACTTCATCGTCGACTTCCTGTACATCGTGCTCGACCCGAGGATCCGCCGTGCCGGCAGTTCCGCCTGACGATTCCCGCGTTCCCGGGCCCGGCGAGGGCACCGAGGGTTCGGGCAGCGACCTCGCGCGCTTCGCCGAAGACTCGCTGACGCCCGGCATGGCCGTCGGCCAGAGTCAGCTCTACCTCACCGCGGTGATGACCGACGGCAAGTCTCGGAGTCGGCGACTCAGCCTCGGAGCCTGGCTGGCCATCGGGTGGCTCGGCGTGATCGTGGCCCTCGCCGTGCTCGCCCAACTCGGCCTCCTGCCGCTCAAGGACCCCAATCAGTCGTTCACGTCGTGCGCGCGACTCGGACCGTTCGCGAAGGAGGGCAGCGCGAGCGGCCACCTCCTCGGCTGCGACTCCAACGGACGCGACATGATGTCGCGCCTCATCTTCGGCGCGTGGTCCTCGATCCTCGTGTCGACCGGAGCCGTGGCGCTCGGGTTCGTCGTCGGCGGAGTGCTCGGGATGCTCGCCGGCTACTTCGGCGGCAAGGTCGACACCGTGCTCACGTCGGTCTTCAACGTGTTCCTCTCGATCCCCGGCGTGATCCTGGCTCTGGCCCTCGTCGCCTTCCTGCAAGGCGCGGCCGACAACACCGGCGGGCAGCACGGCATCGACCCGAAGTTCATCCTCGTCCTGGCCCTCGGCATCGTGTCGATCCCGCTCCTCGGACGGATCACCCGCGCTTCGGCGCTCACCTGGTCCCAGCGCGAGTTCGTGACGGCCGCTCGCGCCCAGGGAGCCAAGCCTCTGCGGATCATGCTCCGGGAGGTGCTGCCCAACGTCCTCCCGGCGATGCTCTCGATCGCGTTGCTCGGGATCGCGGTGGCGATGGTCGCCGAGGGGACGTTGAGCATCCTCGGGGTCGGGGTCAAGCCCCCCACCCCGTCGTGGGGCAACATCATCGGCTCCGAGCGGAGCAGCCTCGCCGACTCCCCCCACATGATCTTCGAGCCGGCGCTGTGCATCTTCTTCACCGTGCTGAGCCTGAACTTCCTGGGCGACGTCGTGCGCGCTCGCCTCGACGTGCGGGAGAGCTCCGTATGAGCGACGCGACCCTCGGACCCGACTCCACCGTCACCGCCAACTCCACAACCGACGGCGGCGCGAATCGCCTGCTGGAGGTCACCGACCTCCACACCACGTTCTCCACCCAGCACGGCGACGTTCGGGCGGTCGACGGCGTGTCGTTCACGCTCGACCGCGGCCGCACCCTCGGGGTGGTCGGAGAGTCCGGATCGGGCAAGACGGTGTTGGCCCGCTCCGTCATGGGGCTGCTGCCCAAGCGCGGCGCCACCCGGAGCGGCTCGATCCGGTTCGAGGGCGCCGAGATCGCCGACCTCGCTCCCAAGAAGATGCGGGCCTACTGGGGTCAGCAGATGGCGATGATCTTCCAGGACCCGATGACCTCGCTCAACCCGGTCATGAAGATCGGCAACCAGATCACCGAATCGATCCGCGAGCACCTCGACGTCGATCGGCACCACGCCCAGGAGATGGCCGTCGCCCTCCTGCGATCGGTCCGCATCCCCGAGCCTGAACGTCGACTCGGGGAGTACCCCCACCAGATGTCGGGGGGCATGCGGCAACGGGTCTGCATCGCGGTCGCCCTGGCGTGCGGACCCGCTCTGCTCTTCGCCGACGAGCCCACCACCGCCCTCGATGTCACGGTCCAGGCTCAGGTCCTCGACCTCATTGCGCACCAACAGAGTGAACGCGAGATGGCCACGATCATGATCACCCACGACCTCGGTGTGGTCGCCGGTCGGGCCGACGAGATCCTGGTGATGTACGCCGGGCGGGTGGTCGAGAAGGCACCCACCACGGTGCTGTTCTCCGAGATGCGCATGCCCTACACCGAGGCGCTGCTCTCGTCGATTCCCCGGCTCGACCAGCCCTCGCACGCCCACCTGGCGACCATTCCCGGGCGGCCGCCGAACCTGGTCTCGCCGCCCCCCGGATGCCGCTTCGCCCCGCGGTGCGCCTACGTGCAGGACCGCTGCCGCGAGGAGGAGCCGCCCCTCGTGGCGGCCGACGCGCCCGGACACGAGTACCGCTGCTGGTTCCCCGTCGACCCACCGACGCGTCGAGTGGCGACGGTCCCGGCGACGGGAACCCCCGACGACGGAGGACGATGATGGCCGGAACCGGCACGGCCCACCTGCGGCCCGAGGGCGAGTCCATCCTGCGAGTGGAGCACCTCGTCGTGGAGTTCCCCGCCGGGAAGGGCCGGAAGGTCAAGGCCGTCAGCGACGTGTCGCTCGACCTCCTCGACGGCGAGACCCTCGGCATCGTCGGCGAGTCGGGCTGCGGCAAGTCGACCACTGGACGGGCGATCATGCAGCTCCCCCGCCCCACCTCCGGGCGCGTGGTCTTCGAGGGGGTCGAACTCACGGCGCTCAAGGGGGAGGAGCTCCGCGAGCAGCGCACCCGCCTCCAGATGATCTTCCAGGACCCGATCTCGTCGCTCAACCCGCGGCGCAAGGTCCGTGAGATCGTGCGCGAGGGCCTCGACATCTGGAAGATGGGCGAGCCCGGCGAGCGCGACGCCAAGGTCGACTCGACCCT
This sequence comes from Actinomycetes bacterium, assembly GCA_037142235.1. Classification (GTDB taxonomy): domain Bacteria; phylum Actinomycetota; class Acidimicrobiia; order IMCC26256; family PALSA-555; genus CAIUKV01. Next base: position 29,375 of record JBAXBB010000026.1, read on the forward strand.
CGAAGCCGTCGGGGTCGACCCCGCTCATACCGACCGTCGGCCGCACGAGTTCTCCGGCGGCCAGTGTCAGCGCATCTCCATCGCCCGCGCCGTCATCACCGATCCCAAGGTCATCATCTGCGACGAGCCCGTGTCGGCCCTCGACGTATCGGTGCAGGCTCAGATCCTCAACCTGCTCGAGGAGACCAAGCGGCGCTGCGGCCTCACGGTGATCTTCATCGCCCACGACCTCGCGGTCGTCAAGAACGTCAGCGACCGCGTGATGGTGATGTACCTGGGCAAGGTGTGCGAAGTCGCTCCCCCCGACACCCTCTACGCCTCGCCCGCCCACCCGTACACCCCCCCGCTCCTCGCGGCGATCCCC
>JBAXBB010000027.1:0-29046 GCA_037142235.1 Actinomycetes bacterium
GGTCGGGGTGGCGGGGGCCGATTCGGGGGCCGAGCCGGGGACTGCACCGGAGTCGGAGTCGGGGTCGGGGCGGCGAGTGGACATCAGGGGCGGATCATGACACGGGAAACCCCGGAGGCCCGGGCGCGGCGGCGGGTACGCTCGCCCGTCGATGCCCGACGCCGAGACCCGCATCCCCGCCACCGAGGCCGAGATCGCCGCGGTCGCCTGGAACGCCGACGGACTGGTGCCCGCGATCGCCCAGGACGCCACGACCGGGCGGGTCCTGATGCTCGCGTGGATGAACGAGGACGCGCTGCGCGCGACGTTCGCCGAGGGTCGGATGGTCTACTGGAGCCGCAGCCGTCGCGAACTCTGGCGCAAGGGCGACACCTCGGGCGACCGTCAGTGGGTGCGCGAGGCCTCCTACGACTGTGACGTCGACGCACTGCTCTTCGTGGTGGAGCAGGAGGGCGCCGGGGCGTGTCACACCGGAGCGGTGTCGTGCTTCTTCCGGCCCTTCGGTGGCGGCGCCGTCCCGGGGCGGGTCTAGTCCGGTGCCGACCGGCCCGGTCCGGCCGACGCGCGAAGAGTTCCGCGCCCACACCCTGGAGCACACGGTCGTGCCGGTGTGGTGCGAGGTGGGTGCCGACCTCGAGACTCCGGTCTCGGCCTTCGCCAAACTCGTGGGGGCCGGACCCGACGGTCCGCCGGGCTTCTTGCTCGAGTCGGTCGAGCACGGCGAGCGCTGGGGACGCTTCTCGTTCATCGGGCGGGATCCCGCCTTGCGCATGGTGGTGCGCGACCACGCCGTGACCTTCGAGGGTGACGTCCCGCCCGGCGTGCCCAGCGACCGGGGCGCGCTCGCGGCGCTCGACGCCCTGCTCGAGCACTTCCACGCACCCCGGATCGACGAGTTGCCTCCGTTCCACGGTGGCATCGTGGGGTATCTCGGTTACGACGTCGTGCGCGAGATCGAGCACCTCCCTGACGTGCCCCCGGATCCGCACGGGGTGCCCGACGCCGTGATGGTCGTCACCGGGCACGTGACCGCCTTCGACCACCTCCGCCAGCGCTGCACGATGATCGAGAACGTCTTCGTCGGCCCCGATGCCGATCCCGACGCCGAGTACGACGCCGCGTTGGCCCGTCTCGAGGCCCGGGTCGCCGACCTCGCCCGACCGCTCGCCTACACCCCGACCCCGCCCCCCGACCGCGAGACGCTGGTCCTGCCGGAGGCGCGGTCGTCGATGGCGGGCACGTACCGCGACGCCGTGGAGGCCGCTCGGGAGTACATCCTCAGCGGCGACATCTTCCAGGTCGTCCTCGCCCAGCGCTTCGACGTCGACGAGGTGGTCGACCCGTTCTCGGTGTACCGCGTGCTGCGCCAGGTCAACCCGTCGCCGTACATGTACTTCCTGCGCGAGCCCGAGGTCACGCTCGTGGGCTCGTCGCCCGAGCCCATGGTGCAGGTCATCGACGGCCGGGTGATCAGTCGTCCGATCGCCGGCACGCGTTTCCGCGGTCGCACGGAGGAGCACGACCGCCAGCTCGCGGCCGAACTCGCCGAGAATCCGAAGGAACGCGCCGAGCACGTGATGCTCGTCGACCTCGCTCGCAACGACGTCGGTCGGGTCGTGGAGTTCGGCTCCGAGGTGGTCGACGAGCTGATGCTCCTCGAGCGCTACTCGCACGTGATGCACCTGACCAGCCAGGTCTCGGGAACCCTCGCGCCGGGGCGCAGCGTCGTCGACGTGCTGCGCGCCACCTTCCCGGCCGGCACGGTCAGCGGCGCCCCCAAGGTGCGAGCCATGGAGATCATCGATGAGCTCGAGCCGGCCAAACGAGGGCCCTACGCTGGAGTGATCGGCTACCTCGACTTCTCTGGCAACCTCGACACCGCGATCGCGATCCGGACGATGGTCTGGAGCGACGGACGCGCCAGCGTCCAGGCCGGGGCCGGCATCGTCGCCGATTCGGTGGCAGCCGACGAAGATCTCGAATGCGCGAACAAGGCCAAGGCGCTGCTGACCGCGTTGGCGGGCGCGCGCGACGTGGAGCCGTTGCGGTGACCGGGGTGCAGGCGTTCCTCGACCGGCCGTGGGGCCTGGTGGAGGTCACGGGACCCGACGCGACGTCGTTCCTGCAGGCGCTCGTGTCCCAAGACCTGGAACCGGTGCCCGTGGGCCACTCGGTGGCCAGCCTGCTCCTCCACCCCCAAGGAAAGCTCGATGCCGCCTTCCGGGCGACGCGCACGGCCGACGGATGGTGGTGCGACGGCGAGCCCGCCGCCGCGGCGCGCCTCGTGGCCTCGTTGGGGCGCTTCCGCATCCGGGTGCAGGTCGACCTCCTCGATCGCACCCCGGACACCGCTCGGGTCGCCGTGTTGGGCGACGCCGTGGTCACGGTGTCCGCCGGGCTCGTGGCGGTTCCCGTCGACCGCCCAGGTTGGCGGGGTACCGACGTCGTGGGCGACGCCACCGAGGTCGTCGCGTGGTTGGCCGCGGCCGACCTCCCGGTCGGCACGGCGCCGGAGGCCGAGGCCCGGCGCATCGCCGCCGGCATCCCCCGCCAGGGGATCGACGTCGACGACACCACGATCCCCCAGGAGGCGTTCTTGGAGCGCGACGCCGTGTCGTTCACCAAGGGCTGCTTCCTCGGCCAGGAGCTCGTCTGCCGGATCGACTCCCGGGGCCACGTGAACCGTTTCCTGCGGCGACTCGACCTCGACGGTGCGATCGTTCCGGCCGCCGGCGACGAGGTGCGCGTCGACGGCAAGGCGGTGGGTGCCGTCACGAGCGCCGCCGCAGTGCCGGGTGAGGCGCGGGTGGTGGCGTTGGCGATGGTGCGTCGCGAGGTCGAGCCGCCCGCTGCGGTCGAGGTCGTGACCGCCGCCGGGGCGCTCGCCGCACGGGTCGTCCCCGGCGATTCCACCGACGCTCCCGACTGATCGCGTCAGCGCCGGACGCGCACCGTGAACCGGGCCCCACGACCGTCGTCGGGCACACCACTGGTCGCCGTACCGCCCATGGCGGTGGCGAGTTCGGCGACGATCGCGAGGCCGATGCCGGTTCCGACGGAGCGCCCGTTCGCGCCGCGGGCGGTGTAGAGCCGCTCGAAGACCCGTTCGTGGGCGTCGACCGGGATGCCAGGTCCGTCGTCGTCGACCCGGACGTCGACCGAACCCTCCGTGCCCTGCACCGACACCACCACGGAGGTGCTGGCGAACTTCAGGGCGTTCTCCACGAGGTTGGCGACGACCTGGGCCAGGCGGTCGGGGTCGAGGTCGGCGGCCACGGGCTCGCCGGGCAGCACCTCCAGGCCGAGGCCCCAGGCGCGCGCGGCCGGTGCGAAGCCCGTGATCGTGCGCTCGACCACCTCCCGGGCGTCGACCGGGACGGGGGTGAGTGAGTAGGAGTGCGCGTCGAGCCGGGCGAGGTCGAGCAGGTCGGCCACGAGGCGCTCCAGCCGCTTCGCCTCGGTGGTGACGACACGGGCGGCGTCGGCGGTCGCCGTCTCGCCCCGGACGGTTCCGTCGACGATCGCTTCGGCGTAGCCCCGGATCGAGGTGAGGGGGGTGCGCAGGTCGTGCGACACCGACAGCAGGAAGGCCCGCTCGTGGCCTCGGGCCGCCTCGAGTTGGGCGGCCATGGCGTCGAGGCTGCGAGCCAGACGGGCGAGCTCGTCGTCGGGGTGACGACCGAGATCGACGCGCGCGCTCAGGTCGCCTCCGGCGATGGCGTTCGCGGTCTGCTCCATGGCGGCGATCGGTCGGGTGAGTCGGCGGGCCAGCCACGAGGCGACGGCGGCCGCCACCGCCAGGGTCACCGCACCGGTGACGATGAAATATCCGGTGGCACCGCCGAGCGGGCGACGCTCGATCGCGCGGGTCACGTAGACCACCGGCGTGGCCCCGGCGACCACGGGCAGGGGTACGGCGGCGAAGGCGTCGCTGCCGGCGACGCCGGACTGGCGCGTCCCGGCGGCGAGCGCGACGAGGTCGAGGTCGCCGTTGCGCAGGTCGGGGGGTGGTGGCGTCGCTTGACCGGGGGCGGGAGGTGCCGAATGTCCGAACAAGCGACCGGCGCCCTCGATCACCCGACCGTCGGGGGTGACGCTAAAGACTCGGCTGCCCGATGCGGCGAGCAGTCCACCGAGCGTGCTCCGGAGCCGCCGAGCCGCGGCCGTGGTGACCGGCTGGTCGCGCACCTGGGTCGCGAAGTCTGCGACCAGCCCACCGATCCGGGGCGCCGCCCGGCGCGCCGCGTGCAGCGCCGAACTCTCGGCGGACCGCCGGCTCAGCACCGCGGCACCCGTGGCCGAGACCACGAGGACGCCGAAGGCGACGAGCACGATGGCGACGAGGAGCCGGGTCCGCAGCCGTCGGCGCGGCCGCCCGAGTCGGGTCACGGCCTCGTGGCCCGGGGCCCGGGGTCGAGTCGGTAGCCCACCCCGCGCACGGTTCGGATGTCGACGGCGTCGCCGACCTTCTTGCGCACCTGGGCGATGTGCACGTCGACCGTGCGCGGGTCGCCGAACCAGTCGTAGCCCCAGACGCCGTCGAGGATCTGCTGGCGCGACAGCGCGAGCCCGGGCCGTTCGGCGAGGTGGCGGAGGAGCTCGAATTCCTTGGTGGTGAACTCGACCACGGCGTCGTCGACCCTCACCTCCCGTCGACCCGTGTCGATGGCGACGCGTCCGGCCTGGACGACGTCGGGCAGGGTCGTGCCGTCGGTGCGCCGGAGGACCGCCTTGACCCGGGCGACGAGCTCGGCCGGCGAGAAGGGCTTGGCGAGGTAGTCGTCGCCGCCGAGTTCGAGGCCGACCACGCGGTCGACCTCGCCGTCGCGCGCGGTGAGGAAGATGACCGGCACCAGCGAGGTGGTCCGGAGGCGCCGACAGACCTCGAGGCCGTCGAGGTCGGGGAGTCCGATGTCGAGCACGACCAGGCGGGGTCGCTCCCGGTCGACGGCGTCGAGGCCCGCCTGGCCCGTCGCGGCGAGCACCACCCGGAAGCCCTCGCGGTCGAGGTAGAGCCGGACCAGGTCCGCGATGGCCGGTTCGTCGTCGACGACCACGATCGTGCCGCGTTCGCTCATGCGGCGATTCTCGCAGGTGGTCCGTGCGGGGGTGGTGTGGGGAGTGTGAGGAGATCGTGAAGGATCTGGTCTCCCGGTGTCGCCCGGGGTCAGCCGATCCGACCCGACCGCATGACCTCGGCCAGCCAGTGCCCACTGGGCTTGACGGTGCGTGCTTGGGTCGCGAGGTCGACCCCGATGATCCCGAAGTGCATGCGGTAGCCGAAGGCCCACTCGAAGTTGTCGAGCAGCGACCAGTGGAAGAAGCCGCGGACGTCGAGCCCGGCGTCGACCGAGCGCTGCACCCCTTCGAGCGACGAGCGGAGGTAGCGGATGCGCTGCTCGTCGTCGTGGGTGCCGATCCCGTTCTCGGTGACGTACACCGGGAGCCCGGTGACGTCGATGGCGTGCCGGATCGAGGCTTCGGCGCTCTCGGGCCAGTACTCGTAGCCCATGTCGAGCACCTCGACCCCGGGCTCGGGGCCGATCACCCCGGCTTCGCCGACCCGCGTGCGCGAGTAGCACTGCACCCCGATGAAGTCGTCACCGGTGGTGGCACCGAGGTAGACGTCCTCGTGGACGCTGCGGAACTCGTCGATGCGGTCCTCGTACCCGGGCTCCGCCGACCAGTCGCTCATCGAGACCGTCAGGCCCACCGGGTAGGAGCCGGGCCCGCTGCGCAGGCCCTCGACCGCGGTCCGGTGGGCGGCGAGCAGGTGGTCGGTGGCGCGCGCGTAGCCGTCGAGGTCGTTGGCGATGCCGGGCGGGAACAGGCCCCACATCCAACCCATGAGCGCGACGACGTTGGGTTCGTTGATCGTGCAGGCGAGATCGATGCGGTCGCCGAGGGCGGCGCCGGCGACGTCGACGTACCGGCGGAACCGGTCGACGATCGCGGGGTTCGTCCAGCCGCCGTCGGCCGCGGCCCAACGGGGCGTCGAGAAATGGTGGAGGGTCACCACCGCCTGGAGGCCGCGGTCGTGGCAGGCGTCGATCACTGCCCGGTAGTGGTCGAGGGCGACGCGCGACACCAACCCTTCCTCCGGCTCGATGCGCGACCACTCGAGGGAGAACCGGTAGGCGCCGAACCCGAGCGCCTGCATCAGGTCGAGGTCATCCTCGTACCGGTGCCACTGGTCGCAGGCGTCGCCCGACGGCGCTTCGCAGGGGGACCCGGGCGTGTGCTCCCACGCCCACCAGTCGTTGTTCCAGTTCCCGCCCTCGACCTGGTGCGCGGCGGTGGCGGTTCCCCAGAGGAAGTCGGTGGGAAAAGTCATGGTCGGATCCTACGACGGGGGTTGCTCGGCCGTGTCCCGACCGGTACGGACGTCGGTCAGGCCGGGGGGATCGTCGGGGAAGCGCCGAGCGGCGCCGATCGCCACCGTCGCGGTGATCGTGGCGAGCACGAACACGACGGCGAGCGCCTGGTCGCGTCCGAGCCCGAGCGCGACGTGCCCGGCGACGATCGCCCCGGCGACGCCGGCCCCGACGGCGCCGCCCAGGACGTCGGTGAGCTGCACTGCCGAGGTGGCGGCACCCTGGCGCCCGGGTTCGGCCTCGCTCAGGGCGACCATCGACGTCGGGGAGTACGACAGGCCCATCCCGAAGCCGCCGATCGCCCACGCCAGCACCATGACCACGAGCGGGATCCCGGGAACGACCACCAGGCCACCGAGTGCGACGGCGACCGCGATGCACGACATCCCCGTCGTGGCCAACGCGCGGCGGCTGCGCCGTCCGGCGACGCGGGCCTGGCCCCACGACCCGGCCGCCCACGCCAGGGTGGAGGGCGTTAGGACGAGCCCCACCGCCACGGGGTCGAGGCCCCGGACCCGCGCCAGCGAATAGGCGAGGAAGGCGTCGGCGCCGAAGAAGGCGCAGGTGGTGAGCCCGCGGAAGGCGACGGCCGCCGGGAGCCCGCGGCGGGCGCGGGCCGTGCCGGGCGGGGTGAGCCGTCGGAAGTGCGGCACCGCGAGCGCCAGGCCCACCAGAGTGAGTGGGACCAAGGTCACGAGCCGGGGCGATCCGAGCCCCGCGATGACCAGCGCCGCCCCGATGGCCAGGGCGAATGCGGCCCGGGTGGGTGTGGGCCCGTCGTCGGCGACCGTCGGGTCCGCGGGACCGAGCGCTCGCATCGGGGGCAGCGCCAGGAGCGCCGCGACCGGGACCAGGCCGATGAGGCCGAGGAACACGACCCGCCAGCCGAAGGCCTGGGCCACGACGCCACCGATGGCCGGCGCCACCAACCCCGGCACGACCCACGCGCTGGAGAGCAGTGCGAACTGACGTGGTCGCTCCCGCTCGTCGAACGACCGCCCGATGGTCACGTAGGCCGAGTTGTAGAGCGCCCCGGCGCCCAGCCCCTGGACGGCCCGGGCCCCCACCAGCACCACCATGGTCGGGGCCAGGCCCCCTAGGAGCAGACCGGCGCCGAAGCAGGCCAGCCCCGCCGTGTACACGACGGCTGGACCCCGCCGGTCGGAGGCGTGGCCGGAGAGGACGATCCCGACCAGATTGGCGAGCATGAAGGCGCTGAACAGCCAGCCGTAGAGCGCGTCGCCACCGAGATCGCGGGCGACCCGGGGTCCGATCGCCGCCACCGACAGCCCTTCGAACGCCAGGACCGCGACGGTGATCATCAGACCCACGGTGAGACGACGCGACGGCACGCCGCATCGTGCCACGGGATCAACCTCGGGAGCGGCCCGGGAATCGGGGGTGGGGCGGCCCTAGGCTGGACCGGTGGGCGTTCTCGACCAGATCCTGGCCACGAAGCATGACGAGGTCGGTGCACTCCGGGCCCGGGCCGCTGAGATCGCCGCCGCCCTCCGCGACGCGCCGCCCCCACGCGATTTCGTGGGTGCCCTCCGGGGCGACCACCTCGCTGTGATCGCCGAGATCAAGCGCCGGTCGCCCTCGAAGGGTGACCTCGCCCCCGGGCTGGACCCGGCCACCGTCGCCCGTGCGTACGCCGCGGGTGGGGCTGCGTGCCTGTCGGTCCTGACCGACGGCCCGTTCTTCGGTGGCAGCGCCGCCGATCTCGTGGCGGCACGCGCAGCGGTGCCCGTGCCGGTCCTGCGCAAGGACTTCACGGTCGATGCGCTCCAGATCGACGAGGCCCGGGTCCTGGGCGCGGACGCCGTGCTCCTGATCGTGGCGGCGCTCGACGACCTCGTCCTGGCCGACCTCCATGCCCACGCCACGGGTCGAGGCCTCGCCGTGCTGGTGGAGGTCCACGACGAGGCCGAGCTCGAGCGGGCCCTGGCGCTGGATCCGGCCCTGCTCGGGGTCAACGCCCGCGACCTGGGGTCCTTCGCCGAGGATCTGGGCACGGGCGAGCGCTTGGTCGACCGCATCCCGGCCTCCACCGTGGCCGTCGCCGAGAGCGCCATCCGGTCCGTGGCCGACGCCCGTCGCATGGCCGGAGCGGGCTTCCAGGCCGTCCTGGTGGGCGAGGCCCTGGTCCGGTCCGACGACCCGGCCCGATTGGTGCAAGCATTCACCGCCGAGCCGGTCCGTCGCCGTTGACGGGCCGATCCTGACCCCACCCGGAGGACCGATGCGCTTCCACCTGCCCGCCGACAAGATGCCGACCGCGTGGTACAACGCGCTGCCCGAGATGCCCGAGCCGATGCAGCCGCCGCTCCACCCGGGGACGCGCGAGCCTGTCGGTCCCGACGACCTCGCACCGCTGTTCCCCATGGCGCTGATCGAGCAGGAGATGTCGGGCGACATCTGGGTCGACATGCCCGGTGAGGTCATCGACATCCTCCGCCTCTGGCGGCCGACGCCTCTGGTGCGCGCCACCCGATTGGAGCGGGCCCTGGGCACGCCCGCACGCATCTACTACAAGGACGAGTCCGTGTCGCCCGCCGGGTCGCACAAACCCAACACGGCGGTGCCGCAGGCCTATTACAACAAGCAGGAAGGCGTGTCGCGACTCACCACGGAGACCGGCGCCGGCCAGTGGGGCACCGCACTGTCGTTCGCCACGGCGCAGTACGACATGGAATGCAAGGTCTACATGGTGCGCGCCTCGTACGACCAGAAGCCGTACCGCAAGATCCTCATGGAGACCTGGGGCGGCGAGGTCGTGGCGTCACCGATCGCGGACCCCGACCACCCCGGCTCGCTCGGTCTGGCCATCTCCGACGCCGTGGCCGACGCGGTGAGCCGCGACGACACCCACTACGCGCTCGGGTCGGTGCTCAATCACGTGCTTTTGCACCAGACCGTCATCGGCCTGGAGGCGAAGGACCAGCTCGAGATCGCCGGTGAGCGAACGCCCGACGTGGTGGTGGGCTGCTGCGGTGGCGGCTCGAACCTCGGGGGCATCGCCCTGCCCTTCATGACCGACCAGAAGGTTCGTCTCCTCGCCGCCGAGCCCGCGTCGTGCCCGACCCTGACCGAGGGCACCTTCGAGTACGACTTCGGTGACTCCGCGGGTATGACGCCGTTGATGCCGATGTACACCCTCGGGCACGACTTCATCCCGCCCTCGATCCACGCAGGGGGACTGCGCTACCACGGCGACAGCCCCATCATCTCGGCGCTGGTCAAGGCCGGGCGGATGGAAGCCGTCGCCTATCCGCAGGGCAAGACCTTCGAGGCGGCGGTACAGTTCGCGCGCACCGAGGGCAAGCTCCCGGCCCCCGAGGCCGGTCACGTGCTGCGAGCCGTCATCGACGAGGCCCTGGCGGCCAAGGAGCTCGACGAGGAGCGGGTCATCCTCTTCGGTTATTGCGGACACGGGTTCCTCGACCTCACGGCCTACGACGACTACCTCAACGGTCGTCTGATCGACGCGTGATCGGCTCCCGCTCGCGGCCCGCCGACCCGGCCGGCTGGTCGTCCCGGTCGGTCACGGCGGTCGGCTCCGTCCGGCCCGACCGGGCGGCGTACGCGGCGATCACGCGACCGACCACGACGAACGCCACCACGGCGTAGGCGAAGCCCATGAGTTCGTCGAACACGTAGTGCTCGGCGAAGTACACCAGGACGAAGGCCATCGCGGCCACGTACCCGACGAGCACGACCCGCCACCGCGGGCTGGCCACCGCCCAGAACAGCAAGAGGAAGAGCAGTGGGTACGCCGCGTGCTCGCTCGGGATCGCGCCGACGGGGTTGGAGTACCTCGGGTTGCCGGAGAAGACCTTCGTGAGGATCTCGACGTGGAGGTGCCTCCAGAGCACGTCGGGGATCCTGACGGTCGGGGGCAGCGCACTGCGCACGCTCGCCATCCAGGGCGGGACGGCCGGGTAGACGACGTACGTGGCGAACCCGGCGAGGCTGCACGCCAGGAAGGTGAAGGCATAGCGGGCGAAGCGCGCGCGGGCGCGGACGTACAGGACGACCGCGACGGCCAACGCCGCGACGAAGTGGCTGGTGTAGACGACCAGGCAGACGTAGTCGAAGACCGACGGGTGCGAGGATCGGAAGAGGGCTCGCTGCAAGTGAACGGTGGGCGCCGTGCCGAAGCCGATGAACTCGTCGAAGCCGAGTTGGGGTTGCAGGTGGGCCTGGGGGATCAGCGACGGTGCCTGCAGGCGGATGATGTCGTAGGCGGCGAGGATGAGCAGCACCGGGAGCCAGTCGAAGAGGGTCCGGGCGATCGGCTGCTCGCTACGCCACCCCGCGACGAAGACGGCGCCGAGGAGCCACGCGAGGATCCACGGCCGGTCGGGCATTCCGAACACGGCGAGGCCGAGCAGGCTCACGCCGCCGTACCCGCACGCCCAGAGCCCCCGCGGTTTCACGGTCCGGGAGCGTAATGGCCGTTCCCGGCCCGGACCGGCCGGTAGGTTCGACGATGTGTTCGTGAAGATCTGTGGCATCACGAACGAGGAGGACGCCCTTCTCGCGGTGGCCATGGGTGCCGACGCCCTCGGGTTCGTCTTCGCCCCTGGGAGTCCCCGCCAGGTGTCGCCGAGCACCGTCCACGACATCCTCCGGAGGCTCCCCGCCGAGGCCATGACCATCGGCGTCTTCCGCGACGAGCGTCCCGAGCGGATCGTCGAGCTGGTCGGGCGGCTCGGGCTCGCCGGGGTGCAGCTCCACGGGCGCGAGCCCGTGTCGGAGGCCCGGGAGATCCGGCCGCACGTGCGGTTCCTGATCCACGCCTACGCCGCCGGCGACGACGCCCTGGCGGGGGCCGGGAACAGCCCGGCGGACGCCGTCCTCGTCGATGCTCCGAGCCCGGGGTCGGGCCGGGTCTTCGACTGGTCCCTGGCCGAAGGGGTTCCCGGTGGGGTCCGGCTCCTGCTCGCCGGCGGACTCGACGCCAACAACGTGGCCGAGGCCATCCGGCGGGTCCGGCCCTGGGGCGTCGACGTGAGCAGCGGCGTCGAGACCTTCACGGGCTCGGGCCGCAAGGACCCCCGCAAGGTCCGGCGTTTCATCGAGGTCGCCAAGGAGGTGGGTGAGGAGGTCGAGGCCGACGGTTGGTCCCCGACGGACGAGAACGACGACGGTGGTCCCTACGATTGGGCCCACGACGAACGGCCCTGAGGTCGCTCGGCCCCTCTCACCCCGAGGAACCCCATGACCACGATCCCGACCCGGGGCAACCCGGTCGTCCTCGGTCCGCCCGGACCCGAGCCCAGTTCCCGCGGGCGCTTCGACGACTTCGGCGGGCAGTTCGTGCCCGAGACCCTGGTCCCGGCCCTCGAGCAGCTCGACCGCGAGTTCCGGGCCGCCTGGTCGTCCGACTCGTTCCGGGCCGAGTTCGCCGCTCTGCTGTCGTCCTACGCCGGTCGGCCGACCCCGGTCACCGAATGTCACAACCTCTCGGCGCGTCTGGGCGTCCGGGTGCTCCTCAAGCGCGAGGACCTCACGCACACGGGGTCGCACAAGATCAACAACGTGCTCGGCCAGGCCCTCCTGACCCGGCGCATGGGCAAGCAGCGGGTGATCGCCGAGACCGGCGCCGGTCAGCACGGCGTGGCCACGGCGACGGCGTGCGCGTTGTTCGGCCTGGAGTGCAAGGTCTTCATGGGGGCGGTCGACGTCGAGCGCCAGGCGCTCAACGTGTGGCGCATGCAACTGCTCGGGGCCGAAGTGGTCCCGGTGGAGTCCGGGAGCCGCACCCTCAAGGACGCCGTCAACGACGCCCTGCGCGACTGGGTGGCGTCGGTGGAGTCGACGCACTACTGCATCGGTTCGGTCGTGGGGCCGCATCCGTTCCCATGGATCGTGCGTGAGTTCCAGCGGGTCGTGGGCGACGAGGCCCGACTCCAGTGCCGCGAGATCCTCGGCGACGACCCGGAGTTCGTCGTGGCGTGCGTGGGCGGCGGGTCCAACGCCATCGGCACGTTCGCGGGCTTCACCGACTCGGCGTCGCGTCTCATCGGCGTCGAGGCGGGTGGGCTCGGGGTCGAGACCGGGCACCACGGCGCGTCGATCGCCCGCGGCGTACCGGGCGTCCTGCACGGCGCGCGCTCGTTGTTCCTCCAGGACGAAGCCGGGCAGATCCTCGAGGCCCACTCCATCAGCGCCGGGCTCGACTATCCCGGCGTGGGGCCCGAGCACGCTGCGCTGGCGGCCGCCGGGCGGGCCGAGTACGTGTCCGCCACCGACGACGTCGCCCTGGCCGGGTTCGAGTTGCTCTCCGTGACGGAGGGGATCGTGCCGGCGCTGGAGCCGGCGCACGCGATCGGCTGGCTGGCGGGCGCGGTCGGGGACCTCGTGCCCAGGGGCTCCACCGTGCTGGTCACCCTCTCGGGGCGCGGCGACAAGGACGCGGCCCAGGTCGCCGAGCTCCTCGGTGCCCGGGGTCGGAGCACCCCGTGAACCTCGAACGTCACCTGCGGGCCCGGCGTGACGACGGGCACAAACTCCTCGTGCCGTACGTCACCGGTGGCCTCGACGACTCCTGGACCGACGTCGTACGGGCCGTCGTCGACGCCGGAGCCGACGCGGTCGAGATCGGTATCCCGTTCTCGGATCCGGTGATGGACGGGCCGGTCATCCAGGTCGCTTCCCAACGGTCGCTGGCGCGCGGCACCACCCCGACGTCGATCCTCGCCGAGGCGCGTCACCTCGACGTGGGCGTTCCGCTGGTGGTGATGACCTACTGCAACCTGGTGCTCCACGCCGGCTGCACCCGCTTCGCGTCGGCCCTGAGCGAGGCCGGCATCGACGGAGCGATCCTCCCGGACCTCCCGCTCGGGGAGATCGGGGAATGGGCGGACGCCGCCGACGACGTCGGCGTCGAGACCGTCATGCTCGCGGCCCCCAACACCACCGATGAGCGTCTCGCCGCCATCTGCGCCCGGTCGCGGGGCTTCCTCTACGGCGTGTCGCTGCTCGGGATCACGGGGGTGCGGACCGAGCTGGCCGATCGTGCGACCGAGATCGCACAACGCTCGAAGGCGGCCACCGACCTGCCGGTCCTGCTCGGGGTGGGGATCTCCACGCCGGAACAGGCCTACCAAGGCACCAGCGAGGCCGACGGTGTCGTCGTCGGGAGCGCCCTGATCGCCCGGCTGCTCGAGGGGGGCGGCCCCGAAGGTGCCCACGAACTGGTGGCGTCGTTCCGCGCGGCGCTCGACTCCCGGGGGGACGCGTGAGCCGACCCTGGGCCGACGACTGCGAACTCTGCGAGGCCGCCCGCATCACCCCGTGGTTCCACGAGGACGACATCTGCTGGATCGCCGAGTGCGAGATCTGCTCTGTGCCGATGGTCGTCTGGCGGAGTCACGGGGTCGAACCCCCGGCCGACGAGTTGGCCCACATGCACGGCCGCCTGGCCGAGGTGGTCGAGGTGCACTTCGAGTTCGAGCACTACCTCGACGACAACATGCGCAACATCCCCGACCATTACCACGCTCACGCCCGACCGAAGGGTGGCTTCTTCGGACACGGGCTGGGCCGCCGCACGTCCTGAGGGCGACACCGCGGGCATCGCCGCACATATTCCCAGGGTTTCAGGAATTGTGCTTCTGTCGTTGGGGTTGTCGGCGGTGTCCCCATCCCCCCTCAAACGGAGTGCAGATGTCCAAGTTCTCGAAAGTAGTCCTGGCGGTGGTCGCCGCCGCTTCCGTCCTCGTCGCCGGAGTCGGCGTGGCCGGTGCCCAGACCCCACCGACCACCGCGGCGGCTGGTACGCAAAACGTCGTCCAGATCGCCGCAGCCAACCCGGACTTCTCGACGCTGGTGACCGCGGTCCAGGCCGCCGGCTTGGCCGAGACGCTGAGCGGCAAGGGTCCGTTCACCGTGTTCGCCCCGACCAACGAGGCCTTTGCGAAGATCCCGACGGCGCAACTCAATGCGCTCCTGGCCGATAAGGCGAAGCTGACCAAGGTCCTCACCTACCACGTGGTGCCGGGTGCGGTGAAGGCCGCGGACTTGAAGAAGAAGCAAAAGGTCGCGACCGTCGAGGGTTCGAAGGTCGTCATCGTCAAGACGAAGAAGGGTGCCAAGATCGACGGTGCCAAGATCATCAAGACCGACATCGTCGGAAGCAACGGCGTGATCCACGTGATCGACTCGGTGATCATTCCGGCCGACGCCAAGTAGACGTCGACGATCGTGCGACGGGGGGACCTTCGGGGCCCCCCGTCGGCGCGTCGGGCGCCGAGTCGCTCGCCGCATTCGAGTTCGGCCAATCCCTCGACGACAGCGTGTGCAGCATCCCCGACCACGCCCACGCCCGACCGAAGGGTGGCTGCTTCGGACACGGGCTGCGGCGGCGCGCTTGAGCGGCCCGGCGCAGGGGCGGTCAGGAGCCCGATCTCTCCGGCGGGGTCGTGAGCGTGCTCACTCGGGTCGCCGGGTGGGAGAAGAGAGCGCCCTGCATGCCGGACGCGCGGTGGAACCGGTAGGAGAAGGTCACCGGCTTGCCGGTCACGGCAACGGTGCCCGGGGTCACCCGGAGGTAGGTGGGGCCGAACGAGAAGTCGGTGGCCTCCACGCTGGCATTGCCATCGAGCACCATCACCATGCTGCTCCCGGTGACGCGTCCGTGAGGGTGCACCGGCGGTCCGGAGGCCGCGAGGGCCGCGGGTGCCACCGCGACGGCGCCGCCGGCGAGCCAGGCGACGAGCCCTCTGACGGTGACGGTTCGGGAACATTGCGCGGCGACTCGGCGGGGGATCGACGACGTGGCCATGGTGGGCCTCGGTTCAGACGGGATGGTGCTTCTCGTGTTCCTTACGTGTTCGGCCGCCAGATGGATTGCGCGCTGCATTCGGCGACCTCGCGATCCTCGACGCCATGGCCGGCGGCGATCCGGTGGCCGCGTCGGCCTTCGTGGTCCGGTTCACCCGGAGGGTCGAAGCGGCGCCGCGCGGGGACCTACGACGGTCGCCGAGGGAGCGTCGCCACCTGGGTTCCGGCGATCACGCGTCACGCTGCCATCGACTCCCTCCGACGGCACCGTCCGGTGGTCGTCGACGTGGCCGAGGTCCTGCGGGCGACGGAGCGCGGGCAGGACCGAGAGCCCGCCGTCGACCGTGCCCTGCAGCGTCTGCTCGCCTCCGACGACGCCCACCGGTTGCTGACGGCCCTCGCCGGTGTCCCGGTCGACCAACGCCACGCGGTGGTGTTGGCGGGTTCGTCCGGGTCCACGGCCCGCGAGATCGCCGCGCTCGAGCACGTCCCGCTGGGCACCGCGAAGACGCGGGTGCGCTCCGGGCTGCGTCGGCTCCGGGCCGAGTTGGCGGCCGAGGATCCGTCATTGGGCCGGGGCGGGTGAGCGGCACGGACCGCCCGGCGCCCGAGCGCCTCGTTCAGGCGAGGAGATGCTCTCGGAAGAAGTCGAGGACGCGGTCGAGGGCCTCGCGGGTGGGATGCCCGGGCTCGTCGACGAGCTCCTCGGTCAGCACGGAGTGCGCCGACGGCCGGATGCCGTGGGCGTTGCCCTTCGCCGAGTCGATCTCGACCGCGAGGAACCGGTCGCCGAGTTCACGGCGGAGGGTGTCGAACCGGGCGTCGGGGACGGCCCGGTCCCCGGTGAAGCGCAGACCGAGGACGCACTGTCCGTGGGCGGCCCGCTCCTTGACCCGGGCGAGGTCGGCGTCGCTGATCCCGAGGGCGGCGCGCCGGGCCGCCGAGGTGGGGAAGGGAAGCGAAGGCTGGCTCAGGACGGGGGCGACCATGCGGTCGTCGACCATCATCCCGAGGGCGAAGCCGCCGGTGAAGCACATCCCGACGGCACCCACCCCGGGACCGCCGCACTCGGCGTGGGTCTCGGCGGCGAGGGCCCGGAGCCAGTCGATGACGGGGTTGGTCCGGTCGAGGGCGAACGCGGTGAACTCCTTCGCCACACACGCCTTGGTGATCGACGACACGAGGTAGCCCGTCGAAGGGGCCCGGCCCGGCGTGCCGAAGAGCGAGGGCATCCGGACGCTGAACCCGGCGGCGACGACCCGGCGGGCGAAGTCGGCGACCCGGGGCGTGATCCCGGGGACCTCGTGGATCACGATCACCGCCGGGCCGGTGCCGGCGGCGTACACGACCCGGTCGAGTCCACCGTGGGCGAAGGTGCCCACGGTGAAGTCACGCAGCGCGGCGGCGGTGGAGTCGGAGGTGGGCACTCCGGAATGCTAAGCCATGAGCGGTTCCCCGGGGAACCCCCAACCACTCAGGAGGAGACCATGGCCGAGCTCACCGTCGGGAAGAAGGCACCCGCCTTCACCCTCCTCGATCAGGACGGCAACCAGGCCACGCTGGCGGACTTCGCCGGGAGGAACGTCGTCGTCTACTTCTACCCGAAGGCCGACACGCCGGGCTGCACCCAGCAGTCGTGCAATCTGCGCGACGCCCTCCCCGACCTCGGAACGCTCGACGCGGTGGTCCTCGGGATCAGCCCGGACGCGCCGGCGAAACTCAAGAAGTTCGACGACAAGTACGGCTTCGGGTTCCGGCTCCTGTCCGATCCCGAGCACACCGTCGCGGAGAAGTACGGCGTCTGGCAGGAGAAGTCGATGTACGGCAAGAAGTACTTCGGCATCGTGCGTTCCGCGTTCGTCATCGACGGCAGCGGGAAACTCTCGGGCGTCTTCCCCAAGATCTCGCCCAAGGACACCGTGCCCAAGGTGTTGGAGGTGCTCGGGGGCTGAGGGCTCAGGGAGTTCGGGCCACGAAGACGAGTTCGTCGCCGTCGACCGCGACGGCGCGCAACCCGGCCCGTTCCCACTGGCGCTGGAGGTCGTCGTCGGACGCGTCCACGAACGTCACGATCCGGCGGCAGTCGTGCCATCGCAGCACGTGGGCGGTGATGGCCGTCAGGGCCGGCCCGAGGTCGTGGGCGTGGGCCTGCGTGAGTTGGTCCACCTCCACCACCGCAGTGGGCTCGGTGGCCTCGAACCGCACCCGCACCGTGGCGAGGTGCTGGGGTTTCGCGCGGTCGCTCACGGGTCGCTCACGGCGGTGGCCAGCGCCCGCAGGGTGGCGTCACGGGTCTCGCGCTCGGTGAGTGCACTGCCCGCCTCCCAGGCCTCGGCGAGGCGGTCGGCGCCGAGGGTCTCGGTGAGGCGGTCCTGGAGGTCGGCCTCGGAGCGTCCGGCGCTGCGGGCCAGGAGGTCGACCGGATACAAGGTGGTGGCCGCCGCCATGACGGTGGCGGCGTCGTGGGCGCGTCCGAGGGTGAGGAGCGTCAGGCCCGTCAGCGCCAGGACCGTGCCGTACTCTTCCGGCGAGCCGTCGGCGGCGGCGAGCGCCACCACCCGCTCGAGTCCGGGGAGGAACGTCGACGGGGCCGACCGGTTGGCCCGGAGGACGGCTGCGTTGGCCACCGAGTAGACGTAGACCGACAACCCGGCCGGGAGCAGCCCGGAAGCGATCTGGGCCGATTCGTCGTAGGCCGCGAGGGCCCGGGCGGGGTCGTCGTGGGCGTGGACGTACCCCTCGAGGAGGAGTGCGTACGCCACGTCGAAGGGCTCGCCGGCCTCACGCGAACGGGTCACGGCCTCGTGGGCGGCCCGCACCGCGGCGCCGGCGTTGCCCCGCCACTGCTCGATGGCGCTCAGGACCAACCACACGCGCATCCGGCGGAGCGCGTCGGGGTACGCGAGGACCAGGGCCTCGTTGCAGTGGGCCCAGGCGGCGTCGAGGCGCCCGGCCCGCATGTCGACGACGGCCAGGTTGAGGTGATGCTCGTAGGCGACCTCCACGCCCAGGTCGGCGGCCAGGGCCACGGAAGCGTCGGCGCGCGCCACGGCGAGTTCGGGGTCCTCGCCGCGCGACACGGCCCGGCTAGCGGCGGCGGCCATCAGGCGGGGCGCCAAGGGGTGGTCGAGGGCACCGGGGACGCCGAGGGCCCGGTCGAGGAGGCGACCCACCCCGACCTCACGGAAGAGGTACATGCTCTCGAACGGCAGCACGATCGAGCAGACCCGGTCGACGTCGGCCTCGGCGATCAGCCAGTTCAACGCGGTCACCACGTTGCGCAGGTCTCGCCGCACCACGCCGACCATCTCGAACGAACCGATGGCGGCCGCGGCCGCGGCGAGGAGGGTGAAGTGGCGGGCGTGGCTCGTGCGGGCGGCGGCGACGTCGCCGCGCTCTACGAGCTGCTCGGCGGCGAACTCCCGCACCGTTTCGAGCATCCGGTAGCGCGCCTCGGTCTCGTCGAGCTCCGCGAGCAGGAGCGACTTGTCGACGAGGGCGTCGAGGCGTTCCCAGGCATCGGGCCCGACCACGGTCTCGGCCGCGCTCAGGTCGAACGACGACGTGAACACCGAGAGCAGGGCGAAGGCCTCCCGCTCGGGCGCCTCGAGCAGGTCGGTCGACCACATGAGGGCACCGCGCAGGGTCTGGTGCCGACCGCGGGCTCGGCTCCCGCCCGTGAGGAGCCGGAAGCGCTCGTCGATGCGGTCGAGCATCTGGTCGGGACTCAGGCTCCGAACGCGGGCCGCCGCCAGTTCGATCGCGAGCGGGATGCCGTCGAGGTGCGTGCAGAGCGCGGCGATGGCGGGTGCGTTGTCGTCGTCGAGGGTGAAGTCGTGGCGCGCGGCCTGCGCGCGTTCGACGAACAGGTGGCCGGCCGGTGACGCGGCCACGGCGGTCCGGGTGGTGGACGTCGGGGCGGTGAGGGTGCCGAGGGCGAACGTCCGCTCGCCAGCGATGCCGAGGGCCTCACGGCTCGTGGCGAGGACCCTGACGTCGGGACAGCGGGCACAGAGGTCGTCGACCAGCTCGGCGACCGCGCCGATCAGGTGCTCGCAGTTGTCGATCACGATCAGGGCGCGGCGGTGGCGGAGGTACCACGGCAGGGCGGTGGCCGCCGGTCCCGAGCCTGCCGGCACCCCCACGGCCTCGGCGAGGGTGTCGGCGACGGCGCCTTCGTCGGACACCGCCGCGAGCTCGCACAGCCAGGCCCCGTCGGGGAAGCGCGGGAGGATGCTGGCGGCGACCTGCACGGCGAGCCGACTCTTCCCGACTCCTCCGACCCCGGTCACGGTCACCAGGTGCGCTTCCCGGAGCAGGGCGGCGACCACGTCGTGCTCGGCGTCGCGGCCCACGAAGCTCGTGCGCTGGGCCGGCAGGTTGGTGGGGTACGACTCGAGGCTGCGCAGCGGCGGGAAGTCCGCCGGGAGGTCCGGATCCTGGACCTGGAAGACGTGCTCGGCGCGCGCGAGGTCGCGCAGGCGGTGCTCGCCGAGGTCGACGAGTTCGATCTCGGCCGGGAGCGCCGCGTGCACCGCCGCGGCCGTGGCCTGCGACACCAGCACCTGGCCCCCGTGCGCGGCGGCCATCACGCGTGCGGCCCGGTTGACCTCTGGTCCGAAGTAGTCGCCGTCGCGCAACTCGGCCTGACCGGTGTTGGTCCCCATGCGCACCACGAGCGGACCGGTGGTGCCCCAGTGCGTGGTGCCGAGAATGCGTTGGGCGCGCAGTGCGGCGGCGACCGCGTCGGGTGCCTTTGCGAAGACGGCGTGCACGCCGTCGCCGGTGCGCTTGACGATCTGCCCGCGATGGTGCTCGACCGCGTCGCCCAGGATCTCGTCGTGGAGGGCGAGGGCGTCGCCCATCGCGTCGGGGTGATCCTCCCAGAGCCGCGTCGAGCCCTCGAGGTCCGTGAAGAGGAACGTGACGGTTCCTTCGGGGAGCGCCACCGGTGGACCCGACCCTCCGGGGGATCCGGGGTCAGGCCTGGTCGTTCTCGGCCAGTCGGTCGGCCGTGATCCCGAGCAACTCGGTCGCGATGACGGGGTTGTCGTGGAGCATCGTCTGGAATTCGCGGCGGCCGATGACCTCGACCTTCATCGGGGTGAGTGCCGTGACCGTCGCCGTGCGCGGCCGGTTCGCCACGAGGGCGATCTCCCCGAAGTAGTCGCCCGGACCCCGGTTCGCCACGACGGTGTCGCCGACGCGGACCTCGGCCTCACCCTCCAAGATGATGATGAACTCGTGGCCGTGGTCGCCCTCGCGAGTGAGCTCCTTGCCCTGCTTCACGTCGATCTGGGTGGCCAGGCCCGAGATCTGGCGCAGCGCCTTCTTGTCGAGGTTCGCGAACAGGGGAACTTGGGCGAGCCGCTCATCGATCCAACCGTGCCGATCCATCACTGACCTCCTGGGGCGTCGGGGGCATTCTGCCCCAGAACGCGAGCGCGTGTCGGGGACCCTTCAGCCGACCACGCCCTCGTCGTGGAGGGAGGCGATCTCGGCGGCACCGAGGCCGAGGACGGTCTCGAGCAGGGCGTCGGTGTGCTCGCCCACCATGGGGGGAGCGGTCTCGGGCCCCTCGGCCATCTTGGTGAGCTTCACGGGGTTCCCCGGCACCAGCACCGGGTCGGCGATCCCGTCGGTGCGGGGAACCTCCACCAGCATGTTGCGGGCGGCGAGGTGGGGGTCGGCGATCACCTCGGGGGCGTTGAAACTGGGTCCGGCGACCAGGCCCGACGAGTTCAGGATCCCGGCCGCCTCGAGCTTGGTCTTGTCGGCCGCCCATGCCTCGATGGCGGGTCGGATCACGTCCTCGAGGTGGTCGACCCAGCCCTGGCGGGTGGCCAGGCGCTCGTCGGTGAGCCAGCCGGGGGCGCCGATCACCTCGGCGAGCCGGGCGAACTGGTGCTCACGCCCGACCTGGAGCAGGAAGTAGCCGTCGGACGCCTTGAAGCCGTCCATGATGAGGAGGCTGCCGCGTGCGCCCTCTCGTTGGCCCATCGACCAGAAGTTCGTCACCAGGTCGGTCATGGCCACGACCGAGTCGAACATGGCGATGTCGACGTACTGACCCTCGCCGGTGCGGTCGCGGTGGATCAGGGCGGTCAGCACCCCGATCACCCCGAACATCGCGCTGGAGATGTCGCCCAGGGCGCCCACGGGGGCGGCCACCGGCGGAGCGTCGGGCCCGGACTTGTACTCGTAGATGCCCGACATGGCCTCCACGATCGGCGCGTAGGCCCCCCACCCGTCGTAGGGGGAGGGGGCGAGGTTGCCGAAGCCCGACACCGACAGGTAGACGGCGCGTGGCGCGACCTTCGCCACGACCTCGTAGTCGAGGCCCAGGCGCTTCATGGTCCCGCCCTTGAAGTTCTCGGCGAAGACGTCGAAGTGGGGGGCGAGGGCGAGGATGAGCTCCTTGCCCTTGGGGTGCTTCAGGTCGACGGCGATCGAGCGCTTGTCGAGGTTGTTGCGCAGGAACGTGGCGCCGGCCTGCTTCCCGTCGGGCTGGGTCATCGCCGGGAGCGAACCGCGCCCCGACTCGCCGGCGCCGGGCTGCTCGACCTTCACGACGTCGGCGCCGAGCCGGGCCAGCATCTGGGTGGCGTAGGGAAGGGCCTGCATCTGCTCGATGGCCAGGATCGAGACCCCGTCGAGGGGCTTGCCGAACCTGGCGGCGTCGGTGTTGGCGGTGTCTCCGAGTCTCATGGCGGCCCTTCCTGGTCCGAATCGCACCGGTCGTGCCGGTTCGGGTGGGTGCTCCCCGCGGGTCGGGAGCGACGACGCACCTTACGGCGTGACGGGGGTCGCTGACGGTGCCGTCAGTTACACTCCGCCCATGCGAGGGATCATTGCAGCAGCGGGCTACGTGCCCTACCGACGTCTCGACCGCTCCACCATCTCCCAGTTCCTGGGCAGTGGGGGCGGTCGGGGTACCCGGAGCGTGGCGTCCTACGACGAGGACACCACCACGATGGGCGTGGATGCCGGGCGGGTCGCCCTGGCCAACGCCCCCGCCGGGTTCCAGCCCGACGCGCTGTGGTTCGCCACGGTGAGTCCGGCCTACCTCGACAAGACCAACGCCACCACGATCCACGCCGCCTTGCGCCTCGAGGCCGACCTCGCCCTCGACTTCGGCGGGGCCGCCCGCTCCGCCGTCGGCGCGCTGCGCACCGCCCTCGTGGGAGGCGGCAGCGTGATGGTGGTGAGCGCCGACGTGCGCACCGGCCAGCCGGGCAGCGGCGACGAGGCGCTCGGTGGCGACGGCTCCGCCGCCCTGATCGTCGGTGACGACGAGGACGGGCCCGTGATCGCCGAGTACCTCGGCGGCGCCTCCGCGACGGAGGAGTTCATCGATCGTTGGCGGGTCCCCGGCGACAGCGCCTCGGGCCTCTGGGAGGAGCGCTTCGGCGAGACCCAGTACACCCCGCTCGGGCAGAGCGCCTGGAAGCGCGGGCTCGAGGCCGCCGGCGTGGGACCGGAAGGGATCGACCATCTCGTCGTCAGCGGCCTCCACGCTCGCGTCGTGCGCTCGATCGTCGGCCGTCTCGGTGAGGCCAAGGGTGCCGTGGTCGACGACCTCACCTCCACGGTGGGCAACGTCGGCGCCGCCCAGGTGGGCCTCGTCCTCACCGACGTGCTCGAGAAGGCGGAACCCGGCCAGGTCATCGCCGTGCTGTCGCTTGCCGACGGCGCCGACGTGTTCGTCTTCCGCACCACCGAGGCGATCCGTGGCTACCAGTCGGCCCGGAGCGTCGCCGACCAGATCGCGTGGGGTGCGCCGATCGGCTACGGGAAGTTCCTGGCCTGGCGCAACACCCTGTCGGTCGAGGGGCCCCGCCGTCCGGCGCCGTCGCGCATCTCGGCCTCGGTGAGCGCGCGCAGCCGCGAGTACAAGTACGCGTTCGTCGGTTCACGCGACCGTTCCACCGGCGCTCTGCACCTGCCGCCGGCCCGCATCTCCCGCGAGGGTGACGCGCTCGACGACATGGAACCGTCGCCCATGAGCGAGATCCAGGGCACCATCGCGACGTTCACGGTCGACCGGATCGCCTACTCGCCGAGCCCCCCGATCGTCTTCGCGGTCGTCGACTTCGACGGTGGCGGACGCCTGCCGGTCGAGCTCTGCGACCTCGACGCCGACGCCCTCCAGATCGGTGACCGCGTGGAGCTGACCTTCCGCCGGCTCTTCACCGCCGAGGGCATCCACAACTATTTCTGGAAAGCACGTCCCGCCCGCTAGCGCACGGCGTACGACGCGACGACTGAGGAGCACATATGGGTTCGCACGGGATCAAGGACCAGGTCGCCATCGTCGGCATGGGGTGCACGGAGTTCGCCGAGCACTGGGACAAGGGTGCCGACGACCTCATCATCTGGGCCGCGAACGAGGCCTTCGACGCTGCCGGCCTCGACAAGGACGGGATCGACGCCTATTGGTACGGCACGGCGATGTCGGGGAGCTCCGGCCTGGGGATCGCCCGTCCGCTCCACCTCACCAACAAGCCGGTCACCCGGGTCGAGAACATGTGCGCCACCGGGGGGGAGGCCCTGCGGGGCGCCGCCTACGCGGTGGCCTCGGGCGCCTACGACGTCGCCATGGCCATCGGGGTCGAGAAGGTCAAGGACGGTGGCTACCAGGGCCTGGCCGGAGCGGCCGGCCGTCCCCCCTCCGACGGCACCGAGCGCACCCTCACCGCCGCGGCGATGTACGCCATGTGCGTCCCGGCGTACGGCAAGAAGTTCGGCGTCGACGACGCCACGATGCGCGAAGTCCTCGCCCACATCTCGTGGAAGAACCACTTCAACGGCGCCCGGAACCACCGGGCCCAGTTCAAGAAGGAAGTCACCACCGAGACCATCTGCAACTCCCCGCTGATGGCCGGGACGCTGCGGGTCTTCGACTGCTCCGGTGTCGCCGACGGCGCGACCTCCGCGATCGTGTGCCGGGCCGAGGACGCCTACAAGTACACCGACAAGCCGGTGTTCGTGAAGGCCCTCTCGTTCGTCGCTGGCAACGCGTCGGGCAACGCCGACCCCGACTACGACTACACCTACTTCGAGGAGATCGGCGCGGCCGCCGCCGACGCCTACGGCCAGGCCGGCATCACCAACCCCCGTGCGCAGATCGCCATGTCGGAGGTGCACGACTGCTTCACCCCGGCGGAGCTGATCATCATGGAAGAGCTCCAGCTCTGCGAGCGGGGCACCGCATGGAAGGAAGTGCTCGCGGGCACCTTCGACCTCGACGGCGACTTCCCGATCAACCCCGACGGCGGCCTGAAGAGCTTCGGCCACCCGGTGGGTGCTTCTGGGCTGCGCAAGATCTTCGAGTGCTACACCCAGTTGCGAGGTGAGGCGCCGCCCGAGCGCACGATCAAGACGATCGAGCGTGGACTGGCCATGACCCAGGACCTCGGGGGCTACCCGGGGGAGATGGTGGCGATGGTGTCGATCTGGGGCAACCAGCTGGGCTGACGCCGGTGGCCTCAGGCCCCCATGGCGTGATAGCCGCCGTCGACGTGGATCATCTCCCCGGTCGTCGCGGGGAAGAAGTCCGACAGGAGTGCCGCGACGGCCCGGGCGACCGGCTCGGGGTCCTTCAGGTCCCACCCGAGTGGCGACCGGGAGGCCCAGGCCTCCTCGAACTGCGAGAAGCCCGGGATGCTCTTCGCCGCCACGGTGCGCAGTGGTCCCGCCGCCACGAGGTTGACGCGAATCCCGCGCGGTCCGAGGTCACGGGCGAGGTAGCGGGCGGTGGACTCGAACGCCGACTTGGCCACGCCCATCCAGTCGTAGACGGGCCAGGCCTGGGAGTTGTCGAAGTCGAGGCCGACGACCGATCCGCCGGGGCCCATGAGGGGGAGCGCGGCGGCGACGAGTGACTTCAGGGAGAACGCCGACACCTGCACGGCGACGGCGACGTCTTCCCAGGGGGCTTCGAGGAACCCTCCACCGAGGCAAGACTCCGGCGCGAAGGCGATGGCGTGGACGACCCCGTCGAGCGAACCCCCGACGGCGCCCGCCAGGGCGGCGAGGTGGTCGGGGTCGGTGACGTCGAGCTCGACGATCCTGGGCTCGACGGGGAGTCGCCGCGCCGAGCGCGTGGTGAGGCTCATGACCCGTCCGAACGAGGTCAGGACGACCTCGGCGCCCTGCTCCTGGGCGACCCGGGCGACCGAGAAGGCGATCGACTCGGTGTTGAGCACTCCGGTGACGAGGATTCTCTTGCCCTCGAGCAACATGGTTTCTCCCTCTGTGGTGGCGCCGAGGCTACAAGCGGTCCAGGGCCGGACCAGGGCGCCTAGAGGGGCGAACTGCCGTGCCGACGGGCGGGGCGGACCTCGCGCTTGGTGAGGAGGTGTTCGAGGGTGGAGGCGAGGATCCGACGGGTGTCGGCGGCCGGGAACACGTCGTCGACGTAGCCCCGCTCGGCCGCCACGTAGGGGTTCGAGAAGCGCTCCTCGTACTCGGATTCGAGTCGGCGCTGCTCGGCGAGGCGGGCGTCGGGATCGGTGATCTCCTGCAGCGAGCGCCCGGAGAGGATCTGCACCGCCCCGGGAGCCCCCATCACGGCGATCTCCGCCGTGGGCCAGGCCCCGCACCAGTCGTTGCCCAGGCCCTTGGAGTCCATCACGATGTACGCCCCTCCGTACGCCTTGCGCAGCACGAGGCACAGCCGCGGGACGGTGGCGTCACCGTAGGCGTAGACGAGTTCGGCTCCGTGGCGGATCATGCCCCGCCACTCGAGGTCCTTCCCGGGTTCGAACCCGGGAGTGTCGACGAGGGTGAGGAGCGGGAGGTTGAAGCAGTCGCACCACTGCACGAAGCGCGCCGCCTTCTCGGAGGCCTCGATGTCGAGGCTGCCGGCGCGTTGCTGGGGCTGGTTCGCGACGATGCCGACGGGCCGGCCGTCGAGTCGCGCCAGGGCGGTGACCAGGTTGGGAGCGTAGTTGGGCCGCAACTCCAGCCGTGAGTGCCGGTCGACGACGTCGTCGATGACCGTGCGGACGTCGTACGAGGCGGTGGCCCTGGCGGGCATCGCGGCGGTGGCGACGTCGCACGACCGGTCGACGGGATCGCCGACATCGGCGCGAGGCGGATCGTCGAGGTGATGAGAGGGGAGGTACTCGAGCACGGCCCAGATCGCCTCCAGGGCGTGCTCCTCGTCGGGGACCACCAGCGAAGCGACGCCGCTGCGGCGATCGTGCGCCCAGGTCCCGCCGAGCTCGCGGTGATCGACGGTGATGCCGGTGAACGACCGCACGGTCTCGGGGCCGGTGACGTAGGCGAACGCGTCCTCGGTGAACACCACGACGTCGGCGATGCCGAGCAGGAGCGCCGGCCCGCTCACGCACGGACCGATCACGGCGAGGAGTGTCGGCACGACCCCGGAGGCGTCGGCCAGGGACTTGGCGACGCGGCCCCACGCGTGGAGCGACGGGATGCCCTCGGCGATGTCGGCGCCCGACGACGCGATGATCCCCACGAGTGGGATCCCGAAGTTGATCGCGTGGCGGACGGCGCGCTCGATGACCTGGCCCTCGGGTGGCCCGATGGACCCGACGTGCGTTCCTCCCTCGATGCGGAACCGGCTGACCCTGCGCCCATCGGGCGCGTCGATCAGGGCGGCGGTGGCGGCGGGGCTGCGGCGCCCCGCCAGCGGGGTGGAGTCCGAAATCACTCCACGCGCCGCAGCACCAGCGACGCGTTGTGGCCACCGAACCCGAAGGAGTTCGAGATCGCCGGGTCCGACGAGATGGCACGCTCGGCTCCGTGCACGACGTCGAGGTCGATGTCGGGACCGATGGTGGTGAGGTTGGCGGTGGGCGGCAGGATCCCGTCGCGGAGGATCAGCAGTGACAGCACGGCTTCCGCGGCCCCGGCACCACCGATCATGTGCCCGAGCACGCCCTTGGGCGCGGTGACCGGGGGCGGCGTGGCGCCGAACACCCTGTGGATCGCCTCGGCCTCGGCGGCGTCGTTGAGCGGGGTGGACGTGCCGTGGGCATTGATGTGCCCGATCTCGCCGGCGCCGAGCCCGGCGTCGGCCAGAGCCAGTTCCATGCACCGTGCGGCGCCAATCCCGCCGGGCGACGGAGCGGTGATGTGGTAAGCGTCGGAGTTGCGGCCGTAGCCGGCGACCTCCCCGTGGATCGTCGCACCGCGCGCCAGCGCGTGCTCCAACGACTCGAGCACGAGGAAGCCCGCACCCTCGGCGATGACGAACCCGTCACGGTCGACGTCGAACGGGCGCGATGCCGCGGTGGGGTCGTCGTTGCACTTGCTGAGTGCGCCCATGCGGGCGAACGCCGCCACCGTAACCGCCGTGAACGCTTCGGTACCCCCCGCCACGACCACGTCGGCGGAACCGTCGCGTAGGAGCCGGACGCCCTCTCCGATGGCGTTGGTGCCGGCGGCGCAGGCCGTGGAGACGCAAAAAGCGGGACCGGTGAACCCGTACCGCATGGAGATCACGCCGGCCGTGGCGTTGGGCATCATCATCGGGACGAAGAACGGGCTGACCCGCGACGGACCCTTCTCGTAGAAGATGTGGCAGTTCTCCTCGAGGGTGGTGAGGCCACCGACCCCGGTGGCGGCCACCACCGCGATGCGATCGGGGTCGCAAGCGAGGTCGCCGGCCGAATCGATGGCGTCGGAGGCAGCGGCGAAGCCGAGCTGCGTGACCCGGTCCTGGCGACGGACGTCCTTGGGGCTGAAGTAGGCCTCGGGGTCGAAGGTCTTCACCTCGCACGCGAACCGCACTTCGAGGGGGGTCGCGTCGAAGAGCTCGATGGCGGCTGCCATCGAGCGCCCGGCCCGCACCGTGCTCCAGGCCCCTTCGACGTCGGTCCCAGCCGGGCACTTGATTCCCATGCCGGTGACCACGACCCGGGGTCGTCCTCGGTGGTCGAGCAGTTCGCCACTCATTGCCAGTGCTCCACGCGTCTCGTCGGTCGGATGGTCAGAAGATGATCGCTACTTGGCGGCGACCTTGCCCAGCACCAGGTCGACCGCGTTGCCCACGGTCGCGACGTTCTCGAGGTCTTCTTCGGGCACGGAGATGTCGAACCGCTCCTCGAGGCCCATGACCAGCTCGACGAGGTCGAGGCTGTCGGCGTCGAGGTCCTCCTTGAAGCGGGCGTCCTCGGTGACGGCGTCGGGCTCCACGCTCAAGACCTCGACCGCGACCTCGCGCAGTGCTGCGAGTGCTTCGTCACGCTCCATCGTTGCTCCTTCGTTCCGGGTCTGGTTGGTTGGTCTGGTCGATCATTTCGATGGGTCAGGTTGGTCTGGACGGCCAGTCTGGCTGGTCTGGCTCGTCGGTCGTGCAGTGGATCTGGATTCTGTCAGTGTCCCATGCCGAGGCCACCGTCGACGGGAACCAGGGCCCCCGTGACGTATCCGGCGCCCTCGGAGCACAAGAACGCGACGACCGCCGCCACCTCCTCCGGGGCCCCGAGGCGGCCGAGGGGCACGGTGGCCTGCATGACCGCCCGCCATTCGTCGGGCATGGCGTCGGTCATGGCCGTCACGATAGGACCAGGAGCCACCACGTTGCAGGTGACGTTGCGGGAGGCCAGTTCCCGGGCCACCGCCCGGGAGAGCCCGAGGAGGCCCGCCTTGGCCGCCGAGTAGTTGGCCTGGCCGGGTGCCCCGATGTGCCCGCTGACGGACGAAACATTCACGATCCGCCCGAAACGCCCACGCATCATCTTCGGCGCCGCCCGCCGGATGGTGTGGAACGCGCCTCCGAGGTTGGTGTCGATCACCGCCGACCACTGGTCGTCGGACATGCGGGCGAGCAGGCCGTCCTTGGTGATGCCGGCGTTGTTGACCAGCACGGCAACGTTGCCGAGGCTTTCCTCGATCTCGGTGAAGG
>JBAXBB010000028.1:0-28629 GCA_037142235.1 Actinomycetes bacterium
CATGATGCTCTGGGTCCTCCTGGGCTGGACGGTCGGGGGTGGTGTTCGGGTCCGACGGCCCGCGGGCCGCAGCCGGGTCTGCCCCGGCTGAACTATTGTATGCTCGCCGTGCGGAGCGGTGGGTTCCGCGACCAGCTGACCGGACCGGTGGACGAGGAGCGCAGCAGGTGGCGGACGAGCAGGACGGACAGCAGACCGCGCGGGATGCCGCACCCACCGGCGGACCCACGGGGTTCGATCCGCAGGGCGCACGGGTGCTGCTCACCGGTGCCAGTTCGGGGATCGGCGCGGCGCTGGCCGTGCGCCTGGCCGAGGAAGGTGCCACGCTGGGCCTGGTCGGGCGCGACGAGCACCGACTCGCCCACACCCTCGCGGCCTGCGAGTCGCACTCGGGCGGACACCGCCAGTGGGTCTGCGACCTCGCGGACTGGGGCGCCCTCGACGCCCTGGCCGCCGACGTGCTCGCCTGGGGCGGGGTCGACTGCCTGATCAACAACGCCGGGATCCCCAAGCACAAGGGTGTGCTCGACCTCGATCCCGAGACCGTCGACCTGGTCATGCGGGTCAACTACTCGGCGCCGGTCCGACTCACGCTCGCGCTGCTCCCGCACATGGTCGAGCGCGGCTCGGGTCGGGTGGTGATGGTCTCGTCGGTGGCGGCCACGCTGTCGTCGCCCGGCGAGGGGGCCTACGACGCGTCGAAGGCCGCACTGTCGGTGTTCAGCGAGGCCATGGCGATCGACCTCTGGGATCATGGCACCCGGGTCAACATCGTCTACCCGGGCGTGGTCGACACGCCGCTGTTCCTCGTCCCCGACAACGACCCGCTCTCGCCCGACATCGAGAAGATCTCGGTGGCGGAGTTCGTCGACGGGATGATGGCGGGCCTCGCCGAGGACCGGCTCGAGATCTACGTGCCCGCCTTCTTCCACGACATCGCCAAGGGCAAGGCCCAGAACGTCGGAGGATTCATCGCCGGGTCGGTGCAATGGATCCGCCAGCAGCGCGCCAAGTCCTGACCCGACCCAGCAGCGTGGGTTCGTCGGTCCGCGCCAGGGGCGCGACCGACGAACCCACGCTGGTCAGCGCTCGCCGGGGGCGAGGAGGTCGACGGGGTCGGCCCGGTGTACGCAGGTTCCGCGCTTCCAGGTCTGGAGGACCCGGGCGTCGGGGGCGGCGCGGTCGAGCACCACCAGGTCGGCCAGCAACCCCGGAGCGAGCATCCCGCGCTCGTGCTCTTGACCCCCGGCGTAGGCGGCGCCGCGGGTGTAGGCGGTCAGCCAGTCGGTGAAGGGGAGCGCTTGGTCGACCTCGAAGTCCACCCCCGTGGAGGTGCGCCGGCCGATGCCGAGCGCCAGGCCCCAGAGCGGGGGCACCGGGGCGCACGGGTCGTCGGACGACCCGGCCAGCGTCACCCCGGCCTCGGCGAGTCCGGCGAAGGCCAGCCAGTGGTGCTCGTCGAAGTGGGCGCCGCCCGCGCGGTGGCCCACGTGTTCGACGAACCCGGGCTGGACCACGGCCACGGCGCCGAGGTCCGCGAGGGCGCGCCACTGGTCGGGTCCGGTGACGCCAGCGTGCTCGATGCGGAACCGGTGGTCGCGCCCCGGATGGGCGCGAGCGATCCCGGTGGCGGTGTCGATCATGGCCTGCACCCCGAGGTTGCCCATGGCGTGGATCGCGAGGCGAAAGCCGCGGTCCGCGGCGCGGCGGGCGTGCTCGTCGAGGTCGCCGAAGAGCGTGCCCACCCGGAGGGAGAACCCCTGCACGGTGACGTCGAGTGCGATGGCCACCCCACCGTCGGCGAAGAGCTTGATCGCGCCCACCCGGAAGCGGTCGTCGCCCTCGCCGGTGACGGGTCCGTCGAGTCGGGCGGTGTGGTCGTTGCGCAGCAGTGCGGCCGGGTGGGGCATCCCGACCACGTCGATGGGCAGGTTCCCGGCGCTCGCCATCGCCCGGTACAGCGCCTCGGCCTCGGGCGCGCACGCGGCGTCGTGCACGCAGGTGATGCCATCGGCCAGGAGCGTGCGGGCCCGAGCGGCCACGTGCTCGGCCCAGCGGTCAGGGTCGCAGTAGGCGCGCATCGACGTCGCGTGGGCGTCGCTCCACGCCGCCTCGACCAGGACCCCGTCGGGGGTGCCGTCGGCCTCGCGCCCGATCTCGCCGTTGGCGGGGGCATCGGACCCCTGGCCCAGTCCGAGCCGGTCGAGGGCGTGGCTGCTCACCACGCACTGGTGGAGCGTGGAGTCGGCGACGATCACCGGTCGGTCGACGCCGGCCGCGTCGAGGTCGTGACGGGTGATGCCCCGGCCGGGGCCCAGGAGGTCGATCCCCTGGAGTCGGACCCAGTCCACGTCGGGCTCGGCGGCCGCCTGCGCCCGGACGGCCTCGACGAGGACGTCGCGATCGGCGAGACCGCGCACGTCGTGCCAGAGGGGGTGCAGCGCCGCGACCGAGAGGTGGTTGTGCGCGTCGATGAAGCCCGGGGCCACCACGGCTCCGGCGAGGTCGACGACCGCGACGCCGTCGGCGGCGGCCGCGGTGGCGAGGTCGTCACCGCCGACGAGCGCGATGCGCTCGCCCTGGACCAGCACGGTGGTCGCGTGCGGGGCGTGGGGGTCGGAGGTGATGACGGTCGCGTTGGTGAGCACGGTCCGGTCGGACACGACGGTGCCTCAGACCGTTCCGTCGCGCTCGCGCAGCAGACGCCCGAGCGCCATCAGCGACGGGAACCCGACGCCGGCGGTCTGGAGCGCCCACCGGGTGGCCGCGTCGCGGCCGAGCCCGGCCTGCGAGGCGCGCCGGAAGGCGACCCCGGCCTCGACCACGTGGGTGGCCACGGCAAGGCTGAACACGGTCCGGCGGACGGCACCGCCGCGGCGGGCGGCGAGCCCGCTGGCGCACAGGCCGCCGAAGTTGCTGATCCACCAGCCGGGGGCGACCCGCACGAAGGTCACGTCGTCGACGGTGCCGGTGGTGAGGCCGGAGGTGCTCATGCGGGCACGAACATGGGGGCCGGGACCGCGCCGTCGATCCCGGCGAACGAGATCGGGCGGAAGGTGACGGTCACGGGCATGTCGAAGGTGAGGGCGGCGGGATCGACGTCGACCATGCGGGTCGGGATGCGGACCGACGGGTCCTCCTCGAGGGCGACCAGGGCGGGGACGTAGGGCACCAGGTCGGCGAACTGCGGCAGGAAGGCGTGGGTGGCCACGACCCAGGAGTACAGGGTTCCGCGTCCACTCGTAGCGGTCCAGGTGAAGGGCTCGGCGTCGCAGCGTCCGCAGGTCTCCTTCGGGTACCAGCGGAAGCGCCCGCAGCCGTCGCAGACGGGGAGGCGGAGCTCGTCGTGGGCGGCACCCTCCCAGAAGCCGGCGGTGAGTGGCCAGGTGACGTCAGGGAGCGGGAACCGGTCCCGGGTGATCTTGCCCTCGGTGCGGTGCTCGGCCATCAGCGGCGCTCCGTTCCTCTGGTCACGTGCCCCGCCGCAGGATCAGCGTGGAGCCCTGGGGGCCGGTGTAGCCCGCGTAGACGCCCACCTCGCAGTCGGCGACCTGGTTGACGGCTTCGCCGCGTAGCTGGCGGACCACCTCGGAGACGTGGGAGATCCCGAGGTCGTAGGCGTGCGAGAGCATGCCGCCGTGCGTGTTGTGGGGCAGCGTGCCCACGTCGAAGTGGAGCGTGTCGCCCGCCACGAAGGTGCCCCCGTCGCCCTTCGCGCAGAACCCGTGGTCCTCGATCTGCATCAGGGTCACGATCGTGAACGGGTCGTAGCACGTGAACAGGTCGATGTCGGCGGGGCCGACCCCGGCCATCCCGTACGCCACCGGCGCCGAGAACACCGCGGGCGTCGACATGAAGGCGGGCTGCTGGGCCCAGTGGGTGCCCGAGAACGAGTTGCCCAGGCCCACACCGGCCACGGTCACCGGCGCCTTCGGGCGGTCGAGCGCCCGGTCGGGGGTCGTCATGATGTAGGCGCCGCCTCCGTCGGAGATGAGGCAGCAGTCCTCCTTGCGGAACGGCTCCACGAACTTCGGTGACGCCAGGTACTGCTCCAGCGACAGCGGCTTCGTGTGCATCACCGCGGCCGGATTGGCGTTGGCGTGCCGGCGACACGCCACGGCGATGGCGCCGAGCTGCTCCTCGGTGGTGCCGAACTCGTGCAGGTGGCGCCGGGCGATCGTGGCGAAGTACACGGGTTGGGGGAACCAGCCGAAGGGGATCTCGAGGTTCTGCTTGAAGAGGTCCTGGGCGTGGGCCTGCCCGGGCCCGCCGGTCATCTCGCCGCGTTGGGTCGCCCAGGCCACGCCGAACGTGTTGAGCACGTAGGTGGCGCGACCGTCGCGCAGGGCCTCGGCGGCGTAGTACGGCGCGCTGGCCGCCATCGTCATGCCGCCACCACGACGCGACTCCCAGAGGTCGTGGTGGGTGCCGAAGTACTCGTGGAAGGCCGCCCCGTCGAACTGCTCGGGCATGCCCACGTACATGAGACCGTCGATGTCGGTGGGTTCGAGGCCGGCGTCGGCGAGCGCCCGCTCGACCGCCTGGCCGACGATCTCCCGGGTGGTGCGGCCCGACGCCTTCGACATGTCGGAGTCGCCCACGCCGCAGATCGCGACCTCGCCACCGATGTCGTCGAACTCGGTCGCGGCGCCCCACTCGGAGGGATCGGCAATGCGCTGGCGGGCCACTCAGGCCCCCTTCGGTCGGTCGCCGATGATCCCGGCGGCGGTGAGGCGGTCGAGCTCGTCGGCGTCGAGGCCGAGCAGGCCGCCGAGCACCTCGGCGTTGTGTTGGCCGAGGGTGGGGGCCGGTCGTCGCAGCCAGGGGCGCTCGTTGCCCGCGAACTTCCAGGGGGCGTTGGGCACCCGCTGCACTCCGCAGACCGGGTGGTCCTCGGGCTCGAAGAAATTGCGGTGGAGCAGCTGGGGGTTGACGGCGATGTCGCGGGGGTCCACCGCTCGTGCTGCGGGGACGCCGGCCGCGGCGAGACGCTCCACGAGCTCGTCGACGGGGTGGTCGGCGGCGAAGGCGGCAAGGTGCGTGTCGAGGAGGTCGTGGTGGGCACGACGCCCGGCCGCGACGGCGAACGCGGGATCCCGGGCCCACTCCGGATCGCCCAGGACCGTGCGCAGTGCGTCCCAGTGCGCGTCGGTCGCGCAGGCCAGGGCCAGCCACCGCTCCGTGCCGCGGCAGGCGTAGAGGCCCTGAGGGGCGGCCACCGGGCTGCGGTTGCCGTCGCGGGTCAGGAGCGTTCCTGACGCCTCGTACTCCACGATGGCCTCGGCGGCGACGTTGAGCGCCGCTTCGATCATGGTGACCTCGACGAGGCGACCCTCACCCGTGCGCTCGGCTTCGGCCAGCGCCAGGAGCGTGGCGAACATCGCGTGGGCGGCGGCGAGTGGGTCGCACGCACCGCGCGGGAGCACCGGAGGGCCGTCGGCCCAGCCGGTCATCCAGGCCATCCCGGTGATGGACTCCATCGACTGGGCGAAGCCGGTCCGCTCGCGCCACGGGCCCGACAGGCCGAAGGCGGGCATGCGGGTCATCACGAGGCGGGGGTTGACGGCGTGGAGCGCGTCGAAGTCCAGACCGAAGTTGTCCATGACCCGGGGCGTGAAGTTCTCGATGAGCACGTCGGACTGCTCCACCAGGCGGAGCAGGAGCGCGCGGCCCTCCTCGGCGGTGAGATCGAGGGTGATGCCGCGTTTGGTGTTGTTGGCCCCGTGGAAGATGAATCCCCACTCGTACCACTGCTCCGTGGGCGGCTGCTTCGCCGCCGAGTAGCGCATGAGGTCGGGGCGGGTGACCGACTCGACCTTGATGACGTCGGCGCCGAGGATCGCCAACAGGTGCCCGGCGGCGGGTCCCGCCCACCAGGCGGTGAGGTCGAGGACGCGCACCCCGTCGAGCGGGAGGCGGCGCTCGTCCGACGGCGGGGTCGGGGGCCGTTCGTCCCACCCGATCGCGTCGGTGTGCTCGCCGAGCCCGGGTGCCCGTCGGAACGGGGTCGGTTCCCACCCGGTGATCCGGTACGGGACTCGCGGCTGGCGGAACCGACCGGACGGCGATTCCACGAAGGTGCCCTGGGCGACGAAGTGGTCGAACGTGGTCACGGTCGCGCCGTTGCCCACCGGGCCGGCCGGGATCCGGAGCAACTCGGCCTCGCTGAGCACCTCCGCGTTGGTCCGCGCCGTGGTGTAGGCGTGGGCCAGCGCCAGGAACTCGTCGCGACGGGCGAAGCGGGGTCCGGGTCGGGCCCAGTCGGGTTCGTCGAGCTGGTCGGGACGGCCGATCAGGACGAGGAAGTCCTGGAGCTGCTGCGCACTGTTGGTGGTGAAGCAGACGTAGCCGTCGGCGGTGGGCTCGATCGAGGGTGTCTCGACCGTGCGGGGGGGTCCGGCCGCCGGGGGCCAACCCATCATCTCGGCGCCCAGCATCGAGTAGGTGTTCATGGTGAGGCTCATCACGGCGAGCTGGGCGAGGTCGATGTGCTCGCCGTGCCCGGACCGGCGGGCCTCTCGGACCGCGGCCGCCACCGCCAGCGCCCCGTAGGTGCCGGTGACCCACTCGCCGATCCGTCCACCGGCGGCGAACGGGGGAGCATCGAGCAGCCCCCGCGACGCGATGGAGCCGCAGTCGGCCTGGAGGGTGAACTCGGTCGCGGGGCGGTCGCGCCACGGGCCGTCCTGCCCGTACGGACTGACCGACACGACCACCAGGTCGGGCCGGGTGGCGTGGAGCTCGGCGACCGGGAACGTGCCCGGGGCGGCGTCGTGGACGACGACGTCGGCGGCGAGGCACAAGGTGCGCACCTCGGGGTCGTCGACGCCCCCCACGACGGAGCGACGGGTCGTGTGGAGGAACTCGAACAGGGCGCCGGGCTCCCGGTCGCCCGCTGAGGCCCCCCAGCGCCGCAGGGCGTCCCCGGTCGCCGGCTCGACCTTGACGACGTCGGCCCCGGCGTCCGCGAGCATCTTGGTGCAGTACGGGCCGGTGATCCCGGTGGAAAGGTCGACGACCCGGATGCCGCGCACGGTGCCTCGCTCGGGGATGGCCTCGGGTGTGCCCGGACCGGCGCACCTGGGGGCATTGTCGCACCGTCTCGACCCGGACCGCCAAGCCCGACCATCGACCGCTCCGGCGGCGGTCGTTCTAGGCTCGCCCCATGGCACCGCTGCGCATCGGCATCCTCGGAGCGGCCCGGATCGCGCCCGCCGCCGTGGTCGTTCCCGCCCGCACCCTCCCCGACGTCGAGGTCGTCGCCGTGGCGGCGCGTGACCGGTC
This sequence comes from Actinomycetes bacterium, assembly GCA_037142235.1. GTDB lineage: Bacteria > Actinomycetota > Acidimicrobiia > IMCC26256 > PALSA-555 > CAIUKV01. Next base: position 7,285 of record JBAXBB010000028.1, read on the forward strand.
GCGGGCCGCGGCCTTCGCCGCGAAGCGGCGGATCCCGGTCGTCCACGACTCCTACGACGCGCTCATCGCCGACCCGGACGTCGATGCGGTCTACAACCCGCTCCCCAACGGCCTCCACGGCCACTGGACGGTGCGGGCGCTCGAAGCGGGCAAGCACGTCCTGTGCGAGAAGCCGTTCGCGGCCAACGCCGACGAAGCCGCGGCGGTGGCGGTCGTGGCCGACCGGGCCTTGGCCGAGCGGGGGCTGGTGACGATGGAGGCGTTCCACTACCGGTACCACCCGCTGGCGGAGCTCATGTGCTCGCTCGTGCGCGAGGGGCGCATCGGCGCGGTCCGGCACCTCGAGGCCCGTGCGGTCATCCCGTTCCTCCCGCCGGGCGACATCCGGTTCGATCCCGCGCTGGCCGGCGGCTCGCTGATGGACCTGGGCTGCTATCCGGTGCACCAGCTGCGGTCGGTCGCGGCTGACGAGCCGACGGTCGTGTCGGCGCGCGCGAAGGTGCGATCCGGTGGGATCGACCGCTGGATCACCGCCGATCTGCGCTGGCCCGACGGCCGGACCGGTCGGATCACCGCGGCCCTGATGGCGGTCGCCCGGCCGATCATCGACGTGCGGGTCCAGGGCGACGAGGGACGGATCTCGGTCTTCAACCCCACCCTGCCCCAGCTCTACAACCGCATCACGGTGCGGCGGCGGGGCGAGCGCAAGGTGGCCCAGCGCATCCGGGGCGAGTCCACCTACTGGTACCAGCTGCGCGCGTTCGCCGACGCGGTCACGAACGGCGAGGTCCCCCTCACGTCGCCGGCGGACGCGGTGGCGAACCTGACCGTGATCGACGCCATCTACCGGGCGGCCGGACTGCCCGTACGCGTGCCGACGGCGGTGGGGTGATGAGCGGCCCCGCCCGCCGGCCGGGCCGGCGGATCGACGCCCGCTCCGGAGGTGATGATGACGACCGATGACCGAGGAGCACCTCGGGTGAGTCGCCTGGAGGCGTGGTTCCGTGACCACGAGCCCGACGACACCATCGTCCCGGCGGCGACCGTGGTGCTCGTGCGCGACGGCGCGTCGGGGGTGGAGACCCTCATGCTGCGCAAGAACTCGAAGCTCGCCTTCGGCGGCATGTGGGTGTTCCCCGGCGGCCGCATCGACGACGGCGACCGCGTCGGTGCCGCCGACGCCGAGTCCGCCGCTCGGCGCGCCGCGGTCCGAGAGGCGCTCGAGGAGACCGGGCTCGAGGTGCCCCCGGACAGCTTCGACTGGTTCGCCCACTGGACGCCGCCGGCCGGCGCGCCCCGGCGGTTCGCGACGTGGTTCTTCGTGGGCCCTGCCCCCGCCGGGATCGTCACCATCGACGGCGGGGAGATCCACGACTCGGCCTGGATGGGCGCGTCGGAGGCGCTGACGCGTCAGGCGGCCGGCGAGGTCGAACTCGCACCACCGACGTGGATGACCCTGGACTCTCTCGCGGCGTTCCCCAGTGTGGAGGCCCTCATGGTCGACGCCCGGGCCCGGGAGCCCGTGGTGTACGAGACGGTCATCACGCGCTCCGACGAGGGGATGATCGCGATGTGGGACGGCGACGCCGGGTACGCGACGGCGGACCCGACGGTGGCGGGGCGACGCCACCGACTGGTGATGGCCGACCCTTGGCGCCTGGAGCGCGACTGACGCTCAGGCTCCGGACGAGCGCTGCTTGGCCTCGAGCCAGCCCGTGATCATGGTGCCGAACTCGAGCGGGTTGTAGAGGTCCTCTTCGTAGTCGAACCGGCCGTCGCCCGCGTAATGGAGCTTGGTCCAGTTGACTTCGCGGTGGACGCTGCCGTCGCCGGGGTCGGCCATGACGTTCCAGACCGCGCAGATGATCCAGCCCCGTTCCTCGTCGACGACGTACCAGTCGATGGGGAAGGAGACCATGTCGCGGTTGACCGGCTCGGCCATGGTCGCGGTGATCCAGTCGCGAATTCGGGCGCGGCCCTCGAAGTGCCCGTAGTGGTGCTCGTAGTAGTGGGCGTCCTCGGTGAAGCAGTCCGACCACCGGGTCCAGTCGCCGGTCGCGCACGCTTCCACGGCGGCGGCCTGGAACTCGGCGAAGGCGCCCTCGATCTCCTGGCGGGTGTACCCCACGGCGATCCCCTCCCGTCGGCGGGCGCCGTCGTCGGCCCGTCCCGGCGCGAACCGTAGCCGTGCCGTACGATCCCCGCCGGGGAAGGGGTGACCGTGGCCATCGTGGACGACGCAGGCGCATCTGCCGCCGGAACGGTCGGGAGCCCGGCCGGCGACGAGGCCCGCGAGTCGCCCTGGACGCCGACGCGGGTCATCTGGGTCGTGTTCATCGGCCTGATGATCGGCAACGCCCTCTCGTCGCTCGACACCACGGTCGTGGCGACCGCCCTGCCCACCATCGTCGGCGACCTCCACGGGCTGCGCGACCTCTCCTGGTTGGCGACCGCCTATCTCCTGACGGCCATGGTCAGCACCCCGCTCTACGGGAAGCTGGGCGACCTCTACGGTCGGAAGCGGATCTTCGTCTTCGCGCTCGGTACGTTCCTCCTCGGGTCGGTCCTGTGCGGGGCGGCGCAGTCGATGACGCAACTCATCGCCTTCCGGGCGCTCCAGGGCCTCGGTGCCGGCGGTCTCATGTCGTTGCCGTTCGCGATCCTCGGCGACCTCGTACCGCCCCGCCAACTCGCGAGGTTCATCGGCTATTCGAGCATGGTGTTCATCGTGTCGAGCGTGGGCGGGCCGATCCTCGGTGGCTTCTTCGCGCAGAACCTCACCTGGCGGCTCTGCTTCTACATCAACGTCCCGCTCGGTGGGATCTCCCTGTTCATCGTGCTCCGCTACCTCGAGGCGCCGGTGCGCCGCACCGGGCACACGATCGACTACCTCGGAGCCTTGCTCATCGTGGGGACGATCACCGCCTTCGTGCTCATGACCAGCTGGGGAGGGACGCGCGCGCCCTGGGGGTCACCACTGATCGTCGGACTCGGGGTCGCGGCGGTCGTCCTCGGCGTCGCGTTCGTGCTCAACGAGCGCCGCGCCGCCGAGCCCGTGCTGCCCGGTCGGCTGTTCCGGACCCGACCCGGAAAGCTCGCCGCGGCGATCAACGTCATGACGGGCGTCGCGTTCTGGCCGTCGCTGTACTTCGCGGCCGCGATCATCCAGTACGTGCACGGGGTGAAGGCCGGGGTGGCGGGCCTGTACGTGGCGCCGTTCATGGTCGGGGCGGTCGGGGGCAACCTGGCGTCGGGTCGTGCGATCGCGCGCAGCGGGCACTACCGGGCCTGGCCGATCACGGGTGCGGTGTTCGTCGTGATCGGCGGTCTCGTGATCGGGCTGACCCACGTCTGGACGCCGCTGGTGGTGATGCTGCTCGGAGCGGCGTTCATCGGCTTCGGGGTGGGATTCACCATGCAGACGATGCTGCTCGTCGCGCAGAACGAGGTCGGGGCCAACGACATCGGCGTGGCGACGTCGACGTCGTTCCTGTCGCGTCAGATCGGCGGCGCGATCGCGCTGGCGGCCCTTGGCGGTGTGCTCAACAACCGCCTGACGCACTGGATCCCCCGCCTCACGCCGAAGTCGGCCGGCCTCGACCTGGCGAAGCTCCGGGGGAGTCCCGAGGCCATCCGGGCCCTGCCCACGGCGGTCGCCCACGGCGTCATCGAGTCGTTCGGGCGCTCCCTGTCGTTCGTGTTCCTCTGCCTGGTGCCGGTGGGAGTGGTGTGGCTCGGTCTGGCGCTGTGGCTGCCCCGGCGGCCGCTCCACGCCGAGGAGACCACCGAGATCCTCGGCCACTGACGCCGCCCCGGCCGCCGGTGGCGCATCAGGCTGCCCGGCGGTGGGTCTCGATCCATTCGGCCACGTCGGTGAGCCCGTGGTCGGCGAAGCGCTGGGTGAGGGTGTCCCACTCGGCGGGCCGGACGGCCGACCGGCCTTCGAGCTGCTCGCGCGAGACCGTGGTCCACAGGTCGCACCAGGTCACCCCGAGGTGCTCACCGGTGCCGGCGAGCGCCCGCTGGGCGTCGGCGGCGGCGTCGAGGGCGAGTTGGTAGTTCCCGCCACGGGTCTCGAGCCAGGCCACGACCTCGCGGGCGATCCCGCGGGTGCCCTCGGCGTCGGGGTGCGCGAAGTCCTCGGCGGCCCGAGCGGCGAGGTCCGCAGCGATGCGGGCCTGTTCGGTCGCCAGGGTGACCCGGTGCTCGGCGGCGTACGACTCGGCGAAGAACACGTGGACCATGGCGAGCAGGAGGTGCCGCCGGCCATCGTCGTCGTCGTCCAGCAGCGTGCCCACCTCGGCGTGGTGGACGGCCTGTTCGAACCACAGTTGCGCCTCCTCGTGGCGGCCGAGCGCGTCGAGGCAGTCGGCCTCGTCGGCGAAGCAGGCCACGACCAGCTCGGCGGCACCGGCGTCGACGAAGGCGACCCGGGCGGCCGCGAGGTGGGGCAGTGCCGCCTCCGGGTCACGCCCGTCGGCGCCCCCGGCGACGTGGAGGCCGGCGACGAGACCGTGGGCCCAGGCGTCGCGCAGGGCGGACTCGCCCCGGATGCCGTCGAGGAAGTCGGTGGCCGCCGCGACCGCGGCCTCGCGGTCGTCGAGGCGCCACAGGGCGTAGGCCTCGAGGAGGCGGGCGTCGAGCTGCTCCTCGGCCGATCCGGCGGAGGTGCCGGCGGCGACCGCCGCTCCGTAGGCCTGGAGGAATCGTCCGGACTCGAAGGCGGCCCAGCCGTCGGCGACCGCCTTGGCCTCCTCGGCGGTGCGCAGCACCTCCGGGCGGGCGAAGGTCCGGACGTGGCGCGCGAGCGTGCGTCGCAACGTCTCGACGGGTGGGGTGTACCGGAGCCCGTGGCCCGCCGCCCGGAGCGACTCGATGCCGCGCTCGGAGAAGTACTCACGCAGGGTCTGGTCGGCCGGGGCGCCGCACTGGGCGAGGAAGACCGCCAGGTCGCGCTCCTCGGGGGTGACGGCGACCGACTCCACGGGGGTCGGCCCATCGGCCAGCCGGGCGCGACGGACGAAGATCCAGTCGCCGCCACAACTCTCGTAGAAGCCGGTGGTGCCCGCGGGGTCGATGAAGGTGATTCCGGTGGGTGCCATGGTGCTCCTCGGGTCGGGTGCCGACGGGGTTGCCGGTAACCGAAATAGTAGCGGTTTTGTATTAGATAGGCAAATTAATGGGCGATTGGTGCGTGATGCTGCCGACGGCCCGGGACAGGCGGGCGCGCGGCCTCGGACCCGCCGAGGCCGAACCCCGGGGTGCTGCGCCGTCAGGTCGGGGTACGTTCGCGATCAGGTCGTGGGGTGGAAGCCGCGGGCGATCTCGGCGACCGTCGCGGGCGAGGCCTCGTAGGGCAGCGACAGGCCCACGCGGTCGACGGTGCCGGCGTAGCGCTCCTCGAGCCGGGACGCGATCTGGCCCGGCTCGCCGCGTACGACCAGGGCCTCGACGATCTCGTCGGTGAGGAGGCTGGGCAGGTCTGCCCACCGGCCGGCCTTGGTGAGGGCCCGCAACTCGGGTTGGAGGTCACCCCATCCGTGGGCGTCGAGGGTGACCCGGTAGGCGGGGGTCGAGCCGTAGAAGGCCAACAGGCCCCGGACCCCGACCTCGGCCCGCTCGCGCTCCTCGTCGGTGCTGCCGGTGCACACGATGGGGCAGGCGTGCACCGTGAACGACGTCGTGCGGCCGGCGGCGGTGCGCCCCTCCTCCACGTGCGGCGCCACCACGTCCCGGACGTAGCGGCCGGAGTGGAACGGGTGCACCAGCACGCCGTCGGCGACCTCGCCGGCGAGGCGACACATCTTCGGGCCGAGCGCCCCCAGCCACACGGGTGGCGGTCCGAACGGGTTGGGCCCGGGGTCGAACATCGGAGTCATCAGCGTGTGGTGGTAGTGCTCGCCACGGTGGTCGAGCGGCGTGCGGTCCTGCCAGGCGGTCTGGATCGCCCGGATCGCCTCCACGAGGTCGCGCATCTGGCCCACCGGCGAACCCGACCAGCGCATGGAGTAGCGCGACTCGATGTGCGGGCGGATCTGGGTGCCGAGGCCCAGCACGAAGCGACCGCCGCTCAGGCGCTGGAGGTCGTTGGCGACCTGGGCGAGGTCCAAGGGGCTGCGGGCGAAGGCGACGGCCACGTTGGTGATGAGCGTGACGTGGCGGGTGTGCTCGGCCGCCAGCGCGAGGGGCAGGAACGGCCCGTGCGCGGCCTCGGCGGTGAAGAGGCCGTCGAAGCCGGTGGCCTCGATCGTCCGGGCCCGGTCCGCGGCGCCGTCGAGGCGGGGTCCGAGGAACTGGTCGACCCGCACCCGCGCAACGCTAGCCACCCGCCGGGTCGTGCCGCGCGGGTCGGCGGGGGTGGCGTGGGAATCCTGGTCGGGGCGGGCGACCTGGTGGCAACCCGGGCGCCGGGCCGACACCATGAGGGAGATGACCGACCTCGAACGTCGCCTCGACCGCCTCGAGTCCGCGGAAGCGATCCGCCAGTTGGCCGCCCGCTACGCCCTCGCCCTCGACCAGCGTGACGTCGCGACGCTCGTCTCGTACTTCACTCCCGACGTGGAGACCGGCACCGGCGGCGTGGGGCACGACGCCCTCGCCGAGTGGTTCGACCCGGTGCTGCGCCCCTACCGGATCACCTTCCACCTGATCGGGAACCACGTCATCGACTTCGTCGACGACGACCACGCGACCGGGGTCGTCTACTGCCGTCCGGAGCACGAGGTCGACGACCGCTGGATCGTCATGCCCATGCAGTACTGGGACCGCTACGTCCGGGTCGACGGGCGGTGGTGCTTCAAGAGCCGCAAGCCGGTGGTGTTCTACGCCGCCGACGTGCTCGAGCACCCGCTGCGCGTGCCCGGCCGCTTCTCGTTCCCCGGCAACCCGATGATCGACCGGGCCGAGCTCCCCGAGAAGTGGGCCACCTGGACAGCGTTCTGGTCTCGCACCGGCAGCGAGTAGCGCGCCCCCCGGCGCTCGCGGTGCGTCAGCCGACCTGGCGTTCGTGGCCGGACCAGAAGGGCTTGCGCAGGTCGCGCTTGAGCACCTTCATCGCGCCCGAGAGCGGGAGCGGCTCGGTCCGGAACTCCACCGACTTGGGCACCTTGAAGCCGGCGATCGTCTGCCGGGCGTGCTCCTGGATCTCGTCCTCGGTGAGCGTGACGCCGGGCTTCGGGACGACGATCGCGTGGACTGCCTCGCCCCATTCGTCGCTGGGGATCCCGATCACCGCGACCTGCGCGACCCCGGGGTGCGTGCCGATCGCGTTCTCCACCTCGATGGAGTAGACGTTCTCGCCGCCGGTGACGATCATGTCCTTGACCCGGTCGACCAGGAACAGGTAGCCGTGCTCGTCGAGGTACCCCGCGTCGCCCGTGTGGTACCAGCCACCCTGGAACGCTTCGGTGGTCGCGTCCGGCTGGCGCCAGTACTCGCGCATGAAGTTGCCTCCGCGTGCGCACACCTCGCCGCTCTCGCCGGAGGGCACGGGGTTGCCGTCGAGGTCCTGGATGCTGAGGGTCACGCCGAGCAACGCCCGCCCGGCGGACTGCAGCCGCGGACCGCCGCGCCGGTGCTCGTCGGGTCCGAGGGAGGTGAGGAGGGCCGAGCTCTCGGTCATGCCGTAGCCCTGGAAGACGTCGAGGTCGGGGAAGAGGTCGAGGACGCGGCGCAACACGGCCTCGGGCATGGGGGACGCCCCGTAGGTGAGCACCCGCAGCGACGCCAGCCGCTCGGGCCGGAACTCGGGGTGGGCCAGCAGCATCCCGATCATGGTCGGGACCATCACCGTCATGGTCACCCGGTCGCGCTCGATGACGTCCATGACGGCGCCGGGGTCGAACAGCGGGACGAAGGTCGAGGTGGCGTTCGCGCTGGGGATGCCGAGGATCCCGCCCATCGAGGCGGCGTGGAACATCGGGGTCTGGTGGAGGAAGACCAGATCCTCGTCGAAGCGCCATTGCATCGCCGCGTGGTACAGGCTGAGCATCTCGGCGCGCTGGTCGAGGAGCACGCCCTTGGGCAGGCCGGTGGTCCCGCCGGTGTACATGAGGATGACCGGATCCTCTTCGGCGGGCTCGGGGGGCAGCTCGGGCGACCCGGCCGCCACGAGGTCCTCGTAGCGCACGTCGTGGGGGACGTCGCCCTCGCCGACGAGCACCACGGTGTCGACGCCGGCCGCGGCGCGCACCTGGTCGACGACCGGAGCGAAGAACGCGTCGGCGAACACCACCTTGGCGTCCGAGTCGGTCAGGATGTACTCGAGTTCGGACGGCGCCAGACGCAAGTTGAGGGGGTTGATCACCCCGGCCCCCAGGAACGCCGCGTGGTAGAGCTCGAGGTACCGGTGACCGTTGAGCGCCATCACTGCGAAGCGATCGTCGGGGGCGCACCCCAGGTGGGAGCGGAGCGCGTGCGCGAGCCGGAACGTGCGGTCGAGGTGTTCGCGCTGGGTGGCGCGGTGGTCGCCGTCGATGATGGTGACCTTGTCGGGTCCGCGATCGAGGGTCGGGACCAGCACCCGGTGGTAGACGAGCTCCTTCATCGCTTGCCTCCTGTGTCGTGCCGGTCGTCGGTCGCCCCGGCGGCGTCGATGGCGGCCCAGCGCTCGGCGAGGGCGGCCTTGTCCAGTTTGCCCACGGGCGTCATCGGCAGTTCCTCCACCGTCACGACCCGGTCGGGCGCCTTGTAGTCGGCGATCCGCTCCCGGCACCAGGCCCGCAGGTCGTCACGGCCCGGGGTGGCACCCGGGCGGGCCACCACGTAGGCGACCCCGATCTCACCGAGCACCGGGTCGGGGGCGCCGATCACCGCCGTCCGCACGACGTCGGGGTGCAAGGTGAGGGTGGCCTCGACCTCGGTGGGGTAGACGTTGTACCCGCCGCGGATGTACATCTCCTTGCGGCGACCGGCCATCACGAGGTTCCCGGCGCGATCGAAGTGCGCCAGGTCACCCGTGTGGAGGAAGCCGTCGGCGTCGACGACCGTGGCCGTGAGGTCGGGGTCACGCCAGTACCCGCGCATCATGGCGGGGGAGCGACAGATGACCTCGCCGACCTCACCGGGCCCGACGTCGGCGCCGTCGGGGTCGACGAGGCGCACGGTCACTTCGGCCCGGGCGCGCCCGACCGTGCCGGCCACGACGTCGTCGGGGTCGCCGATCGCAGTGCCGGTGATCACCCCGGCCTCGGTACTCGAGTACCCGTTGAGGACGGGCACGCCGAGGCGCTCGCGCATGCGGCGGATCAGCTCGGGTGGGGAGGCCGCGGCACCGGTGGCGGCGATGCGCAGGCCCGAGAAGTCGGTGCCGAGGTCGTCGGCGCGGTCGAGGACGAGCGACCACTGGGTGGGGACGCCGTTCATCATCGTGATGCGCTCGCGTTCGACCAGGTCGAGGGTGTCGGGAACGTTCCACGGGTTCGGTCCGAGCACCAGGGTCGTGCGGCGTTGCGTGAACGTGTACACCCAGCCCATGTAGCCGAGGTGCGGGAACGGCAGGGTGAAGAGCACGCGGTCGTGGAGCGCCGCGGTCTCGGGGATGTTGCGGGCGATCGCCGCCATGGTCTCGTGGTCGTAGACCGCACCCTTCGGGACGCCGGTGGTGCCGCTCGTCCAGATGATGCAGACGGGATCCGTGGTGGCCAGGACGGGCAGGCGGTCGGGAGCGGGCGCGGCGAACGCTTCCTTGAGCGCGGTGACGGGCACCACCGCGCCGGGGTCGACACCGGCGGGCACCGTCGCCCCGTCGCCGACCACCGTGACCGCAGGTCCGGTCCGCTCCACGATGCTCGCCTGCTCGGCGGGGCCGAGGCGCAGGTTCACCGCCGAGGTGATCGCACCGATCCGGGCCGCGCCCAGGTAGCAGGCGGCGAACTTGATCGACCCGGGCAGGAGGAGGGTGACCCGGTCACCCCGGGCCACGCCGTGGTCGAGCAGGGTGGCGGCGAAGCCGTCGGCGGCCCGGTCGATCCAGGCGTAGGTGGCCCGCTTCGCGCCGTGGACGTAGGCCTCGCGGTCGGGCTCCTCGCGGGCCACTGTGCGCAGGACGTCGGCGAGCAGTGGCGTCGACACGTCCGAACCCTATCCGACGGACCGTGGTTACGATGCGCCGATGATCACGGACTTCTTCAGCCTCTGGGACGTCGTGGAGCAGCGCGCGGCGCTGACCCCCGACCTCGTGATCGCCGTCGACGAGGACGACCGCACCATCACCTGCTCCGAGTACCGCGACCGGGCGGAGCGGGTCGCGGCGGGCCTCGCGGGCTACGGGGTGGGGCGCGACGTCAACGTCTCGTGGATCCTGCCCACCTGGATCGAAGCCTTCGTGCTGGTGGGAGCCCTGGCCCGGCTCGAAGCGGTCCAGAACCCGATGCTCCCGATCTACCGCGACCGTGAGGTCGGCTTCATCACCCAGCAGACCGGCGCCCGCCTGCTCATCTGCCCGTCGGTCTGGCGCGACTTCGACTACGAGGCGATGTGCCGACGGGCCGCCGCCGAGGTGCCCGGGCTGGACGTGCTGGTCTGCGACCGGTGGCTCCCCGAGGGCGATCCGGCCACGCTGGAGCCCTTCACGCCGGTCACCGCCAACGAGACGGCTCCGGTGCGGTGGATCTTCTACACCTCGGGCACCACCGCCGAGCCCAAGGGCGCGATGCACACCGACCCCTCGGTGCGGGCCTCGGCCGACGCCATGGCCGGCGGACTACACCTCGACGACACCGACTGCTTCCCCATGGCGTTCCCGTTCACCCACATCGGCGGCCAGACCTGGACCTTCTCGGTGTTCATGTCGGGGTGCACGCTGGTGCTGCTCGAGGCGTTCGTGCCGGCGGTGTCGATCCCGATCATGCGCCGGCACGACATCACCCTGCCAGGCTCGAGCACGCCCTTCCACATGGCGTACCTCGACGCCCAGCGCGCCCTCCCGCCGGGCGAGGCGCTCTTCGGGCGGGTCCGGGCCTTCCCCGGTGGTGCCGCGCCCAAGCCGCCGCAGTTGCACTACGACCTCGCTGCGGAGATGGGGGGCGTCGGCATCGTCGCGGGCTACGGGCTCACCGAGTTCCCGATCGCCACCTTCGCCCAGATCGACGCGCCCGCCGAGGAGCTCGCCGAGACCGAAGGCGTGCCCGGGCCCGACGTCACCCTCCGGATCGTCACCCTCGACGGCCGGGAGGCCGCGCCGGGGGAGGAGGGCGAGATCCGCACCAAGGGTCGGCAGATGTTCCGCGGGTACGTCGACTCCTCGCTCGACGCCAAGGCCTTCGACGAGGAGGGCTGGTTCCGCACGGGCGACCTCGGTCGGCTCTCGCCGCTCGGCGGGCTGATCATCACCGGGCGGCTCAAGGACGTCATCATCCGCAAGGGCGAGAACATCTCGGCCAAGGAGGTCGAGGACCTCCTCTTCACCCATCCGAAGATCGCCGACGCCGCGGTCATCGGCGTGCCCGACCCGAAGCTGGGAGAGCGGTGCTGTGCGGTGGTGGCCCCGGCCGACCCGGCTGATCCGCCGACGCTGCCCGAGCTGTTCGAGTTCTGCAAGGGCGCGGGCCTGATGATCCAGAAGATCCCCGAGCAGCTCGAGATCGTCGCGGCCCTGCCCCGCAACCCGGCGGGCAAGGTGCTCAAGCACGAGCTGCGGGAGAGCTACTCCTGAGCGGGAGGCCCCGGCCGTCGGCGACGGCACTCCTCGACGAACGCCGTGAAGAGCGCCTGGTTGGTGCGGCCGTCGGGGTCGGGCTCGCCGGCGCGGTCCTCGGGGTGCCACTGCACGCCGACGAGCCACGGTGCGAACGGGTCGGCGGGCTCGATCGCCTCGACCACACCGTCGTCGGCGCGGGCGGTGACGCGCAGGCCGTCGGCGACCCGGTCCACGGCCTGGTGGTGGTGGCACGACCCCACCACCCCGGTCGTGCCGAGCGCGTCGGCCAGTCGGGACACCGGTTCGACCGAGATCCGGTGGACGCTGGCGCGTCCCCCCACGCCCGGGCGGCCGTGGTCGCCGAGGCCGGGCGCGTCGGTGATGTGCTGGAGGAGGCTGCCGCCGAACGCCACGTTGGTGATCTGGTGGCCTCGGCAGACGGCGAGCACGGGCACGCCGGCGCGGTGGGCGGCGCGCACCAGCGCGAGCTCGCAGGCGTCGCGACCGGGGTCGATGCCGTACACCTCGGGGCGGGCGGTCGCGCCGTAGCGCGCCGGATCGGGGTCACCTCCACCGAGGAGGAGCACGCCGTCGAACCGGAGCACCAGGGTGGCCGCGGCGGCGTCGCTCAGCGCGACGGGCTCGAAGATCGCCTCGCGGGCCCCGGCCCGGTGGAGCGCATCGAGGTAGCGCGCCGGTGCACCGACCCCGCCGTGGCGCCACCCGCTCACCTGGTCGGGTCCGAGGCGCGCGTAGCCCGGAACGGCGACGAGTGGTTCCATCAGTACTGCACGAACGAGCGCCGCCGCTCCCAGTCGGTCACGACCGAGGCGAACGACACCCACTCCTGGCGGGCGGTGTTGACCAGGTGCGCGTGGACGTCGGGTCCGAACGCGGTGGCGGCGAAGTCGCTGGCGGCGAGGGCGTCGGTCGCCTCGACGAGGTTCCACGGGATGCGGGGGAGGTCCGTCGCTTCGTAGGCGTTCCCCACGAAGGCGGGCGGAGGCTCGAGGCCCCGCTCGATGCCGTCGAGGCCGGCGGCGATGGTCGCGGCGAAGGCGAGGTAGGGGTTGGCGTCGGCGCCCGGGATCCGACACTCGACCCGGGCACCCGCGCCGTGGCCCACGACCCGGAACCCGCAGGTGCGGTTGTCGTGGCCCCACGCGACGGCCGTGGGGGCCCACGATCCCGGCTGGTAGCGCTTGTAGGAGTTGAGCGTGGGGGCGAAGCACCAGGCGAGTTCGCCGGCGTGGGCCAGCAGGCCACCCAGCCAGCCCCGGAACGTGGGGGAGAGATGGTCGGGGTCGTCGTCGCTCCACATCAGCGGCGTGCCGTCGGTGGACCACACGCTCGAGTGGATGTGGCACGACGACCCGCACTGCGCCATGTCGTACTTGGCCATGAACGTGAGGGATCGCCCGTTGGCGGCCGCGATCTCCTTGGCGCCGTTCTTGTAGATCGTGTGCCGGTCGGCCATCTCGAGCGCGCCCGCGTAGCGCAGGTTGATCTCGTGCTGGCCGAGGCTGGCCTCGCCCTTGGAGAACTCCACCTCGATCCCGGCGGCGTCCATGCCGTTGCGGATCTGGCGGATGAGGTACTCGTCGCGGGTCGTCTGGAGCACGTGGTAGTCCTGATTGACCGCCGCGTGGGGCGTGAGGTCGGCGAAGCCCTTGGCCTCGGCCTCCTCGTAGGAGTCGCGGAACAAGAAGAACTCGAGCTCCGAGCCGGTCATCACCTGCAGGCCCAGCGCGGCGGCGCGCTCGAGCTGGCGGGTCAGGATCCGCCGGGGTGCCACCTCCACCGGCTCGCCGGTCTCCTCGTCGAACACGTCGCAGAGGACCAGGGCGGTGGCCTCGAGCCACGGGACCACCCGGAGCGTGCGCAGGTCGGGCCGGCACACCATGTCGCCGTAGCCGCGATCCCAGTTCGCGAACTGGTAGCCGGGCAGCGGAGTCATGTCGACGTCGACCGCCAGGAGGTAGTCGCAGGCGTCGATGCCGTCGGCGAGCACGTGCTCGCGGAAGAACCGGCCGGTGACCCGCTTGCCCACGAGGCGGCCCTGGAGGTCGGGGAACGCGACCACCACGGTGTCGAGGCGGCCGGTGTCGACGAGGCGCAGGAGGGTCGGGACGTCGATGACGCCTTGAGGGGCGGGCGGCACGTGGGGATCGCTGCTCATGGTGTTCACTCCGGGGTGGTGTAGGCAGCGGTGATCCCGCCGTCGACGACGAGGGCGCTGCCCGTCATGAACGACGAGTCGTCGCAGGCCAGGAACAACGCCGCCTTCGCGAGTTCCTCCGGCCGTCCGAGGCGACCCATCGGGATGTGCACGAGGCGTCGGGCCTTGCGGGCCGGGTCACTCATCAGCTCCGCGAGCAAGGGCGTCTCGACCGGCCCCGGGCACAGGGCGTTGGCCCGGATGCCCTGGCGCGCGTACTCCACCGCGATCTCCCGGGTCATCGACAGCACGCCTCCCTTGCTCGCCGTGTACGCGATCTGGGGGGTGGCGGCGCCCATCAGCGCGACGAACGACGCCACGTTCACGATCGACCCCCCACCCGTGGCGAGCATGGCGGGGATCGCGTACCGGCACCCGAACCACACCCCCTTCAGGTTCACGTCCATCACCCGGTCCCAGGTGGACTCCGGGGTCTCGGTGACGCCCCCGTCGTCGGCGGGGAAGATGCCGGCGTTGTTCACGAGCACGTCGAGCCGGCCGAAGGTGGAGGTGGCCGACGCGACGGCGGCCGCCACGTCGTCGCCCACCGAGACGTCGACCCGGACGAACGCCGCGGTCCCGCCCGCCGCTTCGACCGCGGCCACGGTCGCGGTGCCGGCGGTCTCGACGGCGTCGGCCACCGCGATCCGGGCTCCCTCCGCGGCGAAGGCCAGGGCCATCTCGCGTCCGATGCCGTTGCCTGCGCCGGTGATCAGCGCCACCTTGTCGTCGAGTCGTCCCATGGGGGCCATGTTGCCCGGCTGGCGTCCGAACCGCTATCTCCGGCCGGGTCGCGGCCCCCGGTGCACCACTCGGTCCTAGGCTGCGCCGGTGCCCTCGGACCGTCAGCGCCGCTTCCCGGCGGGCTCCCGGGCCGCCGTCCGGGTCGGCGTCTGGGCGCTGGGCCTGACCCTCGCGCTGGGAGCGACGCTGATCGCCCCGGCGGGCGCCGCGTCGGACCCCACCGGGGCACCGGCCCTCGCCTGGAAGCCCTGCGGGGCGGGCGTCCAGTGCGCCACGCTCACCGTTCCCCAGGACGACGCGAACCCGGCGGGCCCCACGTTCGACCTGGCGCTGATCCGGGCCCCCGCTCGCGACCCGAAGCGTCGGATCGGGTCGCTGGTGACGAACCCGGGTGGGCCGGGAGGCTCGGGGATCGAGTTCCTGCGGGGCGAACTGGGCTCCCTCGACCCGACGCTGCGCGACCGCTTCGACGTCGTGTCGTGGGACCCACGGGGCACGGGGTCGAGCGACCCCGTCGACTGCGGCTACGACATGGACCGCTACTACGCACTGGACTCCTCGCCCGACACCCCCGCCGAGCAGGCGGCGCTCGTCGCCGGGACCCAGGCGTTCGTCGACGCCTGCTGGCGCAACCAGGGCGACGCGCTCCGGCACGTGTCCACCGCCGACACCGTCGGCGACCTGGAACGGATCCGCGCCGCGCTGGGGGACCCCGGCCTGACTTACCTCGGCTACTCGTACGGCACCTACATCGGGGCGGAGTACGCCGAGGCCCACCCCGAACGCGTCCGGGCGCTCGTGCTCGACGGTGCGGTCGATCCGTCGATCAGCGCCAGCGACGGAGAGGTGCAGCAGGCGGCGGGGTTCGAAGGGGTGCTCGACGATTTCTTCGTGTGGTGCGCGCGGCGGCGATCGTGCGCGTTCCACGGCGGGGGCGACCCGAAGGCCGCGTACCTGGCGTTGAGCCGGAGGATCGATCGCGCCGGCCTGGCCGTTCCGGGCTCCCGGCCGACACGGCGGCTCAGCCAGAGCGAGTTCGACCTCGGGGTGGCCTCGGCCATCTACGGCGGGCGTGACGGATACCAGCTCCTGGCCCGCGCGCTCGCCGACGCCGAGCGGGGCCGGGGCGCCACGGTGGCGGCCCTCGCCGACAGCTACACGGAGCGCCGCCCCGACGGCACGTACGGCACGAGCCAGGACGCGTTCCTCGCGATCTCGTGCGCCGACGGGCCGCCGGTGGGGACCATCGCCGACGTGGCGGCGACGGGGGCCGCGGCCGCGGCCGTGGCCCCGATCCTCGGCCCCGGCATCGTCTCGAACGCCCTGACCTGCGCGCTCTGGCCGTTCCAGGGCCCGCCGGCCGCACCGGTGCACGTGACCGGTTCGCCGCCGTCGATGGTGGTCGGCACGCTCGACGACCCGGCCACGCCGGTCGCCTGGGCCCGGTCGCTGGCGACCCAACTCGGCGCGACCCTGGTCACCGCGCCCGGCTACCAGCACACCGCCTTCGGCCAGGGGAACGCCTGCGTCGACACCGCGGTCGTGGCGTTCCTGGTCACGGCCGAGCGGCCCCCCGGTCCCGTCACCTGCTGAGCGGCGACGGCGCCGGGTGCCGGCGTCCCGGGATCGGTCGCCGACTCACTAGTCTCCGCAGGCGTGGACCTCCGCTACTCCGACTCCGACCTCGCGTTCCGCGCCGAGCTGCGAACCTGGCTGGCCGCGACGCTCCCGCAGATCCCCGCCGAGCCGCCGCGCGGTGACTGGCCCGCCCGGGTCATCTACGACACCGACTGGCAAAAGCGCCTCTACGAAGCGGGCTACGCCGGCATGTCGTGGCCCAAGGAGTTCGGCGGCCGTGGCGCACCGCCGAGCGAGCAGCTGATCTTCCTCGAAGAGTGCTCCAACGCCAAGGCGCCCTACGTCGGTGTGAACTTCGTCGGGACGCTCCACGCCGGTCCGACCCTCATCGCCGAGGGCACCGACGAGCAGAAGGCCAAGCACATCCCGAAGATCCTGCGGGGCGAAGAGGTCTGGTGCCAGTGCTTCTCCGAGCCCGACGCCGGGTCCGACCTGGCGGGGCTCACCACCCGGGCCGTGCGCGACGGCGACGACTACGTGGTCACGGGCCGGAAGATCTGGTGCTCCTTCGGGCAGGTCGGTGAGTACGGCGAACTGCTCGCCCGCACCGACCCCGACGTCCCGAAGCACCAGGGCATCTCCTGGTTCATCCTGCCGATGGACCTGCCCGGCATCGAGGTCCGCCCGATCGAGACCATCCTGGGCTCGTCGGAGTTCTGCGAGGTGTTCCTCGACGAGGTCCGGGTCCCGGCCGAGCAGATCGTCGGTAAGGAGAACGACGGCTGGCGGGTCACGAACGTCACCCTCTCGTTCGAGCGCGGCACCGCCTTCGTCTCGGAGATGGTCGACGCGATGCGCATGGCCGAAGAGCTCGCGCCGCTGGTGCACGACCCGGCCGACCGGCGTGAGCTGGGGCACGTGATCGCCGAGTTCGACGCCCTCTGGGCCCTCACCAAGCGCAACGTGTCGCGTTCGGCCACCAAGGGCGACACCGGGGTGGGCGGGATGATCATGAAGCTCGCCTACTCGGAGGCCCGCGACAAGCTGTGCGAGCTCTCGATGCGCGTGCTCGACCGCGGTGCCCTCGACGTCCACGAGCTCTACGTCGAAGAGCGGCTGCGCACGCTGTCCCTGACCATCGCGGCGGGCACGTCGCAGATCCAGCGCAACATCGTCGGTGAGCGCCTGCTCGGCCTGCCGAAGGAACGGCAGTGGCCGACCGACGGGGGTGACCGGTGAACTTCGACCTCACCGACGACCAGGAAGCACTCGTCGACGGCATCCGCGCCGTGTGCCAGGGACGCTTCACCAGCGACCGGGTCCGGGGCGGCTTCGACCGCGGCGTCTGGAGTGAGCTGGCCGAGACCGGCGTGTTCTCGCTCGTCGCCGACGGCTTCACCTGGGCCGACGCCGCGCTGGCGTTCGAGGAGCTCGGCCGGTTCGTGGTGCCCGGTCCCCTCGTGTGGGGGGTGCTCGCGCACGGCCTCGTCGACGGCATCCCCACCGGCCTCGAGGCGCCGGCGCCGGGAGTGCCCGCGATGGTGGAGCACCTCGTGGCGTCCGACGTCGTGCTCGTGATCTCCGACGACGGCGTGCGCGCCGTCCCGGCGGGCGCCGTGCAGGGCGAAGCCCTCGACTGGCCCCTCGACCCGCTCACCCCGATCCACCGGGTTCCGGTGCTCCCGGCCGGCGACCTCGTGGCCGGACCCGAGGTGGTGGCCGACTGGCGGCGCCGGGGTGCGGTGCTCACCGCGGCGTTCCTCGCTGGCATCGCCCAGGGAACCGTCGCCCTCTCCACCGAGTACGCGCTGGCCCGCAAGCAGTTCGACCGGCCCATCGGCTCGTTCCAGGCGATCAAGCACCTCCTCGCCGACGCGCTGGCCCGGGCCGAGGTGGCCCGCACCGCGGTCCACGCTGCGGCCGTCACCCTCGACGACCCCGAGGTCGGCGACGTCGACCGGGCCGTCCACGGGGCCAAGGTCCTGGCGGGCGAGGCGGCGTTGCGCAACGCCAAGACCGCGACCCAGGTCCACGGTGGCATGGGCTTCACCTGGGAGGTCGACGTCCACCTCTCGTTGAAGCGGGCGTGGCTGCTCAACACGGTGTTCGGCTCGCCCGACGCCCACGCCGACGCCATCGCCGCCGCGCTCTGACCCATCCCGGGCGACCGGCGAGAATGGTGGGGTGAGCGACCGCGGGCTGACCCACATCGCCCTTCCTGCGCGTGATCTCGACGCGAGCATCGACTTCTACGCCCGCTACGCGGACCTCCGGGTCGTGCACCGGCGCACCGACGGTGGGGCCGGCGTGGTGTGGCTGTCCGACCTGACCCGACCCTTCGTGGTGGTCCTGATCACCACCGAGGTGACCCACTCCCTGGGCGGCTGGGCCCACCTGGGGGTGGCCTGCGCGAGTCGGGCGGAGGTCGATCGCCGGTGCCGCGCGGCCCACGAGGCCGGGATCGTGGTCGACGGTCCGCACGACGACGGCCCGCCGGTGGGTTACTGGGCGATCCTCCCCGATCCCGACGGCCACCACCTCGAGCTCGCGTTCGGACAAGACGTCGAGGTGGCGGTCGAGGTGGCGGTCGAGGTGGCGGTCGAGGCCGCCGCCGAGCGGGCCGTCGAGCGGGCCCCGACCGGCCCGGAGCGCGACTGACGCCACCGCCCTCCGTTAGTGTCGGCGCCGATGAGCGCCCTGCACCCCGACACCACGGTCCTCTCCGCCCTCGCCGGACGCCTGGCGTCCGACCCCGACGGCCCCTACCTCGACTTCGAGGGCGACGCCTACACCGTCCGGCGGATGGACGCGGCGGCGAACCGCTGCGCCCGCGCGCTCGCCGGCCTCGGCGTGGTCGCGGGTGACCGCGTGGCCACGCTGCTCGAGAACGTGCCCGAGCAGGTCGTGTCGTTCTTCGGCTCCGTCAAGCTCGGGGCGATCCAGGTGCCGGTCAACACCGCGTACAAGGGTGAGTTCCTCCGTCATCAGCTCGCCGACTCCGGGGCGCGGGTCTTCGTGGTGCAGGGCGACTTCGCCGGTCGCCTCGCCGACCTCGACCTCACGACGCTCCCCGAGCTCGAGTCCGTGATCGTGGTCGGGACACCCGACCGCCCCGTGACCGGAGTCCCGGTGCACGACTGGTCGACGATCTGCGCCGCGCAGTCCGACACCGCGGTCGACGACCCGGGCGTGACCCCGGCCGACCTCGCCTGCTTCATCTACACCGCGGGCACGACGGGGCCGTCGAAGGGGTGCATGCTCCCGCACCACTACGTGGCGTCACTCGGTGAACAGATCGCCCGGGCCTGGGAGATCCGCCCCGACGACTGCGTGTTCACCCCGCTGCCCCTGTTCCACTTCAACGCCATCTCGGTGTGCGTGGTCGGTGGGCTCGTCAACGGGCACAGCGCGGCGATCGTGCGCCGGTTCTCGGTGTCGAACTTCTGGCCGGAGGTGGTGCGGACCAACTCCACCATTGCCTCGTTGCTCGGGTCCCTGGCGATCCTGGTGGGTGACGCCGAGGAGCACCCGGCCCAGGCCGAGCACCGCCTACGGCTCTGTGTCGCGGCGCCGATGCCCCCGGCGACCGACGAGGCGTGGCGCACGCGATTCGGGGTGGCGACCTTCAGTGCCGGGTTCGGGCTCACCGAGGCGTCGCTGCTCTCGGCGCTCCCCGCCCGCGAGGCGAACCGGCCGGGAGCGGCCGGTCGGCTCAACCAGGAGGACTTCGAGGTGACGCTGGTCGATGATCACGACCAGCCCGTGCCGGTGGGGGAGATCGGTGAGATCGTGGCTCGGCCCCGGCACCCGAACTCGATGTTCGCCGGGTACTGGCGCCGTCCCGACGACACCGTCGCGGCGTTCCGCAACCTCTGGTTCCACACCGGTGACCTGGGGCGCCTCGACGACGACGGCTTCCTCTCCTTCGTCGATCGCAAGAAGGACTACCTCCGCCGACGGGGCGAGAACATCTCGAGCTTCGAAATGGAGAAGGTGTTCCACGGGCACGAGGCGATCAACGACGTCGCCGTGCACTCCGTGCCGTCGGCCATGGGCGAGGACGACCTCAAGGTGACGGCCGTGCTCGTGACCGGCGCGACGATCACCGAGGAGGAGCTGTGTGCCTGGGTGGTGGAGCGGGTGCCGTACTTCGCGGTGCCCCGGTACATCGAGTTCCGCGACGACCTGCCCCGCAACCCGGTGGGCCGGGTGCTCAAGTACCAGCTCCGCGACGAAGGGGTCACCGGGGCCACCTGGGACCGCGAGGCCTCGGGCTTCACGTTCGAGCGGCGCTAGCGCCGGTCCGACGCGCCACCCAGATCTGCTCGGCCGGCCACCGGCGGGCCCAGCGGTGGGGCACGTCGTCGGAGAAGGTCGACGTGGCCCCCGGGGGCGCGAGGAGCTCCACGAGGTCGTCGACGACGAATCCGTGGGCGCCCAGCGTGCGGATCCACGCCCCGACCGACCACACCGCGTCGGTCGTGCCGCCCTCGGCGACGAACTCCCACCGCTCCTGCCACTCGTGGTGCAGGCGCCGGGTCTGGCGCGACCGCTCCACGTCCCAGGTGAGGTACGAGAGCTGGGTGAGCTGGGAGAACACGAGCCGGCCCCCGGGGCGCAGGATCCGGGCGCACTCGGCGACGGCCACGTCGGGGTCGCAGAACGACAGGGCCCCGTGGTCGCAGAACACGAGGTCGAACGTGGCGGCCGCGAACGGCACCGCCTCACCGCCGGCGCACACGAACCGCGCGCTCACCCGCTGCGCTCGCGCCCGGTCGCTCGCGTGGGCGAGTTGGGCCCGGGAGACGTCGAGGCCGGTCACACGCGCGCCCCGTCGCGCCAGGGCCACCCCGAACTGGGCGCCACCGCACCCGAACTCGAGGACGTCGTGTCCCGCGACGTCGCCGAGGACGCCGAGGTGAGCCTCGGGGATGCGCCACACGCCCCAGGCCTCGGGCCGGTCGGCGAGGGCGGCGCCGTGGAGGTGCTGGTACTCGTCGGCGTCGGTGTCCCAGAACGCGCGGTTGGTGCGCTCGGTCTCGCGACTCACGGCGCTCTCTCGGCCAGCGCGCGGATCTCGGCCCGCCGGGTGAGCGGTGCGGCGACGGCGCCGAGCGCCGCGGCCACGACCGCCACGGCGATGAGGGAGAGGCCCGTGAGGAGCGCG
>JBAXBB010000029.1:0-28508 GCA_037142235.1 Actinomycetes bacterium
CGGTGAAGGCAGCGTCGGTGGAGGTGGCGTCACGCACGTCGAGGTGGACGGCGACGGCCCGGCCCCCCGTGGCCTCGACGGCCGCAACGGTCTCGAGGGCGGCCGCGGCGTCGGAGGCGTATCCGCAGGCGACCGGGTGGCCGGCGGCGCCGAGGGCGACGGCGATGGCCCGACCGATCCCGCGGGACGCACCGCTCACGAGAGCGACCCGGTCGGCGTTGGTGGGGGAGGGGGTGGCGTCGGTCATGAGGAGCTCCCTGGGGGATTGGGTCGGCCCCACCGCACGACGGCCGAACCCCAGGCCATCCCGGCCCCGAAGCCCGACATGAGGATGAGGTCGCCGTCGCGGAACCGGCCGGCGTCGGCCGCCTGCGCCATCGCGAGGGGAATCGACGCCGCCGAGGTGTTCCCGTAGTCGGCGATGTTGACCACGGTCTGCTCGGTGGAGACCCCGAGTCGCTGGGCAGCGGCCTCGATGATGCGGAGGTTGGCCTGGTGCGGGATGAACCAGGCGATGTCGTCGGGAGCGACCCCGGCGCGCGTGAGAGCCACGTCGACGGAGCTGACCACGGCCCGGACCGCGCGGCGGAACACCTCTTGGCCCTGCATCTTGAGGTATTGCAGGCCCTCGTCGATGGTGTCGGAGCTCGCCGGCAGGCGGCTCCCGCCGGCCGGGATGCCGATGAGGCCGTGGGCGGCGCCGTCGCAGCCGACGTCCCAGCCCAAGATCGCGGGGCCCCCATCGGTTGAAGGGGCGAGCACCACCCCGGCGGCGGCGTCGCCGAAGAGGATGCAGGTACCCCGGTCGCGGGGGTCGACCACGCGCGAGAGGGTCTCGCTGCCGATCACGAGCACGTTGCGGTACTCGCTGGTGACCAGCCAGGAGGCGCCGGTCACGAGGCCGTAGATGAACCCGGCGCACCCGACATTGAGATCGAAGGATCCGCAGCGCAGTCCGAGGAGATCGGCGACAAAGGCGCCGGTGTGCGGGATGGGCTGCTCGGGGGTGGCGGTGGCGACCACGAGCAGGTCGACGTCGTCGACGCCGATGCCCGCGGACTCGAGCGCGGCCCGTCCGGCCTCCGCTCCGAGGCTCGCGGTGGTGGTGTCCTCATCGGCGTAGCGGCGCTCACGGATCCCGGTGCGCTCCACGATCCAGGCGTCGCTGGTCTCGACCCGCTGTTCGAGGTCGGCGTTGGTCAGCCGACCCTCGGGGACCGCCGCGCCCCACCCGGCGATCCCGACGCGCATCAAGCGACGCGCAACCAGGCGATGGGCTGGCCTTCCCGGATGCGCTCACCCGGGTGGGCGAGCATGCCGACGAGCTCGCCGGCGAACGGGCTCTCCACGGGGACGGAGGATCCGGGGCCGTCGAGCATGCCCACAGTCTGGCCGGGAGCGACCTGGGATCCCGCACCGAGGTCGACGGGGCGGAACACCCCGACGCCGGGGGCGACGATCATGCGCTCGGGGACGAGCAGGGTCTCACCGTGGCGGAGCAGGGACTCCATGTCAGGCCTCCAGGGGCTCGTCGAGGTCGGCGGGGACCGCCACGCCTCGGACGGGGACATCGGGAATGGTCCGCTTGGCGAGTCCGGCGATCATGGACCCGTGGCCGACCTCGAGCAAGCGGGTGGCCCCGAGACCGGACATGGTCTCGAGGGTGGTGCGCCACGAGACGGGTACCCGGACGTGGTCGACGAGGCGAATGCGCCAGCCCTCACCGTCGGCGTAGGGCTGACCGTCGTGGTTCGAGACCACCGGGGCGATCGGTGTGGAGAGGGCGACGTCGGCGAGTTCGGCGGCCAGGCCGGTGGCGGCGTCGTCCATCAGGGGGGTGTGAAACGCCCCACCCACGTTGAGGGGAGTGGCCCGCTTGACCCCGAGCTCCTTGGCGCGAGCGGCGGCGGTCTCCACTCCCTCGGGAGTGCCGGCGATCACCACCTGGCCGGGGGCGTTGTCGTTGGCGACCCAACAGGCACCTGGGGCGGCGGCGCAGGCCTCCTTGGCCTGATCGACGGTCGCGCCGAGCAGGGCGGCCATCCGGCCCGGGTGGGCGTCGGCGGCCGCCTGGGTGAGTTCGGCCCGGCGGGCGGCGAAGCGCACCCCGGCGTCGAGGGGCACCACGCCGGCGGCGATGAGGGCGGTCACCTGCCCGAGGGAGTGTCCGGCGAAGGCGACCGGCGTGGCGATCTGGTCGCGGACGGCCTCCCACGCCACCAGCGAGGTGAGGAGCACGGCGAGTTGGGCTTCGCGGGTCCGGGCAAGATCTTCGGGTCCGGCGGTGAGCACTAGGTGGGCGAGGGGCTCTCCGAAGGCGGCTTCGGCGTCGTCGACCACGTGCCAGGCGGGATGGTCCCGCCAGGGCTCGCCCATTCCCGGTTGCTGTGTCCCCTGTCCCGGGAACACGATCGCGATACTCACAGATCCTCCGCCATGCGTCTGAGGGTGTGACCTCGATCGTGACCGCCGGGTTACACGAACCACGCGATCTACCGACGGGTAACCAGATTTTGCATTACCGATGGGTAACTCCGAGGCCGGGGTCCGGCGGCCGGTACGGTGCGCGCATGGCCCATCGTGACTCCGACGCCTTCGTGGCGTTGCTCCCGCACCGCCCTCCCTTCCGGTTCGTCGACGCCGTCGACGCCGTCGACCCCGGTGGCACCGTGGTGGCCCGCTACCGGGTGACCGGTGACGAGGCCTTCCTGGCTGGGCACTTCCCGGGCAACCCGGTGTTCCCGGGGGTGATCCAGCTCGAGGCCCTGGCCCAGACGGGTGCCATCGGCCTGCTCGCCGACGGGCGCTACGCCGGGAAGCTGCCGCTCTTCGGGGGCGTGGAGAAGGTGCGCTGGCGCAGGATCGTGAAGCCGGGCGACGAGATGCTCATGGAGGTCACCTTGGAGCGACTCAGCGCCCGGGGCGGTTGGGGGAGTGGTCGGGTGACCGTGGAGGGTGGTCTCGCCTGCGAGGCCCGGATCTTCTTCGCGATCGCCGGCTGACCCGACGCGGCGAACCGCCGCGGCGGTCGTGGTTGCCACTCCGAGGGTCGCGGTGGCCGACGATCTGAGTGTCACGACCTGAACGGCGGCCCCACGCAGACCCGGGCGCTGGGAGTGGGTTCACCGGCGATCGACGCCGGGCCTTCGACGTTCTCGTTCCCGGGCGACTCCTCCGACCAGCGGGGAACCCCCTCCCTGCGGATCTCCGGCGGTGCGGCCGACCTCGGTGCGTTCGAGGTGCAGCCCGAACCCACGCCGCCCGGACCCGATCCGGTTCCGCAGCCCACGCCCGAGCCCACCCCCGAGCCCGAACCGACGTTCACCGGCTGAACCGCGGATCGCCGGGTCCGACGACGGCCCCTAGGCGCCTCGGCCGTCGAGCTCGTCGGCGATGGCCTGGGGGTCCTCGCCCAGGAGGAGGCGGGTCTCGACGTCACGGTCGATGGGCTCGTCGTCACGCACACTCTTCCTCGGCGCGACGATGACGGCGACGAGGAGCACAGCCACCACCACGGACACGACGCCGATCGTGAGGACGGTGGTGTCGAGGGCGACCACGGTGCCAGGCTACCGGTGGTGGACCACCCACCGGGTGGCCCGGTGCCCGATCCGGCCCTCCGGGTCACTTCGGAATTTGATCACAGAACCGGTCAGCAGCGCGCAGGGCTGGTTGCCGACGTTCTTCGTCGTGCCGCCACAGCCCCCGAGGCAGCCTCGGTCTCCCTCGTCGTTGCTCGTCGTGCTCACGATGCCGGCCATGACGAACGCCGCGACCACCAGTGCGGCGACTCCCAATCAGGCCTGGAGGCGTCGTTTCCGGCGCCGGCTCGAAGTGGCTGACGGGTCGAGTTCAGGCTGCGTCGTGGTCATCGGCACGGATTCAAGGGGTGCCTGCTCGGATGCTCGTTCCGGCCCGCCCGGTCGGTCAGCCCACCAGCCAGCGCGCCCGCCCGGTGGCCCGCCCGGTCGCTGGTCCGCCCGGTCGCTGGTCCGGGTCGGGGACGTGGGTGCCCGAGGTGGGATTCGAACCCACACGCCGTTGCCGGCAGAGGATTTTGAGTCCTCCGTGTCTGCCATTCCACCACTCGGGCCCGGTCGGCAGGGTACTCCGAGGTCCGTCGTAAGATGGTTGTGTCATGTCTCAAACCATTCTGCAGCGGCGCCTCGTCGATGTGAGCGAGCGGCTCAAGCGCCTACGCGCGGAGCGGGCGGTCACCGAGGAGCAGGTGGCGTTCCTCGAGGGTGAGGCCGAGGAGGCCCGGTTGCGGGCGCTCGTGAGCGAGACGCCCCTCGCCGACGCGGAGGCCCGTGACGCCCGCCAGCAAGCCGATGTGATGGCCCGGTACCGCGATTCCCTGGTGTTGCAGATCGGACGGCTCCATCACGAGCAGGACGACCTCCTCGACCGGATGGCGGCCGAGCCGACCAGCTCGTGAGCCCCGGCGCGACGCCTCCCGGTGGGACCCGGCCCCGGGTGGTCATCGCCGAGGACGAGGCGATCATCCGCCTCGACCTCCGTGAGATCCTCGAACAGCAGGGCTACGACGTCGTCGGTGAAGCCGGCCGGGGCGACGACGCCGTGGACCTGGCCCGCGCGCTGCATCCCGATCTCGTCATCCTCGACGTCAAGATGCCGGGCCTCGACGGGCTCAGTGCGGCTCGCCTGATCACCGGCGAGCGCCTGGCGGCGGTGCTGGTGCTCACGGCCTTCTCCCAGCGCGAGTTGGTGGACGAGGCCCGCGACGCCGGAGCGCTGGCGTACTTGGTGAAGCCGTTCCAGGAGAAGGATCTGGTGCCCGCCATCGAGGTCGCGTTGGCGCGCCACGCCGAGATGGTCGCCCTGGAACGCAACGTCGACGACCTCGAGCAGCGGCTCGAGGCCCGCAAGTTGGCCGACCGGGCCAAGGGGGTCCTGATGGACCGCCACGGACTCGACGAGGCGTCCGCCTGGCGGTTCGTCCAGACGGCGGCCATGAACGGCCGGACCGACATCGCCACCGTCGCCCGGCGCATTCTCGCCGGCGACCTCGCACCGGAGTCCTGACGCTGACACACCCCGGGCCTACAGTGCGGCCGATGGGGAAGTTGCTCCTGCTCGACGGGCACTCGCTGGCCTACCGGGCGTTCTACGCGCTCCCGCCCGACATGAGCACGCCCTCGGGCACGCCCACCAACGCCGTCTACGGCTTCACGGCGATGCTCGTGAAGATGCTGGCCGACGAGCAGCCCGACCAGATCGTGGTCGTCTTCGACCCACCCGGCCCGACCGTTCGTCACGGCATGGACCCGGAGTACAAGGCGGGTCGGAAGGAAACCCCCGAACTCTTCCCGCCCCAGTTGCCCCTGATCCGCGAAGTGTTGGCGACGATCGGCGTGCCGGTCCTCGAGGTGCCCGGCGTGGAGGCCGACGACGTCATCGCGACCCTCGCCACCCGGGCCGCCGACGCCGGCACTGGAGTCGTGGTGGTCACCGGTGACCGCGACTCCTACCAGTTAGTGCGCGACCCTCACATCCGGGTCCTCTATAACAAGCGGGGCGTGTCGGACTACGCCCTCTACGACGAAGCGGGCATCGTCGAGCGCACGGGCGTGACGCCCCGTCAGTACCCCGAGTACGCGGCGCTGCGCGGAGACAACAGCGACAACCTCCCGGGGGTCCCCGGCATCGGCGAGAAGACCGCCGCCAAGTTGATTACCACGTACGGCACGGTCGAAGAGGTCCTCGACCACCTCGACGAGCTCCCACCCAAGCAACGCGAGAACCTCGGGGCGATGCGCGACCGGGTGATTCTCAATCGCGACATGTCGGTGCTCGACCGTGCCGTCGACGTCGGAACCGCCGCCGACGACCTGTCGCTCGGCGCCTTCGACCGTGAGGCGGTGCGGACGCTCTTCGATCAGTTGGCCTTCCGCACGCTCTACCCCCGGCTCCTCGAGGCGGTCGGCGAGCGGGCCGCCCCGGCGGAGACGGGCACGCCGGCGCCCGACCTCGAGTTCGAGATCGTGCGGAGTGCCGCCGCCGCCGTGGCCTTGCTCGAGCGACTTCGGGGTGGCGCGGGCTTCGCCCTCGACGTCGAATGGGCCGGAGTCGCCGGTCGCAGTGCCGTCACGGCGGTGGCGGTCGCCGAGCCCGGCGGGGTGGTGCAGGTGCTCGCCGGAGCCGCCGCCGACGCCGTGCGCACCGAGTCCGCCGCCGAGCTCTTCGCCGACGGTCCGGCCGTCACCGCCCACCGGGCGAAGGAGATCATGCGCGGCCTCGGCGTCGACCTCCGGAACCTCGACCGTGACGTCGCCGTGATGGCCTACCTGGTCGATCCCGCCGAGGGCCGCTATGCGCTCGACGATCTCGCCCTGCGCTACTGCTCGCTCGAGGTGCGCTCGCCCGACCGCGAGGAGGGGACCCTCGACTTCGGCGGCGACGCCGCCCTCGAGGACCTCGCCCGACGCGTGGCCGTCCTGCACCCGCTGGCCGACGCCCTGGCGGAGGCGTTGGCCGCCCGTGAGCTCTCCGACCTCTACGACCGCTTCGAGCGACCCCTCGTGCGGATCCTGGCCGAGATGGAGCGCACCGGGATCCGGATCGACCGCGGCTTCCTCGACGAGCTGCGCGCTCAGCTCTCCAAGGAGTGCGACGAGCTCGTCCGACGGATCCACGCCCTGGCGGGGGAGGAGTTCAACGTCAACTCCACCCCGCAGCTGCGCACGATCCTCTTCGACAAATTCGGCCTCACCCCGGTCAAGAAGACCAAGACCGGTCCGTCCACCGACGCCGACTCGCTCCAGAAGCTCGCCGCCGAGCACCCGATGATCCCCGAGCTGCTCCGCTACCGCGAGGTGGAGAAGCTTCGCAACACCTACGCCGATGCCCTCCCTCCCCTGATCGAGCCCGACGGTCGGGTGCACGCCACCTTCAAACAGACCGACACCACCACGGGGCGGATCTCGTCGGAGCACCCGAACCTCCAGAACATCCCGGTGCGCACCGCCGACGGTCGGGAGTTCCGGCGGGTCTTCGTGGCCGACGAAGGCTGGGGGCTGCTCGCGGCCGACTACTCGCAGATCGAACTCCGGGTGCTGGCGCACCTGGCCGAGGATCCGGGCCTGATCGAGGCGTTCGAGCGGGGCGTCGACATCCACACCGTCACCGCCGCCACGGTCTTCGGGGTTCCGGAGGCCGACGTCGACGCAGGCCAGCGCCGCTTCGCGAAGGTCGTCAACTACGGCCTCGCCTACGGCATGGAGGCGTACGGGCTCGCGCAGCGGCTCGGGGTCGCGCCCGGCGAGGCCAAGGTCATCCTCGACGCCTACTTCGCCGGCTTCCCGCGGGTGAAGGCGTTCATGGCGGAGACCATCGACGAAGCCAAGGCCCGGGGCTACACGACCACCGTCTTCGGGCGCCGGCGGTTCATCGCCGAGCTCTCCTCCGACAACTTTCGCATGCGCCAGATGGGGGAGCGGATGGCCCAGAACGCGCCGGTGCAGGGCAGCGCCGCCGACGTCTTCAAGCTGGCGATGATCGACGTCGACCGCGCCCTCGACGCCGCCGGCCTCGCCACCAGGATGCTCCTCACCGTCCACGACGAGTTGGTCTTCGAAGTCCCCCTCCACGAGCGCGAGGTCGCCGAGGCGCTGGTCCGCGCGACCATGGAGGGCGTGTGCGACCTCCGCGTGCCCCTGGTCGTCGACCTCGGGTTCGGCCCGAACTGGGCGACGGCGAAGTGATCGCAGGCCGGGCCGGAGCGGTGCTCTGAGCGGCTCCACCGACTCGGGGAGTTCCGGGTGAGCGCGCCGCCTCCGGTGCCGTCCGGACCCTGGTTCAACGCCCTCGCCGAATTCCTCGGGCCCGCCTACCTGCGCAACGCCTTCACGAAGGGCACCGACCAGGAGGTGGGGTTCCTGGTCGAGGTCCTGGGGCTCGCCCCCGGGACGCGGGTGCTCGACGTGGGGTGCGGCCCGGGCCGCCACGCCCTGGCTCTGGCCCGCCGGGGGATCGACGTCGTCGGTGTCGACCTGTCCCCCGACTTCGTCGACCTGGCCCGGGCGGCCGCGGTGGCCGAGGCGCTCCCGGCCCGGTTCGAGGTCCTCGACGTGCGCGACCTCGCCTTCGTCGGCCAGTTCGACGCCGCGATCTGCCTGTGCCAGGGCGGGTTCGGCCTCCTGGGGGGTCTCGACGAGGAGGCGGTGTTCGGGCGGATCGTGCGGGCCGTCCGGCCCGGGGGATCCCTCGCCGTGTCGGCGTTCCACGCCCCGTTCGCCGTGGCGCACCTCGAGCCGGGCGAGACCTACGACCCTTCCACGGGCGTCCTCCACGAGACGGCCACGTTGCGCGGTCCTGACGGCCGTGAGGCACCGTTCGACCTCTGGACGACCTGCTTCACGGCCCGGGAACTCGCCCTCCTGGCTCGGGTTGCCGGGGTCGAGGTCCTCGCGGTCCACGGCGTCACGCCCGGCGACTACGGCGCCCGTCCGCCCGGCCTCGACCACCCGGAGCTGTTGCTGGTGGGGCGTTGTCGGCCCTGACGGACTAGCCTGCCGGGGCGGCCTCCGCAGGAGGTCGCGTCGTCCCGTCCGCTCCCGTCGGTCCTCCCGGTCCGCCCGATCAGACGTCGGCGACGTCCGGTCACCGAGGAGACACATGTCCGAGCAGGACGCGGCGAGCACGACCGACGTGCTCGACCCCGAGCAGACGGGGGCGGTCGCCGCCTCCACGGAAGCACTGGACTTCGACGAGAGCATCGCAGTCGTCATCGACGACCTCGATGGCCAGTCCTTCTCCGACGCCGTCGACGCCACGATTGTGGAGTTCGACGACGGTGACATCGTCACTGGCACGGTCGTCAAGATCGACAAAGACGAGGTTCTGCTCGACATCGGCTACAAGTCCGAGGGCGTCATCCCCTCGCGCGAGCTCTCGATCCGCAACGACGTCGACCCCAACGAAGTCGTCACGCTCGACGACGTCATCGAGGCCCTGGTCCTCACCAAGGAAGACAAGGACGGTCGTCTCGTCCTCTCCAAGAAGCGGGCGCAGTACGAGCGCGCCTGGGGCACCATCGAGGAGCTCAAGGAGCGCGAAGAGGTCGTGTCCGGTCCGGTCATCGAGGTCGTCAAGGGTGGGCTCATCCTCGACATCGGCCTGCGGGGCTTCCTGCCCGCCTCCCTCGTCGACCTTCGCCGAGTCCGTGACCTCCTCCCGTTCGTGGGTCGCACCCTCGAGTGCAAGATCATCGAGCTCGACCGCAACCGCAACAACGTCGTCCTCTCGCGGCGGGCCTACCTCGAGGAGACCCAGCGCGAGCAGCGCGACGAGTTCCTCACCAACCTGAAGCCGGGCGAGATCCGGCCGGGTGTGGTCTCGTCGGTCGTGAACTTCGGCGCGTTCGTGGACCTCGGCGGCATGGACGGACTGGTCCACGTGTCCGAGCTCTCGTGGAAGCACGTCGAGCACCCGAGTCAGGTCGTGCAGGTCGGCGACGAAGTGACCGTGCAGGTCCTCGACGTCGACCTCTCCCGCGAGCGCATCTCCTTGTCGCTCAAGGCCACGCAGCAGGACCCGTGGCAGGAGTTCGCCGATGGTCACGAGGTCAACCAGCTCGTCTACGGGCGAGTCACCAAGTTGGTGCCGTTCGGCGCGTTCGTGCAGGTGGGTGAAGGGATCGAGGGACTGGTCCACATCTCGGAGATGGCCTCGCAGCACGTCGAGGCCCCCGAGCAGGTCGTGACCCCGGGTGAGGAGCTCTGGGTGAAGATCATCGACGTCGACCTCGACCGTCGCCGCATCTCGCTGTCGATCAAGCAGGCGGCCGAGGGTGGCGAAGTGGCGGCCGAGTACCGCGACCAGTTCGGCGAGCACGCCTACGACGAGCAGGGCGAATACATCGGCCCGGCAATCGAAGAGACCGACGAAGCGACCGACGTGGCCGACGAAGCGACCGACGTGGCCGACGTGGCGGACGAAGCGACTGATGTGGCCGACGAAGCGACTGAGGGGGCCGAGTCCGTCGCGCACGCGGGCGCGGTCGGACTCGAGGGTTCGGTCGAAGTCGTCGGCGTCGATGGCGTCGACGGAGCCGATGGAGCGACCGAAGCCTGACCGGCGCGGATCCGGTTTCTCGGCGCTACATTTCCCGCCGTGCTGCTCGTGGGCCTCACCGGCGGGATCGGATCCGGCAAGTCGACCGTGGCGGGGCTGCTCGCGGCGCGCGGAGCCGTGATCGTCGACGCCGACCAGGTCGCACGCGACGTCGTGGAGCCTGGCCAGCCGGCCTTCCTCCGCCTCGTCGAGCGCTTCGGCCCCGAGGTGGTGGGTCCCGACGGCCGCCTCGACCGCGCCCGGCTGGCCGAATTGGCCTTCGCCACCGAGGCGGGCACGGCGGCGCTCAACGAGATCACCCATCCGGCGGTCGGCGACGAGTTCCTGCGGCGGATGCAGGCCGCACCCGCCGACGCCATCGTGGTGTGCGACGTGCCGCTCCTCGTGGAGTCGGAGACCGCGGCCTCCCGGGGCTACGAGTTCGTGATCGTGGTGGAGGCCCCCCGGGACCTCCGGCTCGAGCGCCTCGAGCGCCGCGGGGTGCCTCGGCCCGACGCCGAGGTCCGGATGGCCAAGCAGGCCACCGACGAGCAGCGCCGGGCCGTGGCCACGCACCTGGTCGACAACGCCGGCGACCGCACCAGGCTCGAGGCCCAGGTGAACTCGATCTGGCAGGATCTCGATGCCGTGAGGAGCGCGCGGTCCGCCGAGGGCGGCGCCTGAGCCGCTCTCCGGCGCGGTCCCACCGCCCCGGGCGACCGCACTGGTCCGGGCGGGGGCACCGTACGATCGTTGGGTGCCGCCTCTGGAGATGGTCTCGGAGTTCGCGCCCGCCGGCGACCAACCCGCGGCGATCGACGCCCTGGCGGCCGGCCTCGACCGTGGCGAGCGGTTCCAGACCCTGCTCGGCATCACCGGATCGGGGAAGTCGTTCACCATCGCTGGCGTGATCGAGCGGGTCCAGCGTCCCGCGATCGTGCTCGCTCCGAACAAGAGCCTGGCCGCCCAGCTCGCGTCGGAGTTCCGGGAGCTGTTCCCCAAGAACCGGGTCGAGTACTTCGTGTCGTACTACGACTACTACCAACCCGAGGCCTACCTCCCGACCACCGACACCTACATCGAGAAGGATTCGTCGATCAACGACGAGATCGATCGGCTCCGGCACTCGGCCACCAGTGCGATCATGAGCCGGCGCGACGTCATCGTCGTGGCGTCGGTGTCGGCGATCTACGGGCTGGGAGCACCGGAGGAGTACGAGCGGCAGTGTCTGATCCTGGACCTGGGTGAGGAGCGCGAGCAACGCAGCATCCTCGCCCGCCTCGTGGACCTGCAGTACGAGCGCAACGACTTCACCTTCGCTCGCAACAAGTTCCGGGTGCGCGGCGACACCATCGAAGTTTTCCCCGCCTACGAGGAACACGCGATACGCGTGCAGATGTTCGGAGACGAGGTCGAGCGCGTGGCGGCCGTCGACCCACTCACCGGCGAGGTCGTGGAGGAGCTCGACCGGCTCGTCCTGTTCCCGGCCTCGCACTACGCCACCTCGCAGGAGCGCCTGGCAACCGCGATCGTGGGGATCGAAGAGGAACTCGCCGAGCAGTTGGCGGTGTTCGAGGGCCAGGGCAAGTTGCTCGAGGCCCAACGTCTGCGCATGCGTACGACCTACGACCTCGAGATGCTGCGTGAGATCGGGGTGTGCTCCGGGGTCGAGAACTACTCGCGCCACCTCGACGGCCGGCAGCCGGGGGAGATGCCCTACACGCTCCTCGACTACTTCCCGAAGGACTTCGTCGTGGTCCTCGACGAGTCGCACGTGACGGTGCCCCAACTCCGGGGCCAGTTCGCCGGCGACCGCTCGCGCAAGGAGACCCTGGTCGACCACGGCTTCCGACTCCCGTCGGCGATGGACAATCGGCCGCTGCGCTTCGACGAGTTCGTCGACAAGGTCGATCAGGTGGTCTTCCTGTCCGCGACCCCCGGTCCCTACGAACTCGAACACTCGACCCAGATCGTCGAGCAGATCGTGCGGCCCACGGGGTTGATCGACCCCGAGGTGGTCGTCCGGCCGACCAAGGGCCAGATCGACGACCTCGTCGCCGAGATCCGGGGCCGCGAGGATCGTGACCAGCGGGTGCTCGTGACCACGCTCACCAAGAAGATGGCCGAGGACCTCACCGACTACCTCCTCGAGCTGGGGATCCGGGTCCGCTACCTGCACAGCGACGTCGACACCCTGCAGCGGGTGGACCTGCTCCGCGCGTTGCGGCTGGGGGAGTACGACGTGCTGGTGGGGATCAACCTGCTCCGAGAGGGGCTCGACCTGCCCGAGGTCTCGTTGGTGGCGATCCTCGACGCCGACAAGGAGGGCTTCTTGCGCTCCGAGACGTCGCTCGTCCAGACCATCGGTCGGGCGGCGCGCAACGTGGACGGGCAGGTGGTGATGTACGCCGACCGGGTCACCGACTCCATGCGCCGGGCGATCTCGGAGACGAACCGGCGGCGCAAGCTCCAAGTCGAGTACAACGCGCTGCACGGGATCGAGCCCAAGACCATCCGCAAGAAGGTGGCCGACATCATGGAGATGGTGCGGGCCCGCGCGGGTGCCGACGACGAGCCGTCCCCGGGGCCGACCGGCACCCGGGGCCGCTCGAAGGCCCGGGGTTCGGCCGTCTTCGACCTGGTGGGCGTGGCCCCCGAGGAGTTGGGCCGGCTGATCCTCACCCTCGAGGAGGAGATGCACGAATCGGCGAAGGAGCTGCGCTTCGAGGAGGCGGCCCGTCTGCGCGACGAGATCACCGAGCTCAAGCGGGAACTTCGCGCTGCCGGTTGAGCGCCGCGGGCCGGACGTCGTCGCGGTGCGGGCCGGGCGGAGGGCGGGCCACGGCCCCGCCACCGGTACGCTTCGGCCGATGGCGGAGACCATTCGCGTCCGTGGGGCGCGTGAGCACAATCTGAAGGACGTCGACCTCGATCTGCCGCGCGACCGCCTGATCGTGTTCACCGGCCTGTCGGGCTCGGGGAAGTCGTCTTTGGCCTTCGACACCATCTACGCGGAGGGACAACGGCGCTACGTCGAGTCGCTCTCGGCGTACGCCCGACAGTTCCTCGGCCAGATGGACAAGCCCGACGTGGACTTCATCGAAGGCCTCTCGCCGGCCATCTCCATCGACCAGAAGTCGGCCTCGCGCAACCCGCGCTCCACCGTCGGGACGATCACCGAGGTCTACGACTACCTGCGCCTGCTGTACGCGCGCATCGGGATCCCGCACTGCCCGACGTGCAGCCGGAGGATCACCCGTCAGACGCCGCAGCAGATCGTGGACCGGATCCTCGAACTCGAGGAGGGCACCCGGTTCCAGGTGCTGGCCCCCGTCGTCCGGGGTCGCAAGGGCGAGTACGAGGGGCTGCTGAAGGAACTGTCCGGCCAGGGCTTCTCCCGAGTCCGGATCGACGGCGACCTGCACGAGCTCGCCGACCTCGTGAGCGGTTCCGACGCCACCCGCCTGGCCCGCTACGAACAGCACACGATCGAGGTCGTGGTCGACCGCCTGGTCCGGCGTGCCGGGATCGAGCGGCGCCTCACTGACTCGCTCGAGACCGCCCTGCGCCTGGCCGAGGGCGTCGCCGAGATCGAGATCGTGCCGCGTGACGACACCCCGGTCGACGACGAGGCCGAGACGCTCACCTTCTCCGAGCACCTGGCGTGCAGCCACTGCGGCCTGTCGTTCGACGAGCTCGCCCCCCGCAACTTCTCGTTCAACTCGCCCTACGGTGCGTGCGAACGCTGCGACGGGTTGGGAACCCGCTTCGAGGTGGACCCCGAGCTGGTCGTGCCCGACGACGAACTGAGCCTGTCCGAAGGTGCCGTGGCGCCGTGGGGTGGCTTTCGGAGCCGGTACTTCGACCGCATTCTCGACTCGGTGGCCGACGAATTCGGCTTCGACGTCACCACCCCCTGGAAGAAGCTGGCGAAAAAGGCCCGGCAGGCGGTGCTCCACGGCACCGGTGGGCGCGAGGTGCATGTCCGCTACAAGAACCGCTACGGACGGCAGCGCTCCTACAACACCTCGTTCGAAGGGGTGGTGCCGTGGCTGGAGCGTCGGCACACCGAGGCCGAGAGCGACCGGTCCCGCGAGCAGATCGAGGGCTACATGCGCGAGGTGCCGTGCCCGGCCTGCGAGGGTGCGCGCCTGCGCCCGGCCTCGCTCGCCGTTACGGTGAGCGGCCGGAGCATCCACGAGGTCGGCGACATGTCGATCGCCCAGGCGGCGGAGTTCCTCGCCGACCTCGAACTCTCCGAGCGCGACCGCATGATCGCCGAGCAAGTCTGCAAGGAGGTCAACGACCGGCTTCGCTTCCTCCTCGACGTCGGGCTCGACTACCTCAACCTCAACCGATCCTCCGGAACCCTGGCCGGCGGTGAGGCACAGCGGATCCGATTGGCCTCGCAGGTGGGCAGCGGGCTGGTCGGGGTGCTCTACGTCCTCGACGAGCCGTCGATCGGGCTCCACCAACGCGACAACGAGCGCCTGATCGAGACGCTCCTGCGGCTCCGGGACCTGGGCAACACCGTCATCGTCGTCGAGCACGACGAGGAGACGATCCGGGTCGCTGACCACATCGTCGACATCGGGCCGGGAGCGGGGGAGCACGGCGGGTCGGTCGTGGTGTCGGGCACCCTCAAGGACGTCTTGAAGGCGAAGCACTCGATCACGGGCCGCTTCCTGGCGGGCAAGGAATCGGTGGCGCTTCCCGGGCAACGGAGGCCGCCCGGGGAATCCCGGCTGGTGGTCCGCGACGCCCGGGAGCACAACCTCACCGGCATCGACGTGTCGTTCCCCCTCGGCTGCTTCGTGGCGGTTACCGGCGTGAGCGGGAGCGGGAAGTCGACCCTGGTGAACGACATCTTGTTCCGCGCGCTCATGCAGCGCGTCTACCGCTCCAAGGACGTGCCGGGTCGGCACCGCACGGTCGAAGGGGCCGAGCACCTCGACAAGGTGATCAACATCGACCAGTCACCCATCGGTCGAACGCCCCGGTCGAACCCGGCCACCTACACCGGGGTCTTCGACAAGATCCGCACGCTGTTCGCCGCGACCCAGGAGGCGAAGGTCCGCGGCTACCTCCCGGGGCGGTTCTCGTTCAACGTCAAGGGCGGGCGCTGTGAGGCCTGCGCCGGCGACGGCACGATTCGCATCGAGATGCACTTCCTCCCCGACGTGTACGTGCCGTGTGAAGTGTGCAAGGGCGACCGCTACAACCGCGACACGCTCGACATCACGTTCAAGGGGAAGAACATCGCCGAGGTGCTCGACCTCTCGATCGAGGAGGGGCTGACCTTCTTCGAGAACCAGCCGACGATCGCCCGCCACCTCCAGACGCTCTTCGACGTGGGCCTGGGCTACGTGCGGCTCGGTCAGCCGGCGCCCACCCTGTCGGGGGGCGAGGCGCAGCGCGTCAAGCTCTCCTCCGAACTGGGTAAGCGCTCCACCGGCCGGACGATCTACATCCTCGACGAGCCCACGACCGGTCTGCACTTCGAAGACGTCCGACGGCTGCTCGGAGTCCTGCAACGTTTGGTGGATGCCGGGAACACGGTCCTGGTAATCGAGCACAACCTCGACGTCATCAAGTCGGCCGACTGGATCGTCGACCTCGGGCCCGAAGGTGGTGATGGCGGCGGCCGGATCGTCGCCGAAGGCACGCCCGAGCAGGTGGCGGTTGTCGCCGGCTCGCACACCGGTCGGTTCCTCGCGCCGCTCCTGCAGGCCTGACGGGGCGGTTCGAGATGGCCTCGACCGAGCCGGAGATCCAGGAGGAGTGGGAGACCCACGCGGGGTGGTGGCAGCAGTACTTCACCGACGGCGCCGATCCCGAGTACGTGGAGCAGATCCTGCCGCTCGCCACCGAGCACCTCGCCGGAGCCGGACGGATCCTCGACCTCGGGTGCGGTGAGGGGCAACTGGCCCGGCACGCCATGGGTCCCGGTGTCACGGTGGTGGGGCTCGACGCCTCGGCCGCGCAGGTCGCCGTGGCCCGGGAGCGGGCGGGTGGACCCGTGTACGCACGCGGTTCGGCCCTGGCCCTCCCGTTTGCTCCAGCGACCTTCGACGCGGTCGCTGCGTGCCTGGTGATGGAGCACGTCGAGGATCTCGACGGGGCGATCGGCGAGATCGCGCGGATCCTGCGCCCGGGTGGCCGATTCGTGATGTTCATCAACCACCCACTGCTCCAGACCCCAGGGAGCGGTTGGGTCGACGACCACATCCTCGAGGAGCAGTACTGGCGGGTCGGTCCCTACCTGCCCGACGACCGCAGTCTGGAAGAGGTCGCGCCCGGTGTGCACCTGGTCTTCGTGCACCGTCCGTTGCACCGCTACGTGAACACCATGACGGCTCGGGGACTGCTGCTCGAGCGGATGGACGAGCCGCCGCCGCCGACGGGATTCCTGGCGCGCGCCGACGAGTACGCCGCGGCGGCCACCATCCCGCGCCTGATGGTGCTGCGGGCCCGGAAGGTCGACTGATCCGGGGCGCCCTCCGGCGCCTCAGGTGATGGCGAGCATCCGCTCCAGCGCTACCCGGGACCACTCCGTGGTGTCGGGGTCGACCTCGATCCGGTTGACCACCTCGCCCCGGACCAACGACTCCAGGCACCAGGCGAGGTGGGGCTCGTCGATCCGGAACATCGTGGCGCACGGGCAGATCAGCGGGTCGAGCGACACGATTGTCTTGCCGGGCAGATCGGACGCGAGTCGCTGGACCATGTGGATCTCGGTGCCGATGCCGAGCACCGCGCCGTCGGGGGCGGCGTGCGCCCACTCGAGGATCCGCTCGGTCGAGCCGACCTTGTCGGCCAGGGCGACGACCTCGTGGCGGCACTCGGGATGGACCACGACCTCGCCGTCCGGGTGGAGCGCACGGAAGTCGGCGACGTGCTGGGGCGAGAAGCGCTGGTGCACCGAGCACCACCCCCGCCAGAGCAGGAACGTGGCCTGCCCGATGGCGTCGTCGGTGAGGCCGCCCTGCTCCAAGTGGGGGTTCCACACCTCCATGTCGCCCTCGGTGTAGCCCATGTCGATGCCGGTGTTCCGGCCGAGGTGCTGGTCGGGGAAGAACAGGACCTTGGTGCCCTCGCCGCGCGAGAACGCCCACTCCAGCACGCCCCGGGCGTTCGACGACGTGCACACGGCGCCATTGTGGCGCCCGACGAACGCCTTCAGGGCCGCCGACGAGTTCATGTAGGTGATGGGCACGATCCGCTCCACGTCGGTGACGGCGGCGAGCGCGTCCCAACACTCCTCGACCTGCTCGAGGTCGGCCATGTCGGCCATCGAGCAGCCGGCGTTGAGGTCGGGGAGGATCACGCGCTGGTGGGGGCCGGTGAGGACGTCGGCCGATTCGGCCATGAAGTGCACGCCACAGAACACGATGTCGGTGGCCTGGTCGTTGTCGGCCGCGAAGCGGGCGAGTTTGTAGGAATCCCCGCGCATGTCGGCCCAACGGATCACCTCCGACCGCTGGTAGTGGTGTCCGAGGACGAGGAGGCGGTCGCCGAGGGAGTCCTTGGCGTCTCGGATCATCGCCTCGAGCTCGGCCGGCGACGCGAGGGTGTAGCGGTCCGGCAACTGGGCCTGGAGTCTCAGCATGTGAAGACTTCCCCTGCGGGGAGGGCCCGGTGATGGCCGGCGGGGACAGCCTGGTCGCCCACCGCGGGGTTGTCGGCCCCGGGTCCTCGATTCTGACCGGATTACCAGGCCGGCCTCCCCACAGCGTAACCCGAACCGCACCGAGCGGCGACAATGGGCGGATGCAACGGCCCGCTCCCGGCTCGGTCCCCGACGCCCCGGGTTCGTACCAGTTCCTCGACGGCCACGGTCGGGTGATCTACGTCGGCAAGGCCAAGAGCCTGCGGAGCCGCCTGGCCAGCTATTTCGCCCCCCCGGCCTCGCTCCCGTTCCGGACCCGCCAGATGGTGGCGACGGCCGAGTCGGTGGAGTGGATCGAGGTCCGCAACGAGGTCGAGGCGTTGTTCCTCGAGTACAACCTGATCAAGGCCCACCGTCCCCGCTTCAACATCCGCTACCGCGATGACAAGTCGTACCCGTTCCTGGCCGTCACGGTCGACGAGGAGTGGCCGCGGGCCATGGTGACTCGGGGAGCGAAGCGCAAGGGGGTGCGCTACTTCGGGCCCTACGTCCACGCCTACGCCATCCGCGAGACCCTCGACCTGCTCCTGCGCACCTTCCCGATCCGCACCTGCACGCCGGCGAAGTTCGAGCGCCACCGTCGGCTCGGGCGGCCCTGCCTCTACGCCCACATCGAGAAGTGCGCGGGACCGTGTGTGGACCAGGTGTCGAAGCCCGAGTACGACACCCTCGTCACCGAGATGCTGGCCTTCCTCGACGGCGACCAGGCCCCCGTGCTCGACCGGCTCGAGCAGGAGATGCTCGCGGCCTCGGAGGCGCTCGAGTTCGAGAAGGCGGCGCGCCTGCGCGACCAGGTCGTGAGCGTCCGCAAGGCCGTGGAGCGCCAGCAGATGGTGGCCGAGAAGGAAGAGGATTTCGACGTCGTCGGCCTCGTGGAGGACGAGATCGAGGCGTCGGTCCAGGTCTTCCACGTCCGCCGCGGGCGGGTGATGGGGCGGCGCAGCCTCGTCGTCGACAAGGTCGAGGACGTCGACCCGCCCGAACTGGTGGGCAAGGTCCTGGAGCAGCTCTACGGGGGATCCTCCGCCGACGACGTCCCGCGTGAGGTGCTGGTGCCCGTCGCGCCCGTCGACGTGGATCTCTACGAGGCGTTCCTCGGCGAGTTGCGGGGAGCCCGGGTCACGGTGCGCGCCCCGCAGCGTGGCGCCAAGCGGGAGTTGCTGGCGACTGTCACCCACAACGCGCAGGAGGCCTTCGTCCAGCACAAGCTGCGCCGGGCCTCCGACCACAACGCCCGGGCCCGGGCCCTGACCGCGCTGCAAGAGGCGCTGGACCTCGCCGAGGCGCCGCTGCGGATCGAGTGCTTCGACATCTCCAACCTCCAGGGGACCGAGATCGTGGGCTCCATGGTGGTGATGGAGGACGGACTGCCCAAACGCTCCGACTACCGCCGGTTCAAGGTCCGCCACCAAGACGGTCAGGACGACTTCGCGGCGATGGAGGAGGTGCTGGGCCGTCGGTTCCGGCGCTACCTCGACGAGCGGGAGGAGGGGGCGAAGGCCGGCCGCCGGTTCGCCTACCCCCCGAACCTCCTGCTGATCGACGGCGGCAAGGGGCAGTTGGGCGTCGCGGTGCGGGTGCTCGAGGAGCTCGGCCTCGAAGACATCGCGGTCGCCTCGCTCGCCAAGAAGTTCGAGGAGGTCTACCGGCCCGGGGATCCCGAGCCGATCCGGATCCCTCGTGACTCCGCCGCCCTCCACCTCCTGCAGCAAGTCCGTGACGAGGCGCACCGTTTCGCCATCACCTACCACCGCCAGCTGCGGGGCCGGCGGTCGACCGCCTCGATCCTCGACGAGGTCCCCGGACTCGGTCCGGCACGTCGCAACCGCCTGCTCAAGGAGTTGGGGTCGGTCAAGGCTCTGCGGGCCTGTTCCGAGGCCGACCTGGTGGCGCTGGCGTGGCTCCCCGATACCGTGGCCCGGGCGGTGTTCACCCGACTCCACTCCCCGGAGGCCCCATGACCGGACTCGACGTCACGATCCTCACCGGCATGTCGGGCGCGGGGCGGTCCACCGCGGCCGACGTGCTGGAGGACCTCGGCTTCTTCGTGATCGACAACCTGCCGCCGGCGCTCATTCCGAAGGTGGTGGAGCTGGCCGAGGGTCGCAAGGAGGTCCGGCGCTTCGTGGCCGTCGTCGACGTCCGTTCCGGGGCATTCATGCACGACCTCGAGGCGGCGATCGAGGACCTCCGCGGTCGGGGGGTGCATACCCGGGTGGTATTCGTCGACGCCACCGACGCCGTGCTCGTCCGGCGCTTCGAGGAGACCCGGCGGCCCCATCCCCTCGGTGATAGCGAACGGGTGCTCGACGGCATCACGACCGAGCGCCGTCGCCTCGAGGGACTCAAGGGTCAGGCCGACCTCGTGGTCGACACCTCGAACCTCCACGTGCACGCCTTGCGCGACCGGCTCCATGAGCTGTTCGAAGGCGAGGCGCCCGGCGCGAGCGGCATGCAGGTCAACGTCGTGTCGTTCGGGTACAAGCACGGGGTGCCGATCGACGTGGACCTGATGTTCGACTGTCGGTTCCTCCCGAATCCGCACTGGATCGACGGCCTGCGGGACCTGACCGGCCGCGACCAGCCGGTGCGCGACTACGTCCTCGCCCAGGACGAGGCCACGGCGTTCCTCGGCGAACTCCAGCGGCTCTTTGCTCTGCTGCTGCCCGCCTACGTGCGCGAGGGGAAGTCGTACCTGTCGATCGCCGTCGGGTGCACGGGTGGTCGGCACCGGAGCGTGGTGATGGCCGACGAAGTGGCCCTGACCCTGCGGGACCTGGGCTTCATCGCCCGCGTCGACCACCGCGACGTCGATCGTGGCTGATCGTTCGTCGCTCGGACCGAAGGTCGTCGCCATCGGGGGTGGCCACGGACTCTCCACGACGCTGCGCGCGGTCCGGACCTACGCCGGATCCATCACCGCCATCGGCACCGTGGCCGACGACGGCGGCTCGTCGGGACGGCTGCGCCGCGAACTCGGCATCCTGCCCCCCGGTGATCTCCGTCGGGCTCTGGTCGCGCTGGCGGCCGAGGGTAACGTGTGGGCCGACGCCTTCGAGCACCGTTTCGAAGGGGCGGACCTCGACGGCCATGCGCTCGGGAACCTCGTCCTGGTCGCCCTCACCGAGGCGCTCGGGGACTTCGTGGCGGCGCTCGACGAAGCGGGCCGCCTGCTGGGGGCCTGTGGGCGGGTGCTCCCGTCGACCGTCGACCGCGTGGTCCTCGAGGCCGACGTCGACGGTCGCCCGGTGGTGGGCCAGGTGGCGGTGGCGACCGCGCTCGGTCGCATCGCCCGCGTGGGCCTGGAGCCGCCCGACGCCCGCGCCGTTCCCGATGCGGTCGAGGCGCTGCGTGCGGCCGACCAGGTGGTCCTGGGCCCCGGATCGCTCTTCACGAGTGTGCTGGCGGTCCTGGTGGTGCCGGCGTTGCGCGAGGCCCTCGAGGGGACGGCGGGGCGGGTGGTGCTGGTGGGGAACGTGTGTCCCGATGTGGAGACCGCGAGCCTCGACGCGGCCGACCATCTGGCGGCCGTCCTGGCCCACGGAGGCCGGGTCGACACGTTGCTCGCGGCGGAACCGGGCGGGTTGGGGATCGACCCGGACCGGATCCGGGCGCTCGGGAGCGAGTTGGTCGCCGCCGACGTGGCGGATCCCACACTCGGGGTCCACGACGAGCGAAGATTGGCACCCGTGCTCGCTGCCCTGCTGTAGTCGCTCGAGCACGTCCAGCACCGTCAGAGCCTCTGAGTGGGAGTAGTCATGATCCGAGTCGGTATCAACGGTTTCGGTCGCATCGGCCGTTCGTTCACGCGGGCGATGCTCGCACGCGGCGCGAGCGCCGGCGTCGAGCTCGTCGCCGTCAACGATCCGATGGGTGATCGAGAGACGATGGCGTTCCTGCTCGGACACGACTCCGTCGGCGGTCGCCTCAGCAACCCGGTGGCGGCGACCGACCACGGGTTCACGATCGATGGCCGCGAGATCCAGCAGCTCGCGGTGATGGACCCGAGCGAGATTCCGTGGGGCGCGCACGGCGTGGACGTCGTGATCGAGTCCACGGGCCGCTTCACCGGCCGTGACGCTGCGGCCGGCCACCTGAAGGGCGGGGCCCAGCGAGTGGTCATCTCGGCACCGAGCAACGACGCCGATGCCACCATCTGCATGGGGGTCAACGACTCGGTGTTCGACCCCAAGGCGCACACCGTCATCTCGAACGCCTCGTGCACCACGAACTGCCTCGCCCCGATGGCGAAGGTGCTCAACGAGCAGTTCGGGATCGAGCGCGGGCTGATGACCACCGTGCACGCCTACACCTCCGATCAGTCGCTCCAGGACATGGCGCAGGTCACGCGCTCGGGCAAGCCCGACCTCCGACGGATGCGGGCGGCAGCGCTGTCGATCATCCCGAGCAGCACCGGTGCCGCCCGGGCCATCGGGCTGGTCCTCCCCGAGCTCAAGGGGAAGCTCGACGGCACCGCGCTGCGGGTTCCGACCCCCACCGGCTCGATCACCGACCTCTCGGCCGTGCTCACGAAGTCGCCGAGCGTCGAAGACCTGAACGCCGCGTTCGCCGCCGCCGCCGCCGACCCGGCCTTCCGTCAGGTCCTCGTGTACAGCGAGGAGCAATTGGTGTCGGCCGACATCGTCGGCAATCCGGCGTCGTGCGTCTACTCCGCCCCCGACACCATGGCCAACGCCAACCTGGTGAAGGTGCTCGGTTGGTACGACAACGAGTGGGGTTACTCCAACCGCCTGGTCGACCTCGTCACGTTCATCGGCGGCTGATCCGACCGTGGACGTCCCGGTCCTGGAGGATCTGTCGCTCGCCCCGGGCCGACGCGTGCTGGTCCGGGTCGACTTCAACGTGCCCGTCCGCGACGGGGTGATCGAGGACGATCTCCGGATCGTCTCGGCCCTGCCCACCATCGACCACCTCCGTGAGCAAGGGGCGGTCGTGGTGCTGGCGAGCCACTTCGGGCGGCCGAAGGGCGCGCCCGACGCGAAGTACTCGCTGGCCCCGGTCGCCGACCACCTGGCCGGCCTGCTCGGCGCCACGGTGCCCCTGGCCCCGGGGGTCACCGGGCCGGAGGTCGAACGCGTGCTGGCGGCAGCGGCGTCCGGCGAGGTCGTGATGCTCGAGAACCTCCGGTTCGACGCGGGGGAGGAGGCCAACGATCCGGTCTTTGCCGCAGGGCTCGTGGCCGGCGTCGACGCGTACGTGAACGACGCCTTCGGGGCGTCCCACCGGGCGCACGCCAGCATCGTCGGACCGCCGAAGGTCGTCCAGAGCGCGGCGGGCCGTCTGTTGGCTCGCGAGGTGGAGGTGCTCGGTCGTCTGCTGGTGGATCCGGCGCGACCGTTCGTGGCCGTGCTCGGTGGGTCGAAGGTGAGCGACAAGCTCGGCGTCATCGACGCCCTGCTCGACCGCTGCGACACCGTGCTCGTCGGTGGCGCGATGGCCTTCACCTTCTTCCTGGCCCAAGGCCGTTCGGTCGGAGACTCGCTGGTGGAGCCCGAGATGGTCGACGCCTGTCGACGCCTGCTCGAGACCGGTCGTGTCCGTATCCCCACCGACGTGGTGGTGGCCCGCGACCTCGATCCCGACGCCGAGACCCGGCTCGTGGCTGCGGACGACATGCCCGACGGCTGGAAGGGGCTCGACGTC
This sequence comes from Actinomycetes bacterium, assembly GCA_037142235.1. Classification (GTDB taxonomy): domain Bacteria; phylum Actinomycetota; class Acidimicrobiia; order IMCC26256; family PALSA-555; genus CAIUKV01. Next base: position 23,408 of record JBAXBB010000029.1, read on the forward strand.
GGACCGGCGACGGCCGCCGACTACGCCTCGGTCGTGGAAGGCGCCGCGACCGTCCTCTGGAACGGCCCGATGGGCGTGTTCGAGATGGAGCCCTTCGCCGCCGGCACCGTTCGGGTCGCCGAGGCGGTGGCGGCGTGTCGGGGCTTCACGGTCGTGGGGGGCGGCGACAGCGCCGCTGCCGTGCGCCAGTTCGGCCTGGCCGATCGGGTCGACCACGTCAGCACGGGCGGCGGGGCGTCGCTCGAGTTGATCGAGCAGGGTGACCTGCCCGGCCTCGAGGCGCTGCGCGGAGCCCCGAACGCCCGCTCCTGACCGAACCCACCGTCCCATTGCGCACCACCCAAACCCCGAGGAGTCCCGAGTGCCGAGGCGTCCGATCATCGCCGCCAACTGGAAGATGCATCACGACCACCTGATCTCGATCCAGTACGTCCAGAAGCTCTCGTACCTGCTCGAGGAGCTCGACTTCGACACCATCGACGTCGTGATCGCGCCGCCCTTCACGGATCTGCGGACACTCCAGACTCTGATCGAGGCCGACAAGCTCGACTACGCCCTGGGGGCGCAGAACGTCCACCCGGAGGAGAAGGGTGCCTTCACGGGCGAGGTCAGCCCGGTGATGCTGGCCAAGCTCAACGTCGACTACGTGATCGTGGGCCACAGCGAACGGCGCCAGATCTTCGGGGAGACCGACGCCTTCGTGAACCAGAAGGTGCAGGCGGTGCTCGCCCACGGGATGCGGCCGATCGTCTGCGTGGGCGAAACCCTCGAGGAGCGCGAGGCCGGCGGCACGCAGTCGAAGGTCGACCTCCAGATCCGGACCGCCTTCGACGGGATCAAGGGCTCCGCGGCCGAGACGTGCGTCGTCGCCTACGAGCCGATCTGGGCGATCGGCACGGGCCATAACGCGACCCCCGACGACGCCAACAACACGATCGGGCACATCCGGGAGGTCCTGCGGGGCCTCTACGGCACGATCGCCGACGCGATCCGGATCCAGTACGGCGGCAGCGTGAAGCCGGAGAACATCGCCGACCTCATGGCCAAGCCGGAGATCGATGGGGCCCTGGTCGGGGGCGCCTCGCTCGACCCGGAGGACTTCGCCCGGATCGTCAAGTTCGGGTCCTGAGGCCGCCTCGGCGCCGGGTCCGACGGGGCGCTCAGCGGGTATCATCCCCGGCGTGCTGACGACCATCCTCACGATCATCGATATCGCCTCAGCGTTCGTTCTGATCTTCTTGATCCTGCTCCACTCGGGTCGGGGCGGGGGTCTCTCCGACATGTTCGGTGGCGGCCAGCTCGGTGGATCGATGGCGGGGTCCACGGTGGTGGAGCGCAACCTCGACCGGATCACGGTGGTGGCGGCGGTCGTCTTCGTCTTCTCCAGTGTGATCCTGGCGCTCCACGTCGCACCCTGAGCGCCACCGGGCTCCCCGCGTGTTCCGCTCCTTCGTCCGCTTCCTGAGCACCGTCGCGGTCGTTGCGGTGCTGGGGGCGCTGGCGGTCCCAGCGGCCAACGCCGCAGCGCACGGGGCGCCGCGGGGCAGTGCCGCAGCGTCCGGCACGCTCCGGCTCGCCGCGTCGGAGGAGCTCTACTGCGCCGACTGGATCTCGTCGTGCGCAGGACTGTCCTGGGGTTCCTGGTCGCTCGGCGTCGAGACCATGCCGCAGGCCTTCCAGGTGACGGCGGCGGGGGAGTTCGTCCCCGGTCCGATGTTGGCCGGCGAGCCCACCGTCGACAACGGCCCGCCGCTGCGCATCACCTACCGGATCGATCCGGCGGCGGTCTGGAGCGACGGAGTCGCCATGACCGCGGCCGACTTCGCGTACACGTGGCAGCAGATCGTCACCGGCCAGGACATCTACGACAAGACCGGCTACGACAAGATCGCCAGCATCGACACGTCGGACCCGGCGACGGCGGTGGTGACGTTCTCCGAGCCGTTCGCCCCCTGGCGTGACCTGTTCTCGGGCTTCTACTACGTGCTCCCGAGCCACCTCCTCGCCGGCAAGGACCGGCACGCCGCCATGAAGGACGGGTACTCGTTCTCGGGCGGTCCGTGGAAGCTCGACGGCGGGAAGAAGGGCTGGGTCAAGGGCAAGACCCTCACGCTGGTCCCCAACCCTCGGTGGTGGAGGACCAAGCCCAGCATCGGCAAGGTCGTGTTCCAGTTCATCCCCGACAGCGCCGCCGCCACGCAGGCGATGAAGACCCGCCAGGTCCTGGCCGCCTTCCCCCTGCCCCAGACCGGGATCCTCGACCAGTTCGAGCAGGCGGGACTCCAGACCAAGATCGGGTTCGGGACCTCCTACGAGGGCCTGTGGCTCAACGAGTCGAAGGCCCCGCTCGACGATCTCGCCGTCCGCCAGGCGCTCCTGTACGCCACCGACCGCCAGGCCCTGGTCGACCAGATCTCGAAGCCGTCGGTCCGCCAAGGGCGGGTGCTGCAGAGCTTCCTCGTCCCGACCTTCCCGGAGTACTACTCGCCGGCCTTCGACCGGTATACGGCGAACCCGGGCAAGGTCGACACGTTGATGAAGGGAGCGGGCTGGACGAAGGGCGCCGACGGGCTCTGGGTGAGAAACGGTCAGAAGGCCACGATCGAGGCCAGCACCACGGCGGGAAACAAGAACCGCGAACTCCTGCTGCAGGTGTGGCAGAGCCAACTCCGCGCCGCCGGGTTCGACCTCGTGACCACGTTCGCCAGCCCGGACCTGCTCTTCGGCAAGGCGCTCCCCCAGGGGACCTTCACGGTGGCCCTGTACACCTCGACCGGGACGCCGGATCCGGGACTCTGCGCGCTCTTCTGTTCGGTGAACATCCCGACCAAGGCCAACGGGTTCGTGGGTCAGAACTTGACCCGGACCCGCAGCGCCGCCGTCGACGCCGTCTGGGGGGCGGTCGACCGGGAGATCGACCCGGTGGCCCGGATCCAGGCCGTGCTCCAGGGCCAGCAGGTCCTCGCCGACGAAGCCGTCTCCATCCCGCTGTTCCAGCAGCCCGACATCCTGGTCTGGGACGGCCAGCGCATCTCCGGGCCACTCGAGGACAACTCCGTCATGGGCCCCTTCTGGAACCTGGAACTCTGGACCTTGAAGTAGCCCGGGGGCGGTGAAGGCGCGACAATCACGCCGTCCATGTGGAAGTACCTCGGCCGCCGCGCGCTCGTCTCGATCCCGGTCCTCCTGCTGGCGTCGGTGCTCATCTTCCTGCTGGTTCGGGAGTTCGGTGCGGACCCCGCCCGGCTCCGCTGCGGCGCCTCTCGCGACCCCGGTTGTCTGGTCCGGACCCGGGCCGACCTCGGCCTGGACCGGCCGCTTCCCGTGCAGTACGGCGACGAGATGTGGCACTTCGCGACCGGCCGGTGGGGGACCGGCCTGCGCTCCGACCGGTCGGTGCTCGAGTCGATCGGGCAGGCCCTCGGCGAGACCGGACAGCTGGTGGGCTGGGCCCTGCTCGTCTCGGTCGTGGCCGCGGTCGCCGTGGGGGTCGCCTCGGCCCGGCGGCCCGGTTCGGTCCGCGACCACACCTTCACCACCCTCGCGTTCGCCGGTATCGCCGTGCCGAGTTTCTGGTTGGGGCTCCTGGCGATCCAGGTGTTCACCTACGACCTCCAGCGCTGGCTCGGGGCCCGATCGCCCCTGCTGTACTCCATCCCCGACCCGCTCTCGGGCGGCCCGGCCGGGTACTTCCGTGAGCTGGCGTTGCCGGTGCTGGTGCTGTCGGTGCAACTCGTCGCAGGCTGGAGCCGCTACCAACGCTCGGCCCTCCTCGACGAGCTCCACGGGGACCACATCCGGACGGCGCGGGCGAAGGGGCTGACCGAGCGGCGGGTCGTGTGGAAGCACGGCCTGCGGGGTTCGCTGACCGCGTTGATCACGGTGGTGGCGATCGACGCCGGCGCGTTGGTCGGCGGCGTCGTGGTGACCGAGCGGGTGTTCTCGCGCCCGGGGATGGGGACGCTCCTGCTGAACGCCCTCCGCGACGGTGACACCGCCGTGTTGCTGCCGTGGACCCTGGTGGTGGGTGCGGCGGTCATCGTGTTCAACTTGATCGCCGACGTCGCGTATGCGGCCCTGGATCCCCGGGTCCGGCTGGCATGACGACGGCGGTCCGCGGGCCCACGACCGTCTGGCGTCGCTTCCGGTCGCGGCGCGCCGCCATGATCGGTGCCGTCCTGCTCGGGCTCGTCGTGGTGGCCGCGGTCGCCGCGCCACTCCTGACGCCCTACTCCCCGCGGCCCGCGCTCGACCGGACCACCCTCGCCCAGGCTCGGGAGGCGCCGTCGTGGTCGCACCTGATGGGCACCGACAAGCTCGGTCGTGACCAGTTCACCCGGGTGCTCTTCGGCCTGCGCGTGTCGCGGCTGGTGGGGTTCGGGGTTGCGCTGGTCTCCGTGGTGATCGGGGTGGCGGTGGGCGCCTGGGCCGGCTGGCGACGCGGCTGGGTCGACAGCCTCCTGATGCGGTTCACCGACCTGTTCTTGGTGGTGCCGTCGCTGGTGGTGCTCCTGATCGTGGCGAGCAACCCCAGCCCCACGTTCTTCGGCCTGTTCGACCTGCCACCCGCGACCGGGGTCCCCGGCATGGTCCTGATCCTGGCGGCGCTCGGGTGGATGCCCATGGCCCGGATCGTCCGGGGCGAGTTCCTGGCGTTGCGCGAGCGCGACTTCGTGGAGGCGGCGAGGGCGGCCGGCTCGAGCGGTTGGCGGATCGTCCGCACCCACTTGCTCCCCAATGTGGTGGGGCCGATCGTCGTGTTCGCCACCTTGATGGTGGGCTTCGCGATCCTCGACGAGGCGGTGCTGTCGTTCCTGGGAGCGGGGATCCAGCCGCCGGCGGTCTCGCTCGGCCAGATGATCTCCGACGCCGAGGACACCGTGGGGACGAGCCTGGCCTACCTGATCCTCTACCCGGGCCTGGTGCTGTTCGTGCTGGTGCTGGCGGTCAACCTGATCGGGGATGGCCTGCGTGACGCCCTCGATCCCCACGGTGGCGCATGAACCCGGTGCTGGAGGTCCGCGACCTCGAGGTCGACCTGGCGATCGGCCGGGGGCGCACCACTGGTGCGGTGCGGATCCTCGACGGGGTCTCGCTCACG
>JBAXBB010000030.1:0-27933 GCA_037142235.1 Actinomycetes bacterium
GGCGGAGCGCGGGGTGGGAGTCGGGGAGGACGCCTCGAGCACGTCCTTCGAGTCGGGGTCGGCGACGGGCACGGGGTACACGCCGGTCAGGCACGCGGTGCAAAACGCCTCGGAGGGCGCGTCCGTGGCGGCGGTCAGGCGGTCGATCTCCAGGTAGGCCAGGGAGTCGACGTTGAGGAAGTCCTTGATCTCACCCACCGAGAGGTCAGCGGCGAGCAGCTCGGAGCGACGGCCGGTGTCCATGCCGTAGTTGCACGGCCACTTATAGGGCGGCGAGGAGACGCGGAAGTGGATCTCCGCCGCCCCGGCTTCGCGCAGCATGGCCACGACCTGCTTGGTGGTGGTTCCCCGGACGATGGAGTCGTCGACCACCACCAACCGCTTGCCCCGGATGTTCTCGGGCAACGGGTTGAGCTTGATCCGCACCCCGCCCGCCCGCATCTGTGGGTTGGGCTGGATGAAGGTGCGGCCGACGTAACGGTTCTTGACCAGGCCGTCGCCGTAGGGGATTCCCGACTCGCGCGCGAAGCCCTGGGCCGCCGGGATCCCGGACTCGGGCACGGGCATCACCATGTCGGCCTCGACCGGCGCCTGGCGAGCCAACTCCTCACCCATGCGCTGACGTGCCGCGTGCACGCTCTTGCCGTAGAGGTAGGTGTCGGGACGGGCGAAGTAGACGAACTCGAACAGGCAGAGCTTGGGCTCGGGTGGTGCGAAGCGTCGCTCACGGATGCCCGTCGCGTCGATCACGATCATCTCGCCCGGCTCGATGTCGCGGAGGTAGTGGGCACCGACGATGTCGAGGGCTGCGGTCTCGCTCGCGAGCACCCAGCCCCCCTCGATGCGACCGAGGGCCAGCGGCCAGAAGCCGTGTGGGTCGCGGGCGCCAATCAGGTGGGCGTCGTCCATGAGGACGAACGAGAAACCTCCCTGGAGGTGCGGGAGCACCTTCTCCAGTGCGACCTCGAGGTCGCGACCGTCAGAACGCGGATCGGCGCCGTACTCCGCCGCGACGAGCTCGGCGACGAGCGCGGAGTCGGTGGTGGAGTCGAGACCGCGGGTGGGCTCGGTCAGGATTCCCGGGAGCATGCCGAGGCGCGCCGCGAGGTCGGCGGTATTGGTGAGGTTGCCGTTGTGCCCGAGCGCGAAGCCCGCTTCACCGACCGAGCGGTAGATCGGCTGCGCGTTGCGCCACGTGCTGGCGCCGGTGGTCGAGTAGCGGTTGTGGCCGATCGCCAGGTGCCCCTCGAGCGGGGCGAGGGTCCGCTCGTCGAAGACCTGCGTGACGAGGCCCATGTCCTTGACGACCGTGATCGTCTGCCCGTCGCTCACCGCGATTCCGGCCGACTCCTGCCCGCGGTGCTGCAACGCGTAGAGGCCGAGGTAGGCGAGCTGCGCAACCGGCTGGTTCGACGCGTAGACGCCGAACACGCCACAGGCGTGCGCCAGACCCTTCGGTGCGGCGGGATCCATCGTGACCAGTATCCCACGCCGGAAGGACATCGCGGGAGCCGTGGCCGAGACCACGGCCCCCGAAGGCGATGTCGTGTCGCCGTGGCGACGGGAAGCCCCACTCCGCGTGGCCGGTTCGAGACTCCGGACCGACGGCTCCGACCCGTGAACCTACTGGCGCAGGGCGACCCGACCCCACTCACGTTGCCGTGGCGGGCCCCCGGGGCCGGTCCGGAGCCGGCGACCGGGTCGACCGGGTCGACCGGGTCAGACGTGGACGTCGGCCTCGACGAGCCCGGGGATGGCGTCGCGCCAGGTGGCGAGGGCCTCGGCCAGTCCGACGTCGAAGGCCCCGGTGGCCACCAGGCGGTCGCCGCCGGCCACTCCGAGGTCCACGGCCCGCACTCCGGCGGACCCGGCCCGCCCGACGACGTCGGCGACCCGGTCGGGGTGCACCGAGACCACCACCCGCGAGGCGCTCTCGGCGAAGCACCAAGCGGCCGCCGGAATCCCGGGCTCCACGGCCACGGTGAAGCCGGTGGCGCCCCCGAAGGCGAGCTCGGCCAACGCCACCGCCAGGCCCCCGTCGGCACAGTCGTGGACCCCGGCCACCGCCCGGTCGACGACCAGCGAGCGCACCACCTCGTGCACGGCCCGGGCGGCCTCGAGGTCGGCGGCGGGCGGGCGACCGCCGTCGAGGCCGTGCACGGTGAAGGCCCACTCCGACCCCCCGAACTCCACGGCCGTCGCGGGGCCGAGCAGGAGCAGGTGCTCGCCGGGTGCGGTGCACACCACCGGCGGCGGGTCGGTGAGTTCGTCGATCAGACCGACCACCCCGACCACAGGGGTGGGATCGATGTCGCGACCACGCGACTCGTTGTAGAACGACACGTTGCCACCGACCACCGGGAGGTCGAGGGCGGTGCATGCGGCGCTCATGCCGTCGATCGCCTCGGAGAACTGCCACATCACCTCGGGGTGCTCCGGGTTCCCGAAGTTCATGCAGTTGACGAGCGCACGGGGCACCGCTCCCGCACACGCCACGTTGCGGGCCGCTTCGAGCACGACCAGTGCGGCACCGGTGGCGGGATCGAGGCGGCAGAACCGTGCCTTGCCGTCGGTGGAGACGGCCAGCGCCCGTCGGGTTCCCTTGAGCCGCAGCACGGACGCGTCGGCACCGGGGGCCACCACAGTGTTGAGGAAGAGTTGATGGTCGTACTGGTGCCACACCCACGACTTGTCGGCGATCGTCGGGGTCGAGAGCAACGCCAGCAACTCGTCCCCCAGGTCGGAGCCGTCGGGGAACCGACCCAGCAGGGCCGGAGCCGGATCGGCAGCCTGGAGGGCGTCGTGGTCGGCAGGACGGGCCAAGGGACGCTCGTAGACCGGGCCGTCACCGAGGCTGCCGCACGGAACGTCGGCGAGGATTTCGCCCTCGCGGTCGAAGAGGGTCTCGAGCACCCGGAAGCGACCCGTGCCGGTGACCCGCCCCACCACGTTGGCGGTGATCTCCCAGCGTCGGCAGAGCGCCAGCACCGCCTCGGCGTGCTCGGGCAGCACGATGGCCAGCATCCGCTCCTGGCTCTCCGAGGTCATGATCTCCACCGGGTTCATCCCGGGCTCGCGCAGGTGCACCCGCGAGAGGTCGACGTCCATGCCGTTGCCGGCGGCCGCCGCCGTCTCGGACGCGGCGCAGGAAAGACCGGCCGCGCCGAGGTCCTGGACCCCGACGGCGAGGCCGGCGTCGAGCAGTTCGAGGCAGGCCTCGATGCAGCGTTTCTCCTCGTAGGGGTCGCCGACCTGCACCGACGGCCGCTTGGCCTCGGAGCCCTCCTCGAAGCCCGCGGAGGCGAGCACGCTGGCGCCGCCGATGCCGTCGCGCCCGGTGGCCGACCCCAGCAGGATCGCCAGGTTGCCCTCCCCCTCGGCGCGTGCCAGCACGAGGCGCTCCTGCGGGAGCACGCCGATGCACATCACGTTGACCAGCGGATTCTCCCGGTAGCAGTCGTCGAAGACGACCTCGCCGCCGACGGTCGGCACGCCCACGGCATTGCCATATCCGCTGATCCCCGACACCACGCCCTCGAACAGGAACCGGGTCCGGGCGTCGTCGAGGGAGCCGAAGCGCAAGGGGTCGAGCAGGGCGATCGGGCGGGCGCCCATCGAGAAGACGTCGCGGATGATGCCACCGACGCCCGTGGCCGCCCCCTGGGCCGGCTCCACCGCCGACGGGTGGTTGTGGCTCTCGATCCGCAGGGCCACGGCCAGCCCGTCGCCCACGTCGATCACCCCGGCACCCTCTCCCGGACCGACCAGCACCCAGGGCGCTTCGGTGGGGAACCGGCGGAGATGGACCTTCGACGACTTGTAGGAGCAGTGTTCCGACCACATCACCGCGTACATCGCCAACTCGAGATCGGAGGGGTCCCGGCCCAGGAGGGCGACGATGTCGGAGAGCTCGGCGTCGGTGAGCCCGAGCTGGCGGTGGAGCGGTTCTTCGGCCACGGTGCGGATGCTATCGGCCCGTGATTTGGGTAAATGGATTCCGGGTAATGTGGCGATTTCCGATGTTCTGAAACAGCGATTTGCCCTGAATGCACGCACGGGTTGCGCTCTTCGCCCAAAATGAATCGGGATCGCGCCCGAGAACTCCGAAAGGATGCTCCATGCCGCCGAAGAAGATGACCGCCGAACACAAGAAGGCCCTCGCCGAGGGACGCGCCGAAGGGCGCGCGGTCAAGGAGTACCTCGACGCGCTCGACCAGCAGCGTCCGAAGCGCGGTCGGCGGCGCACCGCCGAGTCGATCAAGAAGCGGCTCGCCGCCATCGACAAGGAACTCGTCAACGCATCGTCGCTCCAGCGGCTCCAACTCGTCCAGGAGCGCCGCGACCTCGAGGCCGAGTTCGGTCAGATCGACACGACCGTCGACCTGGCGAAGCTCGAGTCGGACTTCGTGAAGGTGGCCCGGTCCTACAGCGAACGCAAAGGGATCGATTACGCGTCGTGGCGCGAGTTGGGCGTGGGCGCCGACGTGCTCAAGAAGGCGGGCGTCGGTCGGACCAGCGCCTGACGCCCCGGCGCTCCCGGGCGGAACTCAGGCGGCGACCGAGGCCGCTCCGAGGAGGGCCCGCAGCAGCACCGCCCCGTCGGCGGAACCCAGGATCGCCTCAGCGGCGCGCTCGGGGTGGGGCATGAGGCCCACCACGTTGCCCGCCTCGTTGCACACACCCGCGATGTCGTCGACGCTGCCGTTGGGGTTCACGACGTAGCGCAGCACCACCTGGTCGAGATCGTGGAGGCGCGCCAGCGTCTCGGGGCTACACGTGTAATTGCCCTCGAAGTGATTGATCGGCAGCGCCAGGTCGGTACCGACCTCCACGCCCCGAGTCAGCGAAGAGCGACCCGTCGCGACCCGGCACACCACGGTCTCGCAGCGGAACTTCAGCCCGGCGTTCTTCTGGAGCGCGCCTGGGAGCAGTCCGGCCTCGGTGAGGATCTGGAAGCCGTTACAGATCCCCACGACCGGGCCACCGGCGGCGGCGAAACCCCCCACCACCCCCATCACGGTCGAGAAGCGGGCGATGGCGCCCGTACGGAGATAGTCGCCGTGGGCGAAGCCGCCCGGCACCACGACGGCGTCGAAGCCGGCGAGGTCGGTGGCACCGTGCCAGACGAGGTCGGCCTCTCCCCCGAGGTGCTCGACCGCCCAGACGGCGTCGTGCTCGCAGTTGGTGCCGGGGAAGACCACGACCCCGACGCGCGCCGCCACGCTCAGCGCTCCGGCGCGTGGACCGTGACGGTGAACGCCTCGATCACCGGGTTGGCGAGGATCCGGTTGCACATCTCCTCGACCTGGGAGCGGGCCGCCTCGGCGTCGGGGGCGTCGACCACCAGGCGGATCGACTTGCCGATCCTCACGTGCGAGACGTTGGTGAACCCGAGGGCCGGCAGCGCCCGCTCGACCGTGGTGCCCTGGGGGTCGAGGACCCCGGGGAGGTGCGTGACCTCGACCTGCGCTTCGAACTTCACGACCGGATCGTACCGACTGTCGGGCCGTCAGCCGCGCGAGGCGGGCGCGTACCAGCCGTCGAAGCTCATGCCGGTCAGGAGCTCGTAGGCCTCGACGTAGCGCGCGCGGGTGCCGTCGATCACCGCCGGCGGGAGCGCCGGGGCCGGAGGGCGCTGGTCCCAGCCGAGACCGAGGTAGTGGTCCCGGACGAACTGCTTGTCGAACGACGGCGGCGAGGTCCCCACCTCGTAGCGGTCGGCCGGCCAGTACCTCGACGAGTCGGGGGTGCACATCTCGTCGATGACGAGGAGGTCGTCGTCGATGGTGCCGAACTCGAGCTTGGTATCGGCCAGGATCACACTGGCCGTGGCCGCTTCGGCCGCGACGAACGCGTAGATCGCGAGGGTGGCGTCGCGGACCTGCTCGAAGATCTCGTCCCCCACGAGCGTCGCGGCCTCGGCGTCGGTGAGCGGCTCGTCGTGACCCGCCTCGGCCTTCGTGGTGGTCGTGAAGATCGGCTCGGGGAGACGCTCGGCCTGGCGCAGCCCTCCGGGCAGGGTGGCGCCGCACACGGTGCCGCGCTCGGAGTACTCGGACCACGCCGACCCGAAGAGGTACCCGCGCGCGATGCACTCGAGGCGCACCGGTCGGGTCCGCCGCACGAGCATGGCCCGCCCGGCGATCTCGGGCCCCGCGGTCTCGGGGAGGTCAGTGGGGTCGGCGGAGATGACGTGGTTCGGGACGAGGTGCGCCGTGCGCTCGAACCAGTGGTTCGAGATGCCGGTCAGCACCCGACCCTTGTCGGGAATGAGGTCGGGGAGGACGACATCAAAGACCGAGATGCGGTCGGAGGCGACCATGAGCATCCGGTCGTGGGAGACCGCGTAGAGGTCGCGGACCTTGCCCGAGTAGAGGTGGTGGAGCGCCGGACGGCTCACACCGCACCCGGCACGGCGAGGGCGTCGACCGCCAGGCCCGCCCGGGAGGTCGCCCGCGTGAGGTCGAAGCAGGCGTCGAGGGTGGCGTCGGCCAGGACCGCCGTGACCTCGGCGTCGTCGGCGAGCACGGCGCGGAACGGACGTTCCTCCTCCCACGTGCGCATCGCGTTGCGTTGCACGAGGCGGTAAGCGTCGTCACGGGTCATGCCGTGCTCGACGAGCGCGAGCAACACCGGTTGGCTGAACACGAGACCGTGCGACGCCTCGAGGTTCACGATCATCCGATCGGGGTGGACGACCAGCCCCTCGACGATGCTCCGGAACCGCACCGCCATGTAGTGGGCGAGGGTGAGGGAGTCGGGGAGGATCACCCGCTCGACGGAGGAGTGCGAGATGTCGCGCTCATGCCAGAGCGCGACGTCTTCCATCCCGGCCGTGAGGTTGCCCCGCAGCACCCGGGCGAGACCGCAGAGCTGCTCCGACTTCACCGGGTTGCGCTTGTGGGGCATCGCGCTCGAGCCCTTCTGCTTGCCCGCCCGGAACGGCTCCTCCGCCTCTCTGACCTCCGTGCGCTGCAGATGGCGCACCTCGAGCGCGAACGACTCGATCGCCGCGCCGAGCGAGGCGCACGCGTAGAGCACCTCGGCGTGACGGTCGCGGGCGAGCACCTGGGTCGAGGGGACGGGTTGCAGGCCGAGCCGTTCACACACGTAGGCCTCGACGGCCGGATCGACGTTGGAATAGGTGCCCACCGCTCCCGAGAGCTTCCCCACCGACATGACGGCCCGGGCCGAGGTGAGCCGGCGCAATTCGCGCCGCAGTTGCAGCGCCCAGAGCGCCAGCTTCGCCCCGAAGGTGGTGGGCTCGGCGTGGATGCCGTGGGTGCGCCCGACCATGGGCGTGTCGCGGTGCTCGCGGGCCCGGGCCACCACCGCGGCCTCGAGGGCTTCGACCGCCGCGATCACCTGGTCGAGCGCACGGGTCACCGTGACCGCGAGCGCAGTGTCGACGACGTCGCTGGAGGTGAGCCCGTAGTGGACCCAGGTGCCGTCAGGGGTACCCACGTGAGCCTGCACGACGTCGACGAACGCGGCGACGTCGTGATCGGTGACCTTCTCCCGCTCCTCGATCTCGGCCACGTCGAACGAGGCCCGCTCCCGGATGGCCCGCGCCGCCTCGGGGGGCACCACGCCGAGGGTCGCCCAGGCCTCGACCGCCAGGACCTCCACCTCCAGCCACACGGCGAACCGGGCCTCGTCGGTGAAGAGATCGGCCACGGGCGGGAGCGAATATCGAGGGATCAAGTCAGCGGACCTCCGTGTCGACACATTAGGCACCCTGCGGCTCCCACGCCGGACGGGGAAGCACCCGAGGCACGAGGAGCGACGGTTGACGATGCCGACGACCACCGAAGTCGGGTCGACGACGTGCACGCAACATCGGTCGGTGACCGCCACCGGCACCTGCCACGACTGCGGCGCCGGGTGGTGCGACGACTGCCTGATCACTCCCGTCTCCCACCGCCAGCCCGTGCGGTGCATCGGGTGCGCGCTCCGGGCGACCGGGATCCGACCGCGCGCTCATCGGCGGCCCCAGGACCGGAGCCCGAGGGCACCGGGCCACGGTCGGTCAGACGCCGGCGGCGATGTCGGAACGGCGGAGCAGCCCGTCCCAGGAGATGCGATCGGCGGCGGCGTAGGCGCGTGACCGGGCCGCCGCGACGGTGGGGCCGAGCGCACTGACCGCGAGGACTCGTCCACCCGCCGTGACCAGGTCGCCGCCCTCGCGGCGGGTCCCGGCGTGGAACACGAACACGCCGTCGGCGGCGTCGGCCTCGGCGACCCCGGTGATGACGTCGCCCGTGCGCGGCGACGCCGGGTAGCCCGCGCTGGCCAACACGACGGTCACGCACGCGTCGGAGGTGAACCGGATCTCGGGGAGCGGCTCGCCCGCCGCGGCGGCCGCGCACAGCACACCGAGGTCGGAGGTCAGCCGCGGGACGACGACCTCGCACTCGGGATCACCGAAGCGCACGTTGTACTCGAGCATCTTCGGGCCGTCCGGCGTGAGCATCACCCCCGCGTAGAGCACGCCGCGGTAGATGATCCCCCACTCGGCGAGTTGGCGCAGGGTCGGGCCGACGGCGTCGCGCATGACACCGTCGACGAGGCCGGCGTCGACGATCGGGACGGGCGAGTAGGCACCCATGCCCCCCGTGTTGGGACCGGCGTCACCGTCGCCGACCCGCTTGAAGTCCTGGGCCGGAGCGAGCGGCCGCGCACCGTCGGGATCGCCGTTGCAGACGACGAGCAACGACAACTCGGGGCCGGTGAGGCCCTCCTCCACCACGAGCGTGCGGCCGGCGTCACCGAAGGCGTCGCCCGAGAGGTACGAACGCACGGCGTCGCGGGCCTCGTCGAGGGATTCCGTGACCACCACACCCTTGCCCGCGGCGAGGCCGTCGGTCTTGACGACGTAGAAGCCGGGCAGGGTCGCGAGGAACGCCAGCGCCGCCGCTTCGTCGCCGGCGCCGAAGGTGCGGTGTGCGGCCGTGGGCACCCCGGCGGCGACCAGCACCTCTTTCATCCAGGCCTTGGAGCCCTCGAGTCGGGCACCGGCCGCGACCGGCCCGAAGGCGAGCCGCCCCCGGGACGTGACGGCGTCGACGACGCCGTTGACCAGAGGCTGTTCCGGACCCACCACGACGAGGTCGACGTCGCGGGCGTCGGCGAGATCGGCGACGGCCACCGGGTCGTCGGCGGCGACGACGACGTTCTCGGCGAAGCTCGCGGTCCCCGGGTTGCCCGGACCGCACAGCACCTCGGTGACCGACGGGCTGTCGGCGAGCCCCCGGGCGAGGGCGTGCTCGCGCCCGCCGCCCCCCAGGACCAGCGCCTTCACCGGCGCTCCATGACCACGGTCTGGTCACGGGCGGGGCCGACCCCGACGAACGACACCACCACGCCGGCGAGCTCCTGGATCCGCAGCACGTAGTCACGCGCCTCGGCGGGCAGGTCCTCGAACCGGGTGGCGTGGTCGATCTCACCCAGCCAGCCCGGCAGGGTCTCGTACACCGGGCGGACCTTGTGCAGCACCGACTGGTGGTACGGCACGTGGTCGTAGCGGGTGCCGTCGTCGCCCTCGTAGGCGACGCAGATCTTGAGCTCGGGGAACGGCGCCAGCACGTCGAGCTTGGTGATCGCGATCTCGGTGCAGGTGTTGAGCCGCACCGCGTGCCGCAGCATCACGGCGTCGAGCCAGCCCGGCCGACGGCGACGTCCGGTGTTGGTGCCGAACTCGTGGCCGCGGGCGACGAGTTCGTCGCCGACCGCGTCGCCCTCGAACAGCTCGCTCGGGAACGGGCCCGAGCCGACGCGGGTGGTGTACGCCTTGACCACGCCGACGACGCGCTCCACCGCCAACGGCCCGACACCGGCACCGGTGCACACCCCGCCCGCCACCGGGTTCGACGACGTGACGTAGGGGTACGTGCCCTGGTCGAGGTCGAGGAAGGTCGCCTGGGCGCCCTCGAACAGGACCTGCTCGCCGCGGTCGAGGGCGGCGTGCACGAGGTGGACGGTGTCGTCGATGAGGGGCTCGAGGCGGGGCACCATGGCCAGGTAGTCGGCCGCGATCTCCTCGGCGTCGAGACCCGGGCGGTTGTAGCCTTTGGTGAGCATCAGGTTCTTGTCGCGGATGGCGAGGTCGAGCTTCTGGCGGAAGATCTTGGGATCGAGCAGGTCCTGGACCCGGATGCCCACCCGCATCGCCTTGTCGGCGTACGCCGGGCCGATACCGCGTTTGGTCGTCCCGAGCTTGTTCTTCCCCAGGTAGCGCTCGCTGACGCGGTCGATCTCCTGGTGGTAGGGCATGATGAGATGCGCGTTCCCCGAGAGCCGCAGATTGGCCGTGGAGACACCCTTGGCCTCGAGCATGTCGATCTCGGCGAGCAGCACCGCCGGGTCGACGACGACCCCGTTGGCGATGACCGGGGTCACGTGCGGATAGAGCACGCCACTCGGCACCAGTTGGATCTTGAACACCTCGCCGTCGACCACGATGGTGTGGCCCGCGTTGTGGCCACCCTGGTAGCGCACCACGAGGGTGGAGTCCTCGGCCAGGACGTCGGTGAAACGCCCCTTGCCCTCGTCACCCCACTGGGTGCCGACGATCACCGTGCCGGGCACCGCGGGCTCCTCGGTCGGGGGTCGGGGAAGATGGTTCGGGGAAGCAGACGGGCGCCCTCGTGGGCGCCCCGGAACGCAACGGCAGTCACGTTGGTGAGAGGTTAGTGGGGTGCCGCCGGACCGCCATGTGCTACCGTGTGCTACATGGAACGCGTCGGGATCCGTGAGCTCCGTCAGAACCTCAGCGTCTACCTCGAGCAGGTCAAGGAGGGCGTCACCTTCGAGGTCACCGACCGCGGCACGCCGGTGGCCGTGCTGGCGCCGGTCGGCGGTCGGCTGAGCCGGATCGAGATGCTCGAGGCCCAGGGCCGGCTCCAACGGGCGACCGCCACGCTCGAATCGCTCCCCCGGCCGCTCCCCATGGACCCGGACCGGCCGTACGCCGCCACCGAGGCACTCATGACCGACCGGGAGGGCAAGGAGTGACAGTCGTCTACGTCGAATCGTCGGCGATGGTGAAGCTCTGGCGCACCGAGCCCGAGACGGATGCCCTCCGGGAGGACCTCGGGCGGTCCACCGTGCTCGTCGGCAGCGATCTCACCCGGATCGAGGTCATGCGGACGGCCGCCCGCCAGGCCGGTGACGTCGGCCGGGCCCGGGCCCGGTCGGTGTTGCTCGGACTGACCACCGTGCCCGTCGACCGCCAGATCGTCGACGCGGCGGCGGCGCTGGGCCCCGACTCGCTCCGGTCGCTCGACGCGATCCACGTCGCCACGGCCCTGGCGGTCGACGATGGCGACCTCGTCTTCTACTCCTACGACCGGCGTGCCCTGGAGGCGGCCCGGGCCAACGGGCTCCGCACCGCCTCGCCGGGCGCGTCGCTCTGATCGTCCGATCGTCCGATCGCCGGGGCGAGCCGACCGCTCAGACGCTGACCGACGACCGTCGGCCGAACACCAGGCCGCCGTCGGGGACCGCGTCGACCGTCACCACGTCGCCCTCGCGGTAATCGCCCTTGAGGACGCCGATGGCAATCGGGTCGGCGACCCGCTTCTGGAGCACGCGCTTGAGCGGACGGGCCCCGAAGTCGGGGTCGTACCCCTCCTCCGCGACGTGCTCCTCGGCCGCCGGGGTCAGCTCCAGCCCGAGCCCGCGCTGGGCGAGTCGACCACGGAGCTGATCCACCTGGAGGTCGACGATGTGCCGGAGGTGCTCACGACCGAGCCGGTGGAAGATCACCATCTCGTCGATCCGGTTGAGGAACTCGGGGCGGAAGTGCGCCCGCACCGCCGCCATCACCGTGTCGTCGGAGCCGCCGTGACCGAGGTTGCTGGTCATGATCAGCACCGAGTTCGTGAAGTCGACCGTCCGGCCCTGCCCGTCGGTCAGGCGGCCGTCGTCGAGCAACTGCAGCAACACGTTGAACACGTCGGGGTGGGCTTTCTCGACCTCGTCGAGCAGCACGACCGCGTACGGCCGGCGGCGCACCGCCTCGGTGAGCTGGCCGCCCTCGTCGTACCCCACGTAGCCGGGCGGAGCACCGATGAGCCGCGACACCGAGTGCTTCTCCATGTACTCGCTCATATCGATGCGCACCATGGCGCGCGCGTCGTCGAACAGGAAGTCGGCGAGCGTGCGGGCGAGCTCGGTCTTGCCGACGCCCGTCGGCCCGAGGAACAGGAACGAGCCGATGGGCCGGTCGGGGTCGGACAGCCCGGCTCGCGACCGTCGGATGGCGTTGGCGACCGCCGAGACGGCGTCCTCCTGGCCCACGACGCGATGGTGGAGCGCGTCCTCCATGCGCACGAGCTTGGCCATCTCGCCCTCCATGAGCCGGCTCACGGGGATACCGGTCCACTTCGCGACGATCTCGGCGACGTCTTCCTCGTCGACCTCTTCCTTGAGCATCTGCACGTCGGACTGCAACTCGGTAAGGCGCTCCGTCCGCACCGTGATCTCGGCCTCGAGGTCGCGCATCGTGCCGTAACGCAACTGCGCCGCGGCCTGGAGGTCACCGTCGCGCTCGGCCTTCTCCGCGTCGGTGCGGGCGGCCTCCAGGGCCTCTTTGAGGCCGCGGATCTCGCCGATGGCGTCCTTCTCGTTCTGCCAGTGCGCCACCATGCCGTCGCGCTGCTCACCGAGCTCGGCCAACTCGGCCTCGAGTCCGGCGAGACGAGCCTTGGACGGCTCGTCGGTCTCCTTGGCCAGAGCGGCCTGCTCGATCTCGAGCTGACGGATGCGCCGCTCCACGACGTCGATCTCGAAGGGCATCGAGTCGATCTCGATGCGCAGGCGCGACGCGGCCTCGTCGACGAGGTCGATGGCCTTGTCGGGGAGCTGTCGGCCCGTGATGTACCGGTCGGAGAGCACCGCCGCTCCCACGAGCGCGGCGTCCTGGATGCGCACGCCGTGGTGGACCTCGTAGCGCTCCTTCAGGCCGCGCAGGATGGCGACGGTGTCGTCGACCGACGGTTCCCCCACGAAGACCTGCTGGAAACGGCGCTCGAGGGCCGGGTCCTTCTCGATGTGCTTGCGGAACTCGTCGAGGGTGGTCGCGCCGACCATGCGCAACTCGCCGCGCGCGAGCATCGGCTTGATCATGTTGCCTGCGTCGATGGCACCCTCGGCGCCGCCGGCGCCCACGATGGTGTGGAGCTCATCGACGAAGGTGATGACCTCGCCGTCGGAATCGGTGATCTCCTTGAGCACGGCCTTGAGGCGGTCCTCGAACTCGCCGCGGTACTTCGCGCCGGCGATCAGCGCTCCGATGTCGAGCGAGATCAGCCGCTTGTTGCGCAGGCCCTCGGGGACGTCGCCCTCCACGATGCGGCGGGCCAGTCCCTCGGCGATGGCGGTCTTGCCCACGCCGGGCTCACCGATCAGCACCGGGTTGTTCTTGGTGCGCCGGCTCAGCACCTGGATGACGCGCCGGATCTCCTCGTCGCGTCCGATGACCGGATCGAGCTTGCCCTTCCGGGCGTCCTCGGTCAGGTCGCGGCCGTACTTCTCGAGGGCCTGGTACTGCTCCTCGGGATTGTCGGACGTGATCCGGTGGCTGCCCCGGACGTTGGCCAGCGCCTCGAGGACGGCGTCGTGCGTGACGCCGAGGCTGCGCAGGAGGTCCCCGACCCCGCCCACGACCTCGGTCATGGCGAGCAGGACGTGCTCCGTGGACAGGTAGTCGTCGGCGAAGGTGCGCCGCTCGGCGTCGGCGCCCTCCAAGACCGCGTAGGCCTCGGGGGAGAGCTGCGCCTGCTGGGCCGTGACGCCGTAGACCTTCGCCAGCCGGTCGAGATCGGCCTGGACCCGGTCGCGCAGGGTGCGCGTGGACACGCCGACCCGTTCGATCGTGGGGATGACGACACTCTCGGGCTGACCGAGGAGCGCGGCCAGGAGGTGGGCCGGCGCGACCTGGGCGTGGTCCGACTCGCGCGCGAGCGCCTGGGCGGCCCCGAGGGCCTCGCCGGTCTTGCGGGTGAACTGGTTGGGGTCGAGGGCCATGGGCCGTCACTTCCGCCGTGTCGGGACCCCTGGTCGGGGGTCATCTGAAGTTGATAACGATTATGTCAAGTTTTTCGTTCCCGGCGCGAGCAGGACCGGGTGGACCGCATCCGCCGTGCCCGCGCTCACGACCACAGCGATGAGCGCCCAGGACCGGGCCGCCCTCGACGCTGCCGCACAGGCGGTCCTGGCGGCACGATCGCCCTCGACGGCTCGGTCAAGCAGTACCTCCCTGCGCTCGCCGCGAAGCACCCCGACGTTGCGAACGTCACGATCGACCAGCTGCTGCGCATGCAGAGCGGAATCCCCGATTCTGCGAACGTGCCGGTCACCGGAACGCCGATCGAACAACTCATCACCGACCGGGTGGTCACACCTCTCGGCCTGTCCAAGACGGTGCTCCCGGCGCCGGAGTCCACCGCGGCACCGCAGCCGCAGTCCCGGGGTTACGTCACCGACGCACAGGAGATCGAGGCGTTCGGCGGAGTCGTACCCCTCGGCACCGACGTGACCGACTGGAACTCCTGGGGGCAGGCAGGGGGTGGCATGTGGTCGACACTGCAGGAGTTGGGGACCTTTGCGGCGTCCGACGCCGGCAACACCCTCCTGCCGAAGAAGCTCGCCGCCAATCGGCTGAAGACCAAGGACATCGGCGACCACACCCGGTACGGACAGGGGATCATCCGGTTCGGACCGTGGGTCGGCCACGAGGGGGAGGCCCTCGGCTACGAAACCTGGGCCCTCCACAACACCAAGACCGGAGTGGTCTACGTGGCTTCCGCCAACGCTTGCTGCGGCACGCAGGCGCTGGCAGCGCTCGCACCTCTCATCGCTCTGTACCCCAAGGACGGGAAGTACTTCCTCTGAGCCCGTCGCCCGTGACGGGTCCGGATCGGAGACTCGAGTGCCCTCGGCCCGGGACCGTTCCGCGGGCCCGTGACCGGCAAGGCGCGAGTCAGGCCCGGCGCGTCCGGACCACCGTGCGGCTCACGGGTACGAGGTCGCGCCGGTACTGACGGTGCGTCTCGCGCACGGCCTCGGCAACGTCGTCCCCGGCCCGGTCGAGCGCCTGCTCGAGTTCGCGGATCCGCGCCGCCGCGCGGGCTAAGTCGTTCTCGAGGTCGATGATCTTGCGGACGCCCATCAGGCTCACGCCCTCGTTGGTGAGCTCCTGGATGCGGCGGAGCAACGCGATGTCGCGGTCGGAGTACCGCCGACTCCGACCCTCGGTGCGGGCCGGCTCGATCAGGCCCTTGCGCTCGTAGATGCGCAGCGTCTGGGGGTGGACGCCGGCGAGGTCGGCGGCCACCGAGATGATGTAGAGCGCGCGGTCGGCGTGGTCACTCACTGCGCAACACCTTCTCACACTCCGAGGTCGACGCGGGGGTTGTGGGGCATCGTCGCGGCCAGTGCCTCCACGGCCGCGCGCTGCTCGTCGGACAGCTGCGACGGGACCTCCACCACGAAGGTGACCATGAGGTCGCCGGGAGCGCCCTTGGCCGGGACGATCCCCCGACCGGGCACCTTCACCGTGGTGTTCGTCGCCGTCCCGGGCTTGACCTTCACCGTCACCGGTGCGTCGAGGGTCGGGACCTTCACGTTGGCACCCAGCACCGCCTCGGGGTACGAGATCGGCACCTTCACCGTCAGGTTGTTCCGTCCGCTGCGACCGAAGACCGCGTCGTGGGCCACGTGCACCGTGACGAAGAGGTCACCGGGAGCACCGCCGTTGGTTCCCGGAGCGCCGCGACCCGCGACCCGGATGCGTTGGCCACCCTGCACGCCGGCGGGGATCTTCACCTTCACCTCACGGGGTCGCACCTCGGTTCCCCGACCCTTGCAGTGCTTGCACTTGTCGCGCACCAGGGCGCCACGCCCGCCGCACTGCGGGCAGACCTGCGAGAACGAGAAGGGGCCCTGGTCGACGAGCACCTCGCCACTCCCGCTGCACGAACTGCAGACTTCGGGCGACGTACCGGCTTTCGCTCCCGAGCCGTGGCACACCGAGCAGACGGCCTCGCCGGTGAGGTGCACCGTGGTCGTGACCCCGTGCACGGCGTCGAGGAAGTCGAGGTGCAGGTCGGTCTCGAGGTCGGCGCCGTTCGCCGGGCCGGCGGGCTGACGCCGACGCCGACCCCGGCCACCACCACCTGGAGCTCCCGTGGGTCCGGCACCCCCGAAGAGCCCGCCGAAGATGTCGCCGAGGCCGCCGAGGTCCTCGAAGGAGACGTTCTGGGCGTTGAAGCCTCCGGGTCCGGAGCCACCCGGGCCGAACCCGCGTCCGCCGCCCGACGCGACCATCTCTCGGACCTGGTCGTACTCCTTGCGCTTCTCGGCGTCGCCGAGCACGTCGTGTGCGGCCGACACCTCCTTGAAGCGCTCCTCGGCCGTGGCGTCACCGGGGTTGGCGTCGGGGTGGAACTGCTTGGCGAGCGAGCGGTAGGCGCGCGTGATGTCCTTGTCGGTCGCCGAGGACTCGACGCCGAGCACCTTGTAGTAGTCCTGGTCGAACCACTCACGCTGGGGCGCCATCGGCTAACCCGCCACCTTCACCATCGCCGGGCGCAGCACCCGGCCCTTGAGCCGGTACCCCGTGCGCATCGTCTCGACGACCGTCGGGTCACCGTCGCCGCCGTCGTGCATGACCGCGTCGTGGATCTCGGGATCGAACGGTGCACCGTCGGTGGGGATCGGCTCGAGGCCGGCCTTCTCCAGTACCGACACGAGGTTCGCGAACGCCAACTCCACGCCCTTGCGCACCTTCTCGTCGGCGCCGTCGAGGCTCGCCAACGCGAGGTCGAAGGTGTCGATCACCGCGAGGAGCTGCTCGACGAGCGCGGCGTTGGCCTGCTCCCGGATCTCGACCTCGCGCCGCTGCGCCTGCTTGCGGAAGTTCTCGAAGTCGGCCTGCACCCGCTGTGCCAACGCGCGCAGCTCGTCGCGCTCGCGCTCCAGGTCGCTGGTGTCGGAGCCCGGAGGCCCGGCATCGGCCAGGGCCTCCGGGTCGACCTCGACGGTTCCGTCGTCGACCGAGTCGAAGTCGGTCATGATCAGGCCGTCTTCTCGTCGGGCTCGTCGACGATCTCGGCCTCGGCCACCTCGTCGTCAGACGGCGCCGAGGCGGCGTCGGGCGTCGACTGCGCCTGCGTGGCGGCGTAGAGGCGCTGCGAGAATTCCTGCAGCGCGGCCGTCAGGGCCTCGTGAGCCTGCTTGACCACCTCGAGGTCCGGGCCGGCCAGCGCCTCCTTGAGCGACGCCAACGCCGCCTCCAAGGTCTCCTTGTCGGTGTCGGAGACCTTGTCGGCCTGGTCCTTGAGCAGCTTCTCGGTCTGGAAGACGAGGGCGTCGGCGTTGTTGCGGACCTCCGCCTCTTCGCGGCGCACCCGGTCCTCCTCGGCGTGGGCTTCAGCGTCCTTCATCATGCGGTCGATCTCGTCCTTGGAGAGCGCCGTGCCACCGGTGATGGTCATCGACTGCTCCTTGCCCGTCCCGAGGTCCTTGGCCGACACGTGCACGATGCCGTTGGCGTCGATGTCGAAGGTGACCTCGATCTGGGGCACCCCGCGCGGAGCGGGCGGCAGGTCGACCAACTGGAACGTGCCGAGCAACTTGTTGCGGTACGCCATGTCGGACTCGCCCTGGAGCACCTTGATCTCCACGCTGGGCTGGTTGTCGTCGGCGGTGGTGAACACCTCGGACCGCTTGGTGGGGATCGTGGTGTTGCGATCGATGAGGCGGGTCATGATCTGACCCTTGGTCTCGATGCCGAGCGACAATGGAGTGACGTCGAGCAGGAGCACGTCCTTGACGTCGCCCTTGAGGACACCGGCCTGGACGGCCGCGCCGACCGCCACGGCCTCGTCGGGGTTGACGCCCTTGTCGGCGTCCTTGCCCGAGAGGTCACGCACGAGGTCGGCGACTGCGGGCATCCGCGTCGAGCCCCCGACGAGGATCACCCGGTCGACCTGGCCCTTGGTCAGGCCGGCGTCGGAGATGGCCTGCTCGAACGGGCCGCGGCACGCCTCGAGGAGGTCGGCGGTCAACTCCTGGAACTTCGCGCGGGTGAGGGTCAGTTCGAGGTGGAGTGGGCCGTCCTGGGTGGCGGTGATGAAGGGCAGGTTGACCGAGGTCTCCTGCAGCGAGGACAACTCGATCTTGGCCTTCTCCGCCGCCTCCTTCAGCCGCTGGGTCGCCATCTTGTCGGCGGCGAGGTCGACCCCGTGGGCGTTCTTGAACTCGGCCACCATCCAGTCGATGACGCGCTGGTCCCAGTCGTCGCCACCGAGGCTGGTGTTGCCGGCCGTGCTCTTCACCTCGAACACGCCGTCGCCGAGGTCGAGCACCGACACGTCGAACGTGCCACCACCGAGGTCGAACACGAGGATGGTGAGGTCCATCTCCTTGTCGAGCCCGTAGGCCAGGGCGGCCGCCGTGGGCTCGTTGATGATGCGCAGCACCTCGAGCCCGGCGATCTCGCCGGCCTCCTTCGTTGCCTGGCGCTGGGCGTCGTCAAAGTAGGCGGGCACGGTGATGACGGCCTGGGTGACGCTGTCGCCCAGGTAGGCCTCGGCGTCACGCTTGAGCTTGCCCAGCGTGCGGGCCGAGATCTCCTGCGACGTGAACGCCTTCCCGTCGATGTCGATGGTCCAGCTGGTGCCCATGTGCCGCTTCACCGACCGGATCGTGCGGTCGGGGTTGGTGATCGCCTGGCGCTTGGCGACCTCGCCGACGAGAACCTCGCCGGTCTTGGAGAAGGCCACCACCGACGGGGTGGTGCGGGCTCCTTCGGAGTTGGGGATGACGACGGGCTCACCCGCCTCGAGGACCGAAACGACCGAGTTGGTGGTTCCCAGGTCGATGCCGACGGCCTTGGCCATGGTGTGTGCCTCCAGGTAGGGGGTTGGTTCGGGGGGTTGATTCGAGGTCTGGGCGAGCGTATCGGCCAGCCGTAAGAGTTGAGTACGAACGTATCAACTTTTCTGGGCCCCTGACTATTCCCCGTTTTCGGCCGGCGATTTCGCCACTCTGGGCCCCCCGTGCCAACATGGGGGCCATGGCCACTCGATCGACCTCCGCCGACCTGATCGCCCGGGTCCCCCTGTTCGCCGCCTGCTCCAAGAAAGAGCTGCGGTCCCTCGCCAGCGCCGCCGCCGAGCGGGCCGTGGGTGCGGGCAACGTCGTGGTGCGCCAGGGCGCAGCCGGCAACGCCTTCTTCGTCATCCTGTCCGGCGAGGCCGACGTGATCCGCAACGGCCGCAAGGTCGGGCACCTCGTCCCGGGTGACTTCTTCGGCGACCTCGCCCTCATCGACAAGCTCCCCCGGAGCGCCACCGTGGTCGCCACCACCGACACGGTGCTCGTGGTGCTCGGCCAGCGCGAGTTCTCCGATCTGCTCGAGGAGTCGACGACCTTCGCTCGCAAGCTGCTCGTCGGGCTCGCCACGCGTGTCCGCGAGCTCGACGCCCGCGCCGACTGACGGGTCCGGGTCCGGGTCCGGATCCTCCCCTCGGCTGGGGTAGTTTCTGGGTCGTGCGCAGGCCCAAACCTCATCAGATCGTCATCGTCGTGGGGGTCCTCGCGGCTCTCGGGACCATCGTCTCGGGAATCGTCCCGCGCCTCACCGGCTGGGAGGACCGTTCGAAGGTCGCCCGGCAGGTCTTCATCAACATCCCGGACCCGCTCTACTGGATGTTCTACGGGACCATCGCCGTGATGCTCGTCGCGTGCGCCGTGCTGATCTCCGGGCGCATCCGGAACTACGAGCGCGGCGCCCCCGACGACCGCCGGACCAATCAGCGCAACGTCCACCGCCGCCTGGGCGACTTCCGCTCGGGCGTGTGGATGCGCACCTTGATGCGCGACCCCGCCGCCGGGTTGATGCACTCGTTCATCTACTTCGGGTTCCTGGTGCTGTTCGCCGCCACGATCCTGCTCGAGATCGACCACCAGCTGCCCGAGGGCCTGAAGTTCCTCCACGGCAAGGTGTACGAGGGCTACGCGTTCATGGCCGACCTGTTCGGCCTGGTGTTCCTCGTCGGCATCCTCTGGGCGGTCGGACGGCGCTACATCCAGCGTCCGTACCGCATCCGCATCAAGAGCCGTCCCGAAGACGCCGTGATCCTCGGCACCTTCCTCGTCATCGCCCTGACCGGCTTTCTCATCGAGGGAT
This sequence comes from Actinomycetes bacterium, assembly GCA_037142235.1. GTDB lineage: Bacteria > Actinomycetota > Acidimicrobiia > IMCC26256 > PALSA-555 > CAIUKV01. The sequence continues at coordinate 20,198 of JBAXBB010000030.1, forward strand.
TCCGGATCGCCTACGAGGGCATGCCGGGCATCGAGCGGTGGTCGTTCGTCGGGTACGGCGTGGCCGGCGTGGTGCAGCACTGGTCGCCGAGCACGCTCAGCAACCTCCACCGCACCTCGTGGATCGTTCACTTCGTGGCGTTCGTGGCGTTCCTCGTGATCCTGCCGACCACAAAGCTGCGGCACATGGTCACGTCGCCGATGAACATGTACCTCCGCGACCAGAACCGCCCCAAGGGCGCCATGAAGCCCATGCCCAACCTCATGGAGACCGAACTCGAGACGTTCGGGGCCTCCACCATCGAGGACTTCACCTGGAAGCAGCTCTTCGACCTCGACTCCTGCACCATGTGTGGCCGCTGCACGGCGGTCTGCCCGGCTCACGCCACCGGCAAGTCGCTCGACCCGCGCGAGATCGTGCTGAAGATCGGCACCGTGATGGCGGCCACCGGCGACCCGGTCGTGTCACCGCCGCTCGGCGTTGACCGCGAGATCACGGTCGGCGCGAACAACGTGTTCGAACGGATCACCTCCGAAGAGATCTGGGCCTGCACCACCTGCAAGGCCTGCGACGAGAACTGCCCCGTCAACATCGAGATCCTCGACAAGATCCTCGACATGCGGCGGTACCTCTCCCTCATGGAGAGCGATTTCCCCACCGAACTGGGCAACACGTACCGCTCGATGGAGAACTCGGGCAACGTCTACAGCATGAACCAGGGTGACCGCGGTGAGTGGGCCGAGTCGATGGAGGGCGTCGAGATCGTCGACCCGTCGGACCCGTTCGCCCACGAGTACCTCTACTGGGTGGGCTGCGCCGGCAGCTTCGACGACCGCAACAAAAAGACGTCGCGCGCGGTCGCCACGCTGCTGCAGCGGGCCGGGATCGACTTCGCGATCCTCGGGCCGAGCGAGTTGTGCACCGGCGACTCCGCCCGCCGGTCGGGCAACGAGTACCTGTTCCAGATGCTCGCCATGCAGAACATCGAGACGCTCAACGCCATGGGCGTCAAGAAGATCATCACGCAGTGCCCGCACTGCTTCAACACCATCAAGAACGAGTACCCGCAGCTCGAAGGCCACTACGAGGTGATCCACCACTCGCAGTTCCTCACCGAGTTGATCGACTCCGGCACGCTCTCGCTCGCGGGGGCCACCTTCGACGAGCGGGTCACCTACCACGACTCGTGCTACCTCGGTCGCCACAACGACGTCTACCTGGCGCCGCGCAAGGTGATCGGCTCGCTCGCCGGTATCGACATCGTCGAGATGCCCCGCAACGGCACCAAGGGCATGTGCTGCGGTGCCGGTGGCGCACGCATGTGGATGGAGGAGCACACCGGCAAGAACGTCAACACCGAGCGCGCCCAGGAGGCATTGGCCACCGGGGCCTCGCGCGTCGCGGTGGCATGCCCGTTCTGCTACGTGATGCTCGAGGACGGCGTGAAGGGTCAGGGCGCCGACAACGTCCAGGTCCAAGACATCGCCGAGATCCTGGTCGAAGCGATCGAACGCGGCGACCGGCGGCCCACCAGCGCCAACTTCACCCCCGGAATCTGAGCCCCGCCACCAGGTCCGTGAACAACGTCGACGGGCCGAGGCGCCACCTCCGAGCCCTGGCGTCACGGGTCTGGCGGCGATTCGGAGCGACCCGACTCGGACACCGAGCGCATCCATGGGCCGCACGCTCGGCCGCCTGGCTGCGCCCGCCGGTGGTCGACGACCTTCCCGGCTGGGCCGAGGCTCACGATCTCGCCGTGGTCGAGTTGGCACCGGAGTCGACCCGCCCCAGGACCCCGGCGACGGCCCTCGGGACACCGCTCCCGATCTTCACCGAGAACGCCCGAGCGCACAGCCCGCGCCGCACCCTGGTCGGGCTCCCCGACGGTCGACTCCGCGGCCGCTACGGGCTGGTCGTCCTGCCCGACGGCGCCTTCGCGGCCGAGGCGGTCTACGGGCGCTCCCACCTGGAGGCCCAGCCCGACTTCGTGCGTCCCGTTCCCCGGGAGGCGCAGCGCATCCGCGGCGACGTGTGCACGCTGGTGGGTGAGTTCTCCGGCCGAGGGAACTGGTTCCACTGGGTCCACGACGGACTCCTCCGACTCGACGGGCTGGCGCAGCACCTCCCCCGAGGGACGCGGTTCGCGGTGCACGACGGAAGCGACGGGTTCGAGGCCGAGACGCTCCGGATGGTCGGGATCCCCGAAGACCGGATCCTGCCTTTCCATCACGACGACACCTGGGTCTGCGACCGCCTGTGGTTCGCCTCGCACCCCGCCTGGACCTCCACCGATCCCGAGGCCGGTCGCCGACTCCGGAAGCGACTCCTCGCGGCGGCCGGCGTGACCCGGACCAACCCGGCCCGCCGGCTCTACGTCTCGCGCTCGGACTGCCTGCACGGGCGCGTGGTCGACGAGGTGGCGCTCGGTCCGGTGCTGGAGCGCCACGGCTTCGAAGTGGTGCATCCAAGGACGTCGACCGTGGCGGAGCAGATCCGACTCTTCGCCGAGGCCGAGGTGGTGGTCGGTCCGACGGGTGCCGGGTTCACGAACCTGCTCTTCGCCGACCCGTCGACCCGGGTCCTGGAGATCCTCGAGCCGACCTGGGCCCAACGCGACGGCCACATCGTGTGGTCGTGTCTGGAATTCCTCGGGCAGCCGTACGCCTACGTTGTCGGTCGGACCGTGGCGAACCCTGACCGGCCCGAGCGAGCCAACCTCTCCATCGACCCGGAAGCCCTCGACGGCGCCCTCACCGACTGGCTCGGGCGCCCCTGAGCGGTCCCGGCATCGCCGTGGTCACCCCGGGTCGGCGTCGGAACCCCGGAGACGCTCTCAGCCGGTGAAGGTGGGTTCGGGCTCGGGGGCAGGCTTGGGAATCTGCACCTCGACGGCACCGATGTCGGTGGCGAGACCGCTGGTGCGGTCGTAGCCGGGCCCGCGCTGGTCGTCGGCGTTGTCGGGGAAGTCGGGGACGACGGCGGGACCGGCGTCGAGCACCGGGGAGCCCGCGAGTGGCAGGTGCGTGTGCGTCGGACCGCCGTTGTCGGCGAGCGGACCCAACTGCGGGTCGGTGCCGCGCAGCAGGCCCGACCCGGCGAGCGTGACGTTGACGCCGAGGCCGCCGACCATCGACGAATCGGCCTGGACGGTCGTCTCCGGGTGGAGGCTGTTGCTGCCCACCCCGAGGTCGGTGGGCATCCCGGCCGGGGCGTGGTTCCCGGCGAGGATCACGCCCGCCATCTCCAACGACGACGTGTGCGCGACGTCCTGGACGTGGGCGTCGCCGTGCTTCGACCCGGACGCACCGGAGACCGGTGCTTGCGTCGGCGCCGCGATGGAGGAGACGCGCGCGGGCGGACCGGGCGTGTTGCCTGCCCTCAGGTGGATCCCTCCTGCTGCGTAGTAGGGATCGTCGGTGGTGGTCGCGGTGTTGCCCGTGATCGTGGTCATGGCGATCTGCACCACGTTGTCGGTGTCGGCGTTGAGGCCACCACCGCCCTGCGCCGTGTTGCCCGAGAAGGTCGAGTTGGCGATGATCACCGAGTTGCCGTCGACGTCGATCCCACCGCCGTAGGAGGTGTCGGCGGTGTTGCCGGAGAAGGTCGAGTCGAGCACCGTCAACGTGGAGTCGGTGCCACCGAAGTAGAGCCCTCCTCCACAAGCAGCTGCGGAGTTGTCGGAGATGGTCGAGCGTTCGATCCCGACGTCGAACCCTCCAGCAGATTTGATGTACACGCCCCCTCCGCCGGCGACGGTGCTGTTGCCGGAGATCACCGAATCGACGAGGTGGAGGCTGCCGGCATAGACGCCTCCACCGGACCCAGAGGTGGCAGAGTTCCCGGTGACGACCACGTGGTCGAGGATCAAGAGGTTCGGGGCCTCGCCCGCCTCCTCGTCCCAGATTCCGGCTCCGTACAAGGCAGAGCCCCCGGTGATCGTGAGCCCACTGATCGTGGTGCCGGTCGCCTCGCTGTTGAGGTAGAGCACCCGGCTGTTGCCGGCGGCGTCGATGGTCAGCAGGTCGGCGCCCGGCCCGATGATGTTCACCTTCGGGTCCTGGAGCTGTCCCTGGCCGGCGTCGAGCGTGATCGTCTGAGCGCCGGCGGTGAACAACGACGCCTCGAACTCGACGGTGTCGCCCACTCCGGCCGCGGCGAGCGCGTCACGCAACGAGCACGACCCCGGGACCGGCGTGGTGCAGTCGGAGGGGTTCGCCGCGCCGTCGGCCAAGGTGTCGACCGTGAAGGTCCCCGACACCGTCGCGGGCGCCGGTGCCGCCCCCAACGCCAGCAGCAGCGCCGAACCGGCGCCGCCGACCACGGTCACCGCCGCGCCCATCGCACCGACCCGGGAGCGCCCCGTGTTGCGCGAACGTCGAGCAGGGTTCTTGCGCTTCATGACGACATCGAGCTCTTGAGAGAACCGAAGGCTACCGGCTCGTCAGACCGTGCGGGCGAACCGGGCGATGCTCGCCGCCGTCTCCTCGCTGACCTCCGGGCAGGCGATCGGGATCAACTCGGCGCCGTGGATGGTCCCCATCACCTGACGGCACTGGGCCAGCACTCCGGCTCGCAGCAGGAGCCGGTAGAACTCGATGCCCTCGTCGCGCAGCGGATCACATTCATTGACACTGATGAACGTTGGCGGCAGACCCACCACGTCGGCCTCGGTCGCGAACGACGGCCAGGCGAGCGGGTCGCGGGCCTCGAACGCCTCGATCCCGTAGCGCACCCTCCCGGCGTCGCTGTGCACATCGAGGAAGATCCCGTTGTTCTCGGTCGACGAGGGGAACCGCTCCTGGGGCCAGTCGCCCGCGAGGTAGGGACACAGGGCGTAGAGCCCGCGGACCAGCTCGAGACCGCCTTCTCGGAGCAGTCGCATCCCCGTCGCCAGCGTCAGGTTCCCGCCGCCGCTCTCGCCGGCCACCACGATCCGGTCGGGGTCGATCCCGAGCGTGGCGGCGTGGGCGTGCACCCAGCGCAGACCCGTCACGCAGTCGTCGAGCCCGGCCGGGTACGGAGCCACCTCGGAGGCCGACGACGGCACGAGGCAGTTGCGGAAGTCCACCATCACGACCACGACCCCGTGGTGGGCGATGCGCCGACCCCACACCCGGTAGACGCCGTCGAAGCACGACATCGTCGCCATCCCGCCACCGTGGAGGTAGTACACGCACGGCAGCGGTCCGTCGACCTGGGGCCGGATCACCGCGAGGTCGATCGGGTGGGCGTGCGAGGAGGTGATGGACACCCGCGAGACGTCGAGGCCGGCGGTCGGCACGCTGACGCCGTCGTCCATGGCGTCGAGCAGCGCGGCGGCCTCCGCCTGGGCCAACCGCGCCTCCTGGGTGGACGCGCGGGCGACCAGTTCGTCGCGGGAGGCGCCGCTCCCCGACGGCTCCGACGGCACGAAGGCGAGCAGCGCCTTCAGGCGGGGGTCGATCCGAGGGTCGTCGTCGATCGGCACCATCGTGGCCCTCCCTGGCTCGGCCGCTCCGTTGCCGGCGCCCGATGGGTCAGCGGTCGCGGAAGTTGAGGTAGTAGCGAGACGGCGTGGGCCCGCGCTGGCCCTGATACTTCGAGCCGGTCGAGGCGCTGCCGTAGGGGCTCTCGGCCGCGGTGGTCATACGCAGGAACGAGATCTGCCCGATCCTCATGCCCGGGTAGAGCGCGATCGGCAGGTTGGCCACGTTGGACAGTTCGAGGGTGAGGTGCCCGTCCCAGCCGGCGTCGACGAACCCGGCGGTGCTGTGGATGAGCAGGCCGAGGCGCCCCAGGCTCGACTTGCCCTCGAGACGGCCCACGATGTCGGCGGGGAGCGCCACCCGCTCCAGGGTGGAACCCAGCACGAACTCGCCCGGGTGCAGGATGAACGCGGCGTGGTCCTTGACCTCCACCAGTTCGGTGAGGTCCTCTTGGGGCTGCTTCGGGTCGATGTAGGGCGTGGTGTCGTTGCGGAAGACCCGGAAGTAGCGGTCGAGGCGCAGGTCGACCGACGAGGGCTGCACCGCACCGTCCATCACGGGATCGATGACGATGCGGCCCGCAGCGAGCTCTTCACGGATCGTGACGTCGGAGAGGATCACGATCGGGAGGATAACCAAGGGTGGTGGTCGACGCCGGACCGGCCCCGGGCGGGATCGGGGGCCGGACCGACCGATCCGATCAGGGGTCGCGGCGCCGGCCCGACCCCTTCGGACGACCCCGGCCCTCGCGGCCCTGAAGACGCTGGTCGAGGCGCTTGAGCGCCCTGCGCATCTCCTCGGTGGACTCCGCGGCGAGCAGGCCCCGCACTTCGGGTGGGCCGGAGATCTCGTGGTCGATGGCCGGGTCGTCGGGCGAGGCGACCAGCCAGCGCAGTCGCCGCACCGCGCCCCGGGCCCAGTCCCGCTCGTGATCGGCGTCGGCCCCCGACGACCGGCCCGAATTCCGGAGCACCTCGCGCTTGCGCGAGCGCAGCCGCGGCGGTTCGTCGTCCGGGGCCTGGAGGGCTTCGGCGAACTCGGCACCGGGCACGACGTGCGCCTCGTCGAGCACCCCGTCGTGGACCGGGTCGTCGATCGCTCCGGCGACCACCGTCCGGCGTCGGTCCGCGGACGACGGAGATCGCTCGACCCGGGGCGTTCGCGCCGGAGCGGCGGAGCGGGTCCCGGCCGCCTCGAACGCGCCGAGGGTGAGCTGCGGGATCGGGGTCGCATCGACGTCGGCGTCGTCCGGGACATCGGGAAGGGCCGACCCGGCCACGTGCGCCGCCACCAACGCCACCACGAGATCGGTCTGGTTCGCGACCCGCTGCGCCATGGCGCGGTTCTGCTCGACCTGCGCCCGATCGCCCTCGTCGGGATCCAGGTCGGCCTTCGACCACGCCGGACCCGAGGCATCGCCGATGCGGATGCGGAGGATGTCACGGTCGAAGCCGGGACGGATCACGAAGAGGCCCGAATGGAGCGATCGGCCCGAGCGGAACGGCGCGATGACGACCGCCGCGAGGTCGGCCTCGAGCCCGGCCCACCAGCCACGCTCCCGTCCGGGCGACGGGATCACCGATTCCGCCGCGCACTGCACCACGGCCACGCCGTTCGGGGCGAGGAGGGCACGGACCCGATCCAGCCATCGACGGAGGTCGCGGGTGGAGAACCCCGGCTCGGTGACGATCCGGTCGTAGCGACCGTCGACCAGCGGGTGGAGCTCCGGCCCTGACGGGGTTGCGTCGGCGGGGTCGGAGGGTGCGGGTGGGTCGGTCATCGCCACCGAGTCGAAGCCCGGGTCGCCGAGCTCGTGCGCCACGCCGGCGAGCCCGAGGCGGAGCCGGGCGAGGAGGTGCGCGGTGGGGGAGAGGTCCCGACCGACGGCACCCACGGTCTGGCGTCCGTCACGGTCGGTCAGCGAGCACGCGGCGGCGAGGCTCAGGGCTTCGCCCACCGCCGGGTCGCACACGATCTGTCCCGGCCCGACGTCGGCGAGGCGGGCCATGAGCTCACTCACCGCCCGGGCGGTGGTCGGTCGCGCCCGTTCGCGTCCGCTGGCGAGCAACCCCACCCGATCGAGGACCAGGGTGGCGAACGCCTCCTCACTGAGCAGGACGGCACTGCGCACCAACTCGTCGGCCAGGAGGTTGGCGGGCCCGTCGTCGTCGGCGATCTCCGCAACTCCGACACCCGCAGCCGACCCGGTTGACGACCGGCCGAGCAGGGCGTCCATCAGCGCGCGGTCGGCCACGGGTGGCGGGTCGGGCA
>JBAXBB010000031.1:0-27413 GCA_037142235.1 Actinomycetes bacterium
GGCTCACCGAGACCACCGGGACCGTGTCGATGTGCCGCTACGACGACGACCCCGAGACCATCGCGAACTTCTCGGGTCGGGCGATCCCCGACACCGAGCTGCGCATCGTCGACGAGCAGGGCAACGAGGTGGCGCGCGGCGAGCAGGGTGAGGTGGTGACCCGCGGGTACCACCTCATGAGCGAATACTTCGGCGATCCGGAGGCCACGGCCGAGACGATCGACCCCGACGGCTGGCTCCACACCGGCGATATCGGGATCATGGACGAGCGGGGCTACATCCGCATCACCGACCGGCTCAAGGACATGTACATCGTCGGTGGCTTCAACGCCTATCCGGCGGAGATCGAGAACCTGCTCCTGAGCGACGAGCGCATCGCGCAGGTCGCGGTGGTGGGCCTTCCCGACGAGCGGATGGGCGAGGTGGGCATGGCGTTCGTGGTGGTGCGTGCGGGTGCGACGATCACGCCCGACGAGGTGATCGCGTGGTCGCGTGAGCACATGGCCAATTACAAGGTGCCCCGTCACGTCGAGATCTGCGCCGAGCTCCCGGTCAACGCCAACGGCAAGGTCGTCAAGTTCGAGCTCCGGGCGCGCGGCCGGCGCGTCACCGGGACCTGAGACCCCGGCCGGCCGGCGTGACGCTTCGTCGGCCGGCCTCCACGACCACCGGCCCGTCCGCCCGGGGAGGCGCACCGATGCCCACGACCGAGTACCGCAACCACATCGGAGGCGAGTGGGTCGCGGGGTCCGAGGGCGTGTACCCGGTGGTGAACCCGGCGACCGAAGCGGTCGTGGCCGAGGCGCCCGAGGCCGGGGTGGCCGAGGCCCACGCCGCGGCCGCGGCCGCCCGGGCCGCGGCACCCGCCTGGAAGCGCACCCCGCCCGAGGAGCGGGCGGCCCTGCTCCAACGCCTGGCCGACGGCATCCGCGAGCGCGAAGATGAACTCCTGCCGCTGATCATGGCCGAGACCGGGGCCACGCTCGCGGTCGGTTCGGCGATGCAGGTGCCGCAGGCCGCGAACCGCTTCGAGTACTACGCCCACCTCGCCACCCACGACCAGTCGGTCGCACTCCCCCCGACGGTGGTGGGCTCGTCGCCGTTGGCGGCCGGTGGATTGATCGGGGGCGTGGTGAAGCGCCAGCCCGTCGGGGTCGTGGCCTGCATCTCGCCCTACAACTTCCCCCTGGTGAACATGGCCGGGAAGATCGGTCCCGCCCTGGCCACGGGCAACACCGTGGTCATGAAGCCGGCACCCCAGGATCCGTTGGCGATCATCGAGCTGGCCCGGATCGTCGAGGCGGCCGGGTTCCCTCCCGGCGTCGTCAACTGCGTCGTCGGTTCGCAGCCGGGGGTGGGCCAGGCCTTGGCGGAGTCGCCCGACGTCGACATGGTGAGCTTCACCGGGTCGACCGGCGTGGGAGCGGCGATCTACACGGCCGGTGGTCCCACGATGAAGCGGCTGCTCCTCGAACTCGGGGGGAAGGGCGCCTGCATCGTCACCGACGACGCCGACGTGTCCAAGGCGATCGCGGCGCTGGCGTCCGTGTGGGGCTTCCACTCCGGCCAGATCTGCACGGCACCCACCCGTGCGCTCGTCCACCGCAGTCGCTACGACGAGGTCGTCGCGGGGCTCCAGGCGGTGGCGCCCCTCCTGACGATCGGACCGCCGGAGTCTCCCGACACCGTGGTCGGACCGGTCATCACCGGCGCGCACCGTGACCGGATCGAGGCCTACATCCAGGCCGGGCTCGACGAGGGCGGTGAGCTGTCCGTCGACGGGCGGCGTCCCGCCGGCGTCGACCGCGGGTTCTACGTCGGGCCCACGCTCATCACGGGGTGCCACAACGAGATGCGCGTGGTGCGCGAGGAGATCTTCGGTCCGGTGATCGTGGTGGTGCCCTTCGACACCGACGACGAGGCGGTGGCCCTGGCCAACGACTCCGACTTCGGCCTCTACAGCTACGTGTTCTCAGCCGACCCGGCCCGGGCCTACGAGATCGGTCTGCAGCTCGAGTCGGGCAACGTCGGGATCAACACCGCCCAGCGCAACCACGGCGCTGCCTTCGGCGGCTTCAAGATGAGCGGCATCGGCCGCGACGGCGGGGTGTACGGCCTCCACGCCTACACCGAGATGCAGTCCGTGATCTGGTAGTAGAAACCATCCATCCGAGAGAGAGGCGACGTTCATGATCGGTCTGGTGTTCGACGGTGAGAAGGCCGAGATCCGCGACGATCTCGACGTGCGGGCCCCCGGTCCGATCGAGGTCAAGGTGCGGCTGGTGGCCGCAGGGCTGTGCCACAGCGACATTTCGGTGATCAACGGCACGATCCCCTGGAACTACCCGTGCGTGCTCGGCCACGAGGGTGCGGGCATCGTCGAGGCGGTCGGCGAGGCGGTCACCAACGTCCGGCCCGGTGATCACGTCGTCCTCCACACGATGGCGTTCTGTGGGCTCTGCGAGTACTGCGTCACCGGGCAGCCGGCGCGCTGCCGCAGGAGCATGGGCAACGCGAGCCAGCCGTTCACGCTCAAGGGCGAGCCGTGCTGGAACTTCGCGGGGGCCTCGTTCTTCTCCGAGTACGCCGTGGTCCAGAACAACCAGTGCGTGAAGATCGACGACGACATCGACCTCTCGGTCGCGTGTCTGATCGGTTGCGGCGTCCTCACGGGCATCGGGTCGGTCTGGAACCGGACCGACCTCGGGCTCGGCGACACCTGCGCGGTGATCGGGGTCGGCGGAGTCGGCCTCAACGTCATCCAGGGCGCGCGGGCCAAGGGTGCGCGCCGGATCATCGCCATCGACACGCTCCCGGAGAAGGAGTCCTTCGCCCGCTCGCTCGGAGCCACCGACTTCATCCTGGGCGGTCCCGGCGTCGACCTGCCGGCCGAGGTGCGCAAGCTCCTGCCCTACGACGGACCGTCGACCAACCTGGAGAACTCCGGTCCGTTCATGGCCGGTGGGGTCGACTACGCGTTCGAGTGCGTCGGTCACCCGCGGCTCCTCGAAGCGTCGCTGGAGATGCTCGACTGGGGCGGGACGTCGGTCGCGGTGGGCGTCCCGGGTCCGAACGAGACCGTGCAGGTGCGCGTCGGGCTGCTCACCCACGTCGAGCGCACGCTCACCGGCTCGCGCGCCGGCTCGCACCGCCCGCAGCACGACATCCCACTCATCGTCGACATGTACCAGCAGGGCATCATCAAGCTCGACGAGCTGGTGAGCGCCCGGTACCCGTTGACCGAGTGGGAGCGGGCCGCCGACGATCTCCACCACGGCAAGCTCGCCCGCGGCGTGCTGCAGATCTCGCAGCAGTAGGCGCGTGGTGGCCGGCTCCACCGACGCCACGGCCGACGACCCGATCAGGGGTGCGCGGGCGCTCGTGACCGGCGCATCGTCGGGCATCGGCGCGGCCCTGGCGGTGGCGCTGGCCCGCGAGGGGGCGACGGTCGGGATCTGCGCCCGGCGGTCCGACCGCCTCGACGAGGTGCTCGGCCGGTGCCGGGGACACGCTCCCGGTTCACGGGCCTGGACCGTCGACCTGGCCGATCTCGACGGCATCGCCGCCTTCGCGGCGGCGGTCGAGCACGACCTCGGTGGGGTCGACCTCCTGATCAACAACGCGGGGATCCCGAAGCGGCGCCGCATGACCGAACTCACGCGGGCCGACCTCACCGAGGTGATGCGGGTCAACTTCGAAGCCCCGGTGCTCCTCACCGGCGCGCTGCTCCCGGGGATGCTCGCCCGCGGTTCGGGGCGTATCGTCAACCTGTCGTCGATGGGCGCGCACGCCGCCGCCATCGGGGTGGGCGCCTACGCGGCCTCGAAGGCGGCGCTCGAGGCGTACACCGAGGGGCTGCACCTCGACCTGGTCGGGACCGGCGTGGACGCGCAGGTGTTCGTCCCCGGGACGACCCGAACCGAGTTCTCGCTCCCGCGCGACGCCAACAACCCTCCGTTCGCTCCGCCGGGCGGCATGGAGCCCGACGCCGTGGCGGAAGCCCTTCTCGCGCAGGTCCGGTCGGGGGTGTTCGAAGGGTTCGCCGCCCCGGAGCACGCCCGCACGGCCGCCGACAAGCGGCGCGACCCGAACGGGTTCCTGGCGGCGACGGCCCGGCACCTCGCCGGCCCCGATCCGGCGACGCGATAGGGTCGGGCATGGCAGACGAGAAGGCGTTCGGGCACGGCGTCAACCAGCGGGACCAGATCCGCATGAGCCAGGAGGAGATCGATGCCTTCCTGGCCGAGACGCACACCATGAACTGCGCCACCCTCAACCACGACGGGACGATCCACCTCGTGGCGATGTGGTACGGCTTCCTCGAAGGTTGCCCGGCGCTCGAGACCAAGGCGAAGAGCCAGAAGGTCGCCAACCTGCGTCGCAACCCTCAGATCACCTGCTTGGTCGAGGAGGGCGATACCTACGACCAGTTGGTGGGGGTCGAGATCGTCGGACGGGCCGAGATCGTCGACGACCCCGAGCGGATGTTCGAACTCGGGATCAGCGTGTTCGAGCGCCACAACAACGTCGTGTACACGCCCGAGATGAAGCCCTTCGTCGACCAGATGCTCAACAAGCGGGTCGTGGTCAAGATCGTCCCCGAAAAGTACGTCTCCTGGGACCACCGCAAGCTGGGCCTGCCCGCTCAGGGCGCCTGACCGGCCGGGCCCGCCCGGGGCCCGGGGTCCGGTTCACCCGACGCAGGTCCCGACCTTCGAGGCGTTCTCGAGGTCGGTGCCCACGTCCACGTAGACCGCCGACACGTAGCCGGCCTTGCCGTCGAGCGTGGTCTTGAGCCACTGGTCGCTGGAGCCCTCGGCCGCCGTGACCGAGCTGCCCGTGATGTGGCACTCGACCATGATCGGCGTCCCGGTGGAGATCTGGGCGAGCACGGTGCTGTTGGCGAGTGGCTTCTCCCGGAGGTTCACCCCTCCGGTCGTGCGGTACTTGCGCGGGGGCGGCACCGTGAGGGGCACGGCGGTTGCGGTGGTGCTGGTGACGGCATCGGATGCCCGGGTGTCGGCCGGGGGCTTGTGGAGCACGAGGGCCCAGAGGAACACCAGGCCGAAGCAGACGGCGACGGCTGCGACCACCACGTACTCGGCCCGTCCGGCCTCGCGGGTGGGGCCGGCGCCGCGCACCGTCAGCGGGCTTCGACGGTCTCGGTGTCGCGGCCCGACCGCAGCACGACCCCCGGGGTGGCCCCGGTGAGTTCGCCACCCTGCACGATCTCGACGCCGTTGACGAGGACATGATCGATCCCGACGGCGCCGCCGTAGAGGCGGCCGGCTCCGGCCGGCAGGTCGGTGGTCCACGCGACCCGGTCGGGTCCGACGGTCGCGGGGTCGAAGACGACGAGGTCGGCGCACCAGCCCTCGGCGACGCGGCCCCGGTCCTTGAGCCCGTAGAGGCGGGCCGGGACGTCGGTGAGGTAGTGCACCACCTCCTCCACCGGCACGAGGTCGTGGTCGCGGGCGCTCTGGAGCATGGAGGTGGAGTAGTTGAAGGTCGAGAGCATGTCGAGGTGCGCACCGGCGTCGGAGGCGCCCACCACCGCGCGCCCGTCGCGCCAGATGTCGCGCCGGAGGTGCCACGACGCTTCGTCGTCGGAGGTGCCCCGGGGGCGGAAGACGGTCCGCATCTCGTCGAGGACGTTGATCTCGCAGAGGGCGTCGAAGGGGTCCTGTCCGCGCTCCGCGGCGATCTCGCCGACGGAGCGACCCGCGAGGTCGGCGTTGTCGGGATGGAAGGTCTCGACGACGGTGTGGCTACCCCAGTCGGCCATGCCCCGGAGGACGCCGGCCTCGGGGGACGCGGCCTGCTCGGCCAGGGCCCGGCGCTGGTCGGGGTCGGAGAGGAGCGCGATCTTCTCGGGCACCGAGAGCGCCATGGGCTTGCGCCACCCGGGGAGGGCGTCGAGGACGAACCCGGCCTTGAAGGTGAGGTGGGTGGCGATCACGTGGGGCACGGTGAGCGCCAGCACGCGCCCGCCCCGCTCGGCTGCGTAGGTGCCCGCCTCGAGCTGGCGCCAGGCGTCGTCGGCGCGCGCGGCGCTGGGGGCCAGCACGTTCCAGTTGAGCGGCCGGTTGGCGGCCGCCGACATCGCCGTCATGAGCTCGAGGTGCTCCTCGGCGAAGCCGCCGACCACCGGGATGAACTCGAGGGTGGTCCCGGCGTGCTCGCCGGTGGTCCGGCAGAGGGCGATCAGCTCGTCGTGGGTGGCGTGGCGCGACGGCACCGGCTCACCGTCGGCGTCGTTGTGCGTGGTGGCGAGGGACGACGAGAACCCGAGGCCGCCGCCGGTGAGCGACTCCGCGAGCAGCGCCTGCATGGTGGCGATCTCGTCGGGGGTGGCCGCCCGCACGGTGGCGTCGTCGCCCATCACGACGCGTCGGATCGCGCAGTGGCCCACGAGGAACCCGGCGTTGACGGCCACCCCCTGGCGCTCGATGACGTCGAGGTACTCGCCGAACGACGACCAGTCGTACGAGACCCCGGCGCGCAGCGTCTCGAGCGGCATGCCCTCGACCCGGGCCAGCATCCGGGTGATGTAGTCGGTCTCGCTCGGGGCCATGGGGGCGATGGTGAACCCGCAGTTCCCACCCACGACCGACGTGACCCCGTGCAGGGGCGACGGCGTGCACGCCGGGTCCCAGAGGACCTGGGCGTCGTAGTGGGTGTGGATGTCGACGAACCCGGGGGCGACGATGCGTCCGGTGGCGTCGATGACCCGCTCGGCGGGCTCGTCGAACTCGCCGACGGCGACGATGCGTCCGGCCCGGATCCCGACGTCGGCCCGGCGGGGCGCGGCCCCGGTGCCGTCGACGACGTGGCCTCCCGTGATCGAGACGTCCAGCATGGCTCCCCCTCGGTGCACCGGCGATCCGCTCGTGCTCGGGCGGATCGTACCCCGATCCGTTAGCGTCGCGTGATGAGCAGCTTCCGACTCTCCGGGTCCGACGAGTTCCGCCATCTCCCCGGTCTCGACCGGGCGTGGGGGGAGTCCTGGTACCACGACTTCGCCGCCTCCGACGGGTCGTCGGGCGGGTGGCTGCGCCTGGGCCTCTACCCGAACCTCGGGGTGGCCTGGTATTGGGCCGCGATCGTGCGGGCGGGTCGCCCGCTCGTCCTCGTCGCCGACGTCACCGCTCCGTGCCCCGAGCTTGGCACTGCTGGCGGCACCGCCGTCGAACTCGCGCACGCGGGCTGGACGACCCGCTGGGAGTGCGTCGAGGAGCTGTCGGCGTGGCGCATCAGCGGCACCGGGACGGCGCGCACCTACGCCGATCCGGCCGACGTCGTGCGCGGTGCACCCGGCGACGCCGACGTCGAACTGCGCTACGACCTCGAGTGGCGGGGGACCACGCCGGCCTTCCCGTACTCCGCCACCACCCGCTACGAGCAGTCGGCCTGGATCTCGGGCACCGTCATCGTCGACGGCGAGGCCACCGAAGTCTTCTGTCCGGGCCAGCGCGACCATTCCTGGGGCAACCGGGTCTGGAGTGCGCCGTGGCTCTGGACCTCCGGGCACCTTCCCGGGCCGCGGTGGTTCCACGCCGTGCGCATCCTGTTCGAGGGCATGACCACCTTCCAGACCGGGTACGTGGTGGAGCCGGGACGCGACCTCGCGGCCACTGATGCCGTCGACGTGGCCTATGCCGTGGACGCCGACGAACTGCCCACGAGCCTGCGGGTGCGCGTGGGTGCGCTCGACCTGCAGGTGACGCCGGAGCTCCACGCTCCGGTCATGATCGAGTCTCCCGACGGCGTGCCGTCGAAGTTCCCCCGGGCCCTGTGTCGCTTCGAGGACGCCCACGGTGTGGTCGGGCGCGGGTGGGTCGAGTTCAACTTCCCGGCGGGGGTCGGCCGCGACACCGACACGTTCGCCCGCTGACGGCCCCCGTCGTCAGCGGCGGAGACCTCAGCGCCGGGGCAGGTCGAGGATCGCCTCGGTCTCGGCGATCGTGGCCACCGGCCGACCGGCCGCGGCGCACAGCTCCACGGCCTGCTCCACGAGCTCGACGTTGGTCGGCGTGGCGGGCCCCGCGTAGTCCTCGAGTCCGACGTGGAGGTGGGCGCCCCGGGCCAGGGCCTCCAGCGCCACCTCGCGGTGCGCGGCGAGGTGGCCGCCGATCACCGCGATCGACCAGGGGAGTGTGCTCCCCGTCATCAGCTCGCAGTAGGCGTCGAGCCCGGCACGGGTCGGCGGCAGACCGAACGTGGCGGCGGCTCCGTGGGTCTGCGACGTGATGAACCCGGCGTCGCCGCCGAAGTAGAGCTTGATCATGGCGCCGCGCGGCAGGGCGCCGCCGAAGTGGTAGCGCATGGCGGTTCGCAGGAACCCGGGCTCGAAGATGGCCACGCTCGGGCCGAGCCGGAGCTCGTCGCACAGGTCGCGCATGTGCCGGATGTCGCCGAACGAGTTCGCGTACACCATCCCCGGTGCCTCCGGGACGCCGCGCGCGTCGAGGGACCCGAAGTTCACCGAGCCCGGGTCGAGGACCCCGATCTTCGCCAGGCCGGTCGCCGCGAGGTGCGCCATGTGGGACATCGCCGCCTCCACGCCGGGTCCGAAGTTGGTCGTGGGGTAGAGGAGCGCGTCGGGCCGCTCGGCGAACACCGGGCGCCAGCCCTCGAGGTAGCGCTCCGCGGCCTCCTCGCCCGGGACCATGACCTTGTCGACGTGGTTGTGCACGATGGCGGCGCCGGCCGCGAAGCACGCCAGGGCGTCGGCGGCGATCGCGTCGGGGGTCCGCGGCACGTGGGGATTGCGGTCGGGTGTGGTGGCGCCGTTGATCGCGGCCTCGATGATGACGGGCTGGGTGGTGACGGGGTCGGACACGGTTCCTCCGGGTCAGTCGGAGCCCGCGCGGCCGAACCGGGGCGGGCGCTTCTCCATGAATGCAGTGATGGCCTCGACGAAGTCGCCGCTGTGCGAGGCCAGGATCTGGGTGCGGTGCTCGAGGTCGAGCGCCGCCTCCACCACGGTGCCGTCGGCGACGACCCGGCTCACGAAGCCGATCCGGTCGGCCTCGGCGCTGTCGATCATCCGTGCGGTCAGCATCAGTTCGAAGGCACGGGAAGCGCCGATGAGGCGGGGGAGGGCGTCGCTCACCCCGACGTCGCACCCGGAGAGTCCGACCTTGATGAACTGGACGCCGAAGCGGGCGCTCTCGGCGGCGAGGCGGACGTCGGAGGAGCACGCCAGGGCGAAGCCTCCCCCGACCGCGACCCCGTTGACGGCAGCGATCACGGGCTGGGGGATCGAGCGCAGCCGCAGCATGACGGCGGCGATGTGCTCCTGCGAGCGCAGGGAGGCCGCCGGCCCCTCGAGCCCCGTCGACACCGACGCTCCGGTGCGCTGGCTCAGGTCGAGGGTGACCTGCACGACCTGCGGGCGGGGCTCGGTGACCGTCAGGTGCTCGTAGACGTCGACGATCATCGCGGGCTCCCCGGGTGCACTGGCGGCAGGGCGCACATTACGGTGCTGCTCCGCGGTCGGCGAGACCGCATCCGGTGAGGCCCCAGTGAGGAGCGTGGCACGATGCAGGACGGCACACCGCACGACGGCGCGGCCAGCCGACCCGGTTCCCTCGCCGGCTACTCGGTCCTGGTGACCGGCGGGGGCAGCGGCATCGGGCTCGAGTGCGCCCGGGTGCTGGCGGCCGACGGCGCGGCGGTGACGGTGTGCGGACGGTCGGAGGAGCGCCTCGCCGGTGCGGTGGCCGCTCTGGCGCAGGGCGCGCTCCCCGGGGCGGGTCCGGTGACGATGGTCGCGGGTGACGTCACGGTGGAGGCCGAGGTGGAACGGATCGTCGGCGCCGCGGTCGCCCACGGCGGCGGACGGCTCGATGCCGTGGTGGCATCGGCCGGCGGGTCGCTGCACATGGGGCCGTTGGTGCTGGCCGACGTCGAGGCGGTGCGCGCCACCCTCGACCTCAACGTGGTCGGCACCTTCTTGACGCTCAAGCACAGCGTCGACGCCCTGGCGGCATCGGGGCGGGGCTCGTTCGTCGGGGTGTCGTCGCACGCCGGCCGTGACACCTTCCGGTTCCTCGGCGTCTACGGCGCGGCCAAGGCCGGGCTCGACATGCTGGTGCGCGTCGCCGCCGACGAGCTGGGTGCGGCGGGCGTGCGGGTGAACTCGGTGCTGCCCGGGGTGATCGCGACCGAGCTGATGACCGGGATCACGCAGGGCGGGCCCGTGCTCGACTCCTACCTGGAGGAGATCCCGCTCGGACGGGTGGGCGAGCCCGGCGACGTCGCCGCCCTGGTGCGGTTCCTCGTGGGCCCGGAGTCGTCGTGGATCACCGGCCAGAACCTCTCGGTCGACGGCGGGCAGTCGGTGCGCAAGGGAGCCGACTACTCGGCGTTCGCGCGGGCTGTCCACGGGGGGGACCCCCGCTGGGCGCTCATCGAGCCCACGGCGTAGCGCGGGCGGGTCGGGGTCAGCCGACGCGCAGCGGGATGTGCTTGATGCCGTTGATGAAGTTGGAACGCAGCCGCTCGACCGGTCCGGTGATCTCCATCTCGTCGAAGGCGTCGAGGAGCTCCTCGAACATCACCTTGATCTCGAGCCGGGCGAGGTTGGCCCCGAGGCAGTAGTGCGGGCCGCCACTGCCGAACGCCACGTGCTCGTTGGGGGTGCGCGTGATGTCGAAGCGGAACGGGTCGGGGAAGCGGGTCTCGTCGCGGTTGGCGGCGATGTGCCAGAAGACGACCTTGTCGCCCTCGGCGATGGCCTGACCCCCGAGCTCGGTGTCGCGGGTGGCGGTACGCCGGAACTGCATGACCGGGCTGGCCCAGCGCAGCATCTCCTCGATGGCCGAGCCCATCAGCGAGCGGTCCGCCCGCAGCAGCGCGAGTTGGTCGGGGTTCTCGAGCAACGCCACGATCCCGTGGGAGATCAGGTTGCGGGTGGTCTCGTTGCCCGCCACCGAGAGCAGCAGGAAGAACAGGTCGATCTCGACGTCGGAGAGCTGCTCGCCGTTGACCGAGGCCTGGGTGAGGATGCTCATGAGGTCCTGGTGGGGGTCGAGGCGGCGCTGGGCGGCCAACTCGGCGGAATACGCGTAGAGCTCCATGGACGCCATCTGGCGTTCCTCTTCGGTGAGCCCGTACTCGGGGTCCTCCCCGCCGATCATGCGGTTGGACCAGTCGAAGAGTTTGTGTCGGTCCTCCTGGGGCACGCCCATGAGGTCGGCGATGACTTGGAGCGGGAGCTCGGCGGCGACGTCGACGACGAAGTCGCACTCGCCCCGGGCCTTGACCCGGGCGAGGATCTCGCGGGTGCGCACCCGCGACTGCTCCTCGAGGGCGGCGACCATCCGGGGCGTGAAGCCCTTGTTGACCAGGAGCCGGTAGCGGGTGTGGAGCGGGGGATCCATGTTGAGCATGATCATCCGCTGCATCTCGAGCTCGGCCTCGGGGAGGTCCCAGAGGTACACCGCCCCCCGCATGGAGGAGAAGGTCTCCCACTCCCGGTTGACGGTCACGAACTCTTCGTAGCCCGTGACGCACCAGAAGCCGGGCCCCTCGGCCTCCTCGTGCCAGAAGACCGGCGCCTCGGTGCGCAGGCGGGTCATCCACTCGTGGGGCACCCCGGCGACGAAGGCGTCGGGATCGGTGAGGTCGATGTCGGCGAGGCTCATGGCTCCGACGCTAACAGCGGGGCGGGCGTTTCGCCGGGGTCGCCCGATTCTGTAACGTTCGGGGATCACCGATCGCGGGAGGCGACGATGTACATCGGTCTGACCCAGGAGCAAGAGGCGCTGCGGCAAGAGGTCCGCGCGTACTTCGAGGATCTGCTCAGCCCCGAGGTCCGCGAGAGCCTGAAGGGCAGCCAGGGGATCGGCCCGGCCATGCGCAAGGTCGTCCGGCAGATGGGCACCGACGGCTGGCTCGGGGTCGGCTGGCCGACCGAGTACGGCGGTCGCGGCTTCACCCCGGTCGAGCAGTTCATCTGGTTCGACGAGGCGATGCGCGCCGGGGCTCCGGTCCCGATGTTGACGATCAACACCGTCGGCCCGACGATCATGCACTTCGGGTCCGACGAGCAGAAGGACTTCTTCTTGCCCAAGATCATGAACGGGGAGATCCACTTTTGCATCGGGTACTCCGAGGCCGGAGCCGGGACCGACCTCGCGGCGCTGCGCACCCGAGCCGATCGCGACGGCGACGAGTACGTCATCAACGGGCAGAAGATGTGGACGAGCCTCGCCGCCGACGCCGACTTCATCTGGCTCGCCGTGCGCACCAACCAGGAGGCGAAGAAGCACAAGGGCATCTCCTTGTTCGTCGTCCCGATGGACACGCCCGGCATCAAGGTGGTCCCCCTCTCGCTCATGGGCGACCACAACATCAACCAGACCTACTTCGAGGACGTGCGCGTGCCGGCCACGGCCCGGGTGGGCGAGGAGAACGCCGGCTGGCAGCTCATCACCCAGCAGCTCAATCACGAGCGGGTGACGCTGTGCTCGTCGGGGATGGTCGACCGAGCGCTCCACGACGTGCGGGTGTGGGCGCAGGAGACGCGCCTGTCCGACGGTCGTCGGGTCATCGACCAGGAGTGGGTGCAGATGAACCTCGCGCGGGTCTACGCGCGGCTGGAGTTCCTGCGCCTCATCAACTGGAAGATCGCCGTGGCGTCCACCAAGGGTGCCCTGCACCCCGCCGACGCGTCCTCGACGAAGGTGTTCGGCACCGAGTTCTACCTCGAGGCCTTCCGGTTGCTGATGGAGATCATGGGCGAGCGGGCGTACCTCACCGACGACGCGCCTGGGGTCGAACTCGAGGCCCGCCTCGAGCACCAGTACCGCGGGCTGATCATCCTCACGTTCGGCGGTGGCGTCAACGAGGTGCAGCGCGATCTGATCGCGGTGTTCGGCCTCGGCATGCCCCTCGCCCCCCGCTGACCACGGAGCTGACCATGGATTTCGAACTGTCCGAAGCACAGCAGGACCTGCGCGACCTCGCGACCCAGATCCTCGATGGCGAGCTCTCCACCGAGCGGCTCAAGGAGGTCGACGCGAGCAGCGATCACTTCGACCGCGAGCTCTGGGCCCGCCTCGCCGAGGCCGGCCTGCTCGGGGTGGTCGTGCCCGAGGTGCACGGGGGCCTGGGTCTGGGCTTCCTCGAGGCGGCGGTGGTGCTCGAGCAGATCGGCCGCACCGTGGCGCCGGTGCCGTTCCTGGCGACGGTCGTGCTCGGAGCGCTGCCCATCGCCCGGTTCGCTCCGCCGGCGCTGCAGGCGGCGGTGCTGCCGGGCGTGGCGGCCGGGGAGACGGTGCTCACCGCCGCTCTGGTCGAACTCGCCGGCGACCCGTTGCGCCCGCAGACGACCGCCACCCGCTCGGGTGACGGCTGGACGCTCGACGGCCAGAAGGACTGCGTGCCGGCCGGGATGGTCGCCGACCGGGTCCTCGTGCCCGCCGCGACCGCCGACGGCGGGGTCGTGCTCGCCCTCGTCGACCCGACGGCGGTCGGCGTGACGCGCCTGCGCCAGGACACCACGAACGGCGATCCCGAAGCCCGGCTCGTCCTGGCGGGCGTCGCGGTCGCCGACGCCGACGTCGTCGTCGGACCGGCCGAGGGTGCCCACGCCCTCGGGTGGCTGGTCGAGCGTGCCGTGGCCGCGCAGTGCGTGGTGATGGCGGGCATCGCCGAGGCCGCCCTGCGCATGACCGCCGAGTACACCAAGACGCGCGAGCAGTTCGGCCGGCCCATCGCCACCTTCCAGGCCGTTGGACAGCGAGCGGCCGACGCCTACATCGACACCGAGGCCATCCGGCTCACCGCGTGGCAGGCCGCGTGGCGACTCGCGGAGGACCTCCCCGCCGGACCCGAGGTCGCAGTGGCGAAGTTCTGGACCGCCGAGGGGGGCCAGCGGGTGGTGCATGCCGCGCAGCACCTGCACGGCGGGATGGGGGTCGATCGCGACTACCCGTTGCACCGCTACTTCTTGCTGGCCAAGAAGATCGAGCTGTCCCTCGGCGGGACGTCGTCGCAGCTGGTGAAGATCGGTGCCTACCTCGCCGCGTTGCCGGCCTGATCGCCATCGAAGCGCGCGAGCACTCGGTCGAGCACGACGGGGTGCGCCACGCCGTCCTCGACTGGGGCGGGTCGGGGGAGCCGTTGGTGCTGCTCCACCCCAACGGCCTGTGCGCCGGGTTCTTCGACCCGTTGGCGCGTCGGCTCGTGGGTGACCACCGGGTCGTGGGCCTCGACCTGCGCGGCCACGGGGGCACGGACCAACCCCGGACGCGTGCCGACCTGGCCTACGCGCCGATGGCCCGCGGTGTGCTCGGGGTGCTCGACGCCCTCGGCATCACGGGGTGCAGCATCGTCGGGGAGTCCCTGGGCGGCGGCGTCGCGACGATCGTCGACCGGGAACGCCCCGGTGTGGTCCGGCGCCTCGTGCTGTGCGAGGCGATCGCCTTCGACTGGGGTGCGGGTGCGGCTGCGGTCGCCGGCGGGGACGAGGGGCGATCGGGGAACTTCATGGCCGACCTGGCGCGTCGGCGCCGGGCGGTGTGGCCCGACCGCGCCGCCGCCCGTGCCCGCTACTCCGCCGGTCCGCCCTTCGACGCGGTGAGCGCCGAGTCGCTCGACGGCTACGTGCGCTGGGGCTTGCGCGACCGGCCCGACGGGCAGGTCGAACTGGCGTGCCCGCCCGAGACGGAAGCGTCGCTCTTCGAGGTGTCGTCGGAGCCCGAGGGGGCCGCGTCCGCGTTCGCTCACCTGCCCTCGGTAGGTGCCCGGGCGGTGGTGTTCCACGGCGACGCGTCGTACCTCCCGGCGCCGTGGTTCCAGGCTCAGGCGGACGCCGCCGGAGTGCCGCTGCGCGCCGTGCGTGGCGGCCACTTCTTCCTGCAGGAGGACGACGACCGGGCGGCGGGGCTGGTGCGCGAGGCGCTGGCAGGATGACGCCGTGAACGACACCGAACGACTGCTCGCCTACGAGGAGATCCGCCAGTTGGCGGCGCGCTACGCGGTGGCCACCGACGCCCGTGATCTCGACACCCTGGTGGCGCTGTTCGTCGCCGACGTGCGGGTGGGCCGCGAGGCGTCCGGGCGTGACGCGTTGCGTGACGACTTCTCGCGTGCGTTGCGCGGGGTGGGGGTGACGATCCTGAACGTCGGCACGCACGCGATCGACCTGATCGACGACGACCATGCCACCGGCATCGTCTACTGCCGCGGGGAGATCCAGGACGGGAGTCGCTGGATCGTCCAGGCGATCCAGTACCGCGACACCTACGAGCGCCGCGACCGACACTGGTACTTCGTGCGGCGCCATCACCTGCTCTGGTACGGGCGCGAGGTGGGTCACAGCCCGCTCGGCCTGCCCCCCGCGAACTGGCCGGAGCATCCCGACGGCTGGGGGGTGCTGCCGGAGGCGGCGCCGACGTGGGGTGCCTTCTGGGGAGACGAGCCGCCTCGGCACTGAGTGGCTCAGGCCACTGCGCCCGTCCGGCGCAGGTGCGCGATGGTGGCGACGTCCTTGCCGAGTTCGGCCAGGATCGCGTCGGTGTGCTGGCCCGGCTCGGGGGGCATGGACCGCGCCGCGGTGGGCGTGCCGAGGAAGTCGCACGGGGTGTTGACCATCGTGACGCTGCTGGGTCCGTCGGGGACCTCGACGAAGCCGCCCCCGGCCCACGCCTGGGGATCGGAGAGCACGTCCTCGGTCACGTTGACGGGTGCCCACCACATGTCTTCGCGGTCGAAGGCGACCCCCCACTCGTCGCGCGTCCGGGCGGCGAAGGCGACGTCGAGCAGTCGGACGAGTGCTCCGGCGTGCTCGCGCCGACCGGTGGCGTCGGCGAAGCGCGGGTCGTCGAGCCATTCGGGGTGCTCCACGGCGCGACACAGGGCGGGCCAGTGACGTTCGCCCTCGAGGCCGATCAGCCAGAACCACCGCTCGTCGCCGGCCCGGTAGCAGTTCATCGCCGGGTTCCCCATCGTCTCGCGTTGTCCGAGCGCGATGGGGACGCCCATCCGGACGTGGGTGTTGACGTCGAAGCCGATCTGGTACATGCCGTGGCGCAGCAGCGACGTCGACACGACCTGCCCGAGTCCCTCCGGTCCGTTGCGGGCCACCAGCGCCGCGCAGATCGCGGCGGCGAGGTTCATGGCGGCGCCGTGGTCGCCCATGCCGCCGCGCTGGAACGGCGGCGACTGCCCCGGAGCCGTGAGCATGCCCGCCACACCCGACCGGGCCCAGTACGCACCGATGTCGTAGGCGGCCCGGTCGCGTTCGTCGCCCTGCATCCCGTAGCCGGTCAGCAGGCCGTAGACGAGCCGCGGTCGACGGGCGCGGACGGTGGCATGGTCGAGGCCGAGTCGCTCGAGGGCGTCCATGCGGAGGTTGGTCACGAACACGTCGGCACGGTCGAGGAGGTCGTCCATGAGCCCGCGACCCTCGTCGGTGGTCAGGTCCACGACGATGCCGCGCTTGGACCGGTTGTCGAGTTCGAAGGCCGGGTTCATGGGGAGGTCGCCACCCGCGATCTTGGCGAACTGGCGCGCCGGGTCGCCCGTGGGCGGTTCGACCTTCACGACGTCGGCACCCCAGTCGGCGAGGATGCCGGCGGCGGCGGGTCCGGCGATCCACACGCCGAGCTCGACGACGCGGATGCCTGCGAGTGGTCCGGGCACGACGCACCTCCTGGTCCGGCCGGTACCCGGGCGGCGGGGCTCGGGCACCGGTGCGCGGCGGGCACGAGCCCGACGCGGCGCACCGTACACTCCGGCGTCATCGACATCCTCGTGGTCTGTACCGGCAACACGTGCCGCTCGCCGATGGCCGAGGCGATCCTGCGTGACCACCTCCACCGGCGGGGTGTGGCGGCACGGGTGCACTCGGCGGGCACGCTGGCCTGGCGGGGTGGCGCGAGCGAAGGGGCCCGGGATGCGCTCCGCGAACGCGGACTCGACGCCGGGTCCCACCGCAGTCGGCGGCTCGACGCCGACCTGGTCGGCGGTGCCGACCTCGTTCTCGCCATGACCCGGACCCACGCCTGGGCGGTGGCCCGGCACGCGACCGGGGCGGACCGGCGCACGTTCCTCCCGGCGGAACTCGCCCGGCTCGGGGGTCTGGTGGGTCCACCGACGCCGGGCGAGACGGTGGCCGAGTGGGCGGGCCGGGTGGCTGCGCGCCGTCCCGACCCGCGGGTCCCGGGCCGGGCCGGCGAGGAGGTCGCGGATCCGGCCGGCGAGCCGCTGGCGGTCTACCGGGCCACCGCCGCCCGGCTCGACGTCGATCTCGCCCGGGTGGCCGACCTTCTCGTCGCCTCGCTCTCCCCGGACCCGCCCGACGGGTGAGGCCGGAGAGGGCTCAGCTCCAGCGGTCGCCCGAGCCGAGGTGTCGAGCGCCCGGGGGCGGGGTGAAGGTGGGGTTCGGGAGCCGCTCGATCCCGCGCTCGGCGAGCAGACGGAGGTAGCCCTCCTTGTCGGCGGGCACGGGGGTCACGTCGCCGGCGTACGACTCGAGGAACACGCAACCCTCGGGGCCGGCCTCGAGCGGCCCGAAGGCGGCGCCGTGCTCGAGCACGATCAGGGTGCCCGGCCCGCAGGGCTCCTCACCGACCGTGAGCAGCCCCTCGAGGACGAACACGAGGTGGTCGCTGGCATGGCCGTGGCGTTCGAGGATCAGGCCGGGGTCGTAGCGGGTGTAGGCGACGAAGCGGTCCGGGGTCCACTCGAGGAACTTGAGGTGGACCCCCGCCCGGCGGTCACCGTGGAGCTGCGCGACGACCTCGGTGAACTCGACGTCGCTCGTCCGCACGATCTTGCAGCGGGGCTCGGTCATGACCGGATCGTAGGCCGAAGTGGAACGGGTTCCGGTTCGGTGGCACCATGGCGTCCTCGACGCACGCGCCACGAGCGGGGGAGCCGCTCGGGGGCGTCGCCACGGATCGGGGAGCGCGGGTCATGGAGATCGAGGGCAAGGTCGCGGTCGTGACCGGGGCGGGATCGGGGATCGGCCGGGCCACCGCCCGGATGCTCGCTGCGGAAGGTGCCTCCGTGGTGATCGCCGACATCGACGCGGTGGGCGGTGAGGAGACGGTGGGTCTGATCGCCTCCGAGCGGGGGACGGCGATGTTCGTGCGCTGCGACGTCACCGACGCCCGGTCGATCGAGGCGTGCTTCGCCGCCGCGGCCGAGGCCTACGGCGGCATCGACATCGTCCACAACAACGCCGGCACGGTCAGCGGCGAGCCGATCTGGCCGGCCATCACCCCCGAGACCCTCGAGCGCGTCATCGCGATCAACCTCGTTGGCCCGGTGCTCGGCACGCGGTTGGCGATCGACCACCTCCGTCGGCGCGGGGGTGGCGCCATCGTCAACACGGCCTCGCTCGCGGCGCAGTTCCCGCTCGACGAGGACCCCGTGTACTCGGCGACCAAGGCCGGGGTGGCCATGTTCACCCGTGCGTGCACGGCCCTCGCGGAGGAGGGGATCCGGGTCAACGCGGTCCTGCCGGGCCTGGTCGACACGCCGCTGCTCCTGAAGGCCGGCGACGGGGTGCGGCCGCCCGAGTGGGTCGAGCGGTCCCGTCCGCTCACCGGGACCCTCCAGCCGGAGGCGATCGCCGAGGCGGTCCTCGACCTCATCCGCGACGACACCGCGGTGGGTCAGGAGCGTGCGGTCATGGGGACGGGTGACCCGGGCTCGTTGCCGGGGTCCCGAGGGTGACGGTGCTCCTCACCGCGGAGGGGCTCAACCCCAACCAGGTCGCCCGCCGGTCGCGGGTGCTCGAGGCCGCCGTCGACCTGGCGGTCGAGGGGGGTTACGACGCCGTGCAGATGCGCGACGTCGCCGCCCGGGCCCAGGTGGCGCTCGGCACGATCTACCGGTACTTCGCCTCGAAGGACCACCTCCTCGCCGAGTGCCTCCTCGAGACCTGGCGGGGGATGAGCGAGCGCCTGGAGCAACGCCCGCTCGAGGGGACGACGGCCTCGGAGCGGGTGATCGACCTCGTGCGCCGGCTCATGCGCCGCGTCGCCGACCGGCCCGAGCTCACCGCAGCGTTGGTCACCGCCAGCTCGTCGCCGGATCCCGCCGTGCGCGACTGTCAGAGGGAGCAGGTCGCCCTCCAGAGCGCCGTGTTCGTGGGCGCCATGGAGGACCTGGACCCCGACCGGGCCGAGGAGATCGCCCGGACCCTGCGGCTCGTCTGGTTCGCCACCCTGCTGGGCTGGGTCAACGGCTGGCACGACCTCGACTCGGTCGGGCTCGAGTTCGAGGCCGCGGTCCACCTCCTCCTCGACGCCCGCTGAGCGCCCCGCGTCCCCGCCGTCGGGCCGGTATCCGGCCCCGTTTGGAGCGGGGGTCGCAGATGTGGTGGACTCACCGGCGTGGCCGACCTCCCTGTTTCCACCCATGTCATCGAGTTCCCCTACACGCGGACCCTCGGTCCGGTCGTGGGTCCGTTCCTGACCGGCCTGCGCGACGGGCAGATCCTCGGGATCCGTTCCAACGACGGCCGGGTCCTGGTGCCGCCCACCGAGTGGGATCCGAACACCGGTGAGGCCCTCGACGTCGGCGGCCTGGTGCCGGTCGGGCCGGGCGGGGTCGTCGAGACCTGGGCCTGGGTCACCCGGCCCACCACCAAGCACCCGCTCGACCACCCGTTCGCCTTCGCGCTGATCCGCCTCGACGGAGCCGACACTGCGTTGCTGCACGCCGTCGACGCCGGTACGGCCGACGTCATGGTCACCGGCATGCGGGTCACCGCCCGGTTCCGCGACGAGCGCGCCGGCACGATCACCGACCTCGTCTTCGTCCCGGAAGGTGCCTGATGGCCGACACCGCCCCCGTCACCGGCGACGAGCCGGTGGTCATGATGGACTACTTCATGCACCTCGAGTACCGCGAGGTGATCTGTCCGATCGTGCGCCGGTACGCCGCCGCTCTCGCCGACGGCAAGATCCTGGGGCAGCGCAGCCCGAAGTCGGGGCTGGTCTACGTCCCGCCGCGCGGGTACTGCCCCGTGTCGTCGGAGTGGCTCGGCGAGGATCACCTCGTCGAGCTCGACGACCGGGGGACCATCACCAACTTCACGATCGTCACGCCGGTCCAGTACTACGGGCAGGAGGAGACCGAGCCGTTCGTCAAGGCGTCGGTCCTGCTCGACGGTCCGGGCGGCATGCTCTCCCTCCAGGACATCCTCGATCACCGGCCCGACGACATCCGCATCGGCATGCGGGTCGAGGCGGTCTGGCTCCCCGAGGCCGAACGGCTCACCGGCGAGATCGGCAACCGCTCCTACGGCAGCGTCGACGGAGCGATCCAGGGCTGGCGGGCGACGGGCGAGCCCGACCTGCCCGCCGACTCCTTCACCGACAAGGTCTACTGAGGGGGCACGGATGAACGACATCGCCATCATCGGATACGCCCAGTCGCCCTCGTGGCGCCAGGCCGAGGACACCGAGGTCCAGTTCTTGTTCCCGACCATCGTCGACGCACTGGCGTCGGCGAAGGTGGAGCGCCGCGACATCGGGTTCTGGTGCGCGGGGAGCTGCGACTACCTCTCCGGGCAGACCTTCGCCTTCGTGATGAACCTCGAGGCCGTCGGCGCCTGGCCGCCGATCTCGGAGTCGCACGTCGAGATGGACGGAGCCTGGGCGCTCTACGAGGCCTGGATCCGCCTGCAGCACGGCGACCTCGACCTCGCGGTCGCCTACGCGTCGGGGAAGAGCTCGCCGGGTGACCCGGCGCACGTCTACCCGCTGCAGATGGACCCGTACACCCTCACGCCGCTCGGCGCCGACCCGGTCTCGATCGCCGCCCTTCAGGCCCGGGCGCTCCTCGACTCCGGGCGCATCACCGAACGGGAGATGGCCGAGGTCGCGGCACGGCACCGGCGCAACGCGATCGGGAACCCCTACGCCCAGGTGAGCGGTGAGTTCGACGTCGACGCCCTGCTCGCCACCGACTACCTCACGTCACCGTTGCGGCGCCACGACCTGCCGCCCATCAGCGACGGCGCCTGTGCGGTGGTCCTGGCGACGGCCGACAAGGCCCGTGAGCTCTCCGACAACCCGGTGTGGATCCGGGGCATCGACCACCGCATCGAGATCCATCAGCCCGGCATGCGCGACCTGCGCGAGTCGCCGTCCACGGCGATCGCCGCACGGGAGGCCGGCGTGGGCGACGGACCGGTCGACCTCGCCGAGCTGTCGGTGTCGTTCTCGCACCAGGAGAAGATCCTCGCCGAAGCCCTCGGGCTCGATGGGGGCACGACGATCAACCCGTCGGGTGGGCCGCTCGCCGCCAACCCGATGATGGCCGTGGGGCTCTCGCGGTTCGCCGAGGCCGCCCGGGCCATCCAGCGGGGCGACGGCCGCCGGGCCGTCGCCCACGCCACATCCGGACACCCGTTGCAGCAGAACCTCGTCTGCGTGCTGGAGGGGGACCAGTGAGCGTTCGACCCTGCGCCATCGTCGGCATCGGCCAGACCAAGCACAAGAAGCGGCGCGACGACGTCTCGCTGCCCGGTCTGGTCCGGGAGGCTGCCCAGCGCGCCCTCGACGACGCCAATCTCACCTGGACCGACATCGATGCCGTCGTCCTGGGCAAGGCGCCCGACCCGTTCGAGGGTGTGATGATGCCCGAGCTGTCGATGGCCGACGCCCTCGGCGCCGCCGGCAAGCCGATCCTGCGCGTCCACACGGCGGGCAGCGTGGGCGGCACGACCGCCATCGTGGCCGCGCACCTGGTCCAGACCGGGCGCCATGACCGGGTGCTCACCGTCGCCTACGAGAAGCAGGCCGAAGGCAACGCCCAGTGGGGTCTGGCCGGTGGCCGGAGCGGCGGGATGGGTGCCGGTGGGATCTTCGCCCCGTGGATGCGCTCGTTCATCGCGCGCACCGGATCGCCCTCGCACATCGGGGCGATGGTGGCGGTCAAGGACCGCCGCAACGCCGCCAAGAACCCCTACGCCCACCTCCAGATGCCGAACCTCACCGTCGAGGAGGTCCTGGACTCCCCGATGCTCTGGGACCCGATCCACTGGCACGAGTCGTGCCCGTCGTCCGACGGGGCGTGCGCGATGGTGCTGACGACCGAGGAGCTCGCGGCGGCGGCGCCGCAGCGTCCGGCTTGGGTGCTGGCCACCGCCATGCGCAGCGAGCTGGGCATGTTCCCCGGCCGCGACTCCGTGCGCCCGCAAGCCGGGGTCGAGTGCGCCCACGCCGTGTTCGACGCCGCCGGGATCACCAACCCGCTCGAGCAGATCGACGTGTCGGAGATCTACGTGCCGTTCTCGTGGTACGAGCCGATGTGGCTCGAAGGCCACGACCTCGTCGGACCGGGTGAGGCCTGGAAGCTGATCGAGGCGGGCGAGACCAACATCGGAGGCACGTTCCCGGTGAACCCGTCGGGGGGCGTGCTCTCGTCCAACCCGATCGGCGCCTCCGGCATGCTCCGCTTCGCGGAAGCCGCGATGCAGGTGCGCGGCACCGCCGGCGAGCACCAGATCGAGGGCGCCGAAGTCGCGTACGGCCAGGCGTACGGCGGCGCGGCCCAGTACTTCGCGATGTGGGTGGTCGGCGCCACCCTCGACGCCGTGGAGAGGAAGAAGTCCGCGTGACCACCACCGAGCGATCTGCGGAGCGTCGCACCGAGCAGACTGCCGGCGCCCGCTTCGTCGTCGAGGACACCCCGGAGGAGGCGGCGTTCCGGGCCGAGGCCCGGGCCTTCGTGGAGTCGATCGCCTCCAGGCGTTCGGAGAGCGACGAGACGGGCAACTACTTCGCCATGGCCAACGACGACGTCGCCGCCCACCGGGCGCACGTCGACCAGTGCCGGGCCTGGCAGCGCAAGATCTACGACGGCGGCTGGGCGGGGATCACCGTCCCCACGGAGTACGGCGGCCGCGGTGGGGAGTCGTGGCAGGACCGCATCTTTCGCCAGGAGCAGGCACGGACCGTCATCGACACCGGCCTGTTCGCGGTCGGCATCGGCATGGTGGTCCCGACGCTCCTGGTGCACGGGACCGAGGACCACAAGCGGCGTTACATCGAGCCGATGCTGCGGGGCGACGAGATCTGGTGCCAGCTCTTCTCCGAGCCGGGGTCGGGCTCCGACCTCGCCAGCCTCTCGACCCGCGCCGTGCGCGACGGCGACGCGTGGGTCGTCAACGGACAGAAGGTCTGGAACTCCGGAGCGCACCACGCCGAGTTCGGGATCCTCCTCACCCGCACCGACGTCGATGTCCCCAAGCATCGGGGGATCACGTACTTCATCGTCGACATGCACGCCGCCGGGGTCGAGGTGCGTCCGTTGCGTCAAGCCACCGGGGTGGCGCACTTCAACGAGGTCTTCCTCACCGACGTCGTGATCCCGCACGAGAACGTGGTCGGCGAACTCAACGGCGGATGGGCCGTGACCCAGACCACCCTGATGAACGAGCGCAACCTCATCGGTGGCGGTGGGATGGGCATCGGGTTCGGCGACTACCTGCGCATGGCGCGCGAACTCGGCGTGAGTGACGACCCCACGGTCCGCCAGACGCTCGCCGACTGCTTCATCAACGCCGAGGTCATCAAGTACCTCGGCGCCCGGGCCCAGGCCGCGGTCCGGGCGGGCCGACAGCCCGGCCCCGAGACCTCGGTCCTCAAGCTCCACGCCTCGGTGCACGCGGCCCGGATGGGCGACCTCGGGCTGCTGCTCCAGGGGGCGGGGGGCATGCTCACCGGTGGCGACGCCTACCGGCGGGGCATGTTCCAGCAGCTCTTCGTGGGGCAGTGGGGGATGCGGATCGGCGGCGGGACCGAGCAGATCCAGCGCAACGTCATCGGTGAGCGCGTCCTGGGGCTGCCCGGCGAGCCCCGCACCGACAAGACGCTCCCGTTCAAGGACATCCCGAAGAACGGCTGACTAGATCGGCATCGTCGAGCCGCCGTTGGGGCGCATGACGATGCCCGTCACGAACTTCGCCGCGGGCGATGCCAGGTAGAGCGCCGCGAACGCGATGTCGTCGGGCTCGCCGGGGATGCCCATCACCGACAACCGTGACCGCGCCGCGACGTAGTCGCGCTTCCGGTCGGGATCGACGGCACCGTCCGCGGTCAAGACGTGCCGCTCGTTCATCGGCGTGTCGATCCAGCCGGGGGCGATGGCGTTGACCCTGACGAGGTCGGGCCCGAGCTCGGTGGCGAGGGTGCGGGTGAGCTGGGCGACGGCGACCTTGGCGGCCGAGTAGCAGATGAGCCCGGGCGTGGGGATGTCGATGGCGCCCGACGCGAGGTTGATGATCGAACCGGAGCGCTGCTGCACCATCTGGCGCCCGGCGGCCTGGCAGCCGAAGAAGACCCCCTTGAAGTTCACCGTCATGATGCGGTCGAGGTCGGCTTCGGTGGTCTCGAGGACCGTGGTGTCGTTGATGATCGCGGCGTTGTTCACCATCACGTCGAGGCGGCCGCGGTTCGCCACGACCTCGGCCACCGCGGCGTCGACGTCGGCGGCTCGGGTGACGTCGAGGGCGCGCCCGACGGCCTGCCCACCGGTCGCCACGATCATCGCCGCGGTGTCGGCGGCGGTGGCGGGGTCGAGGTCGGTGCAGGTGACGTGGGCCCCGGCTTCGGCGAGACGGGCACTGATGGCCCGGCCGAGTCCGCGTCCGGCGCCGGTCACGACGGCCGCGGTTCCGGTGAGGTCGAAGGCTTCCTGGATCGTGGTCATGGCCCGAGCGTAGGCCGGGTGGGGTGACCTACGCTCGGGCCATGACCGAGGCGACCCCGACCGCGCTCGACGGCCTGCGGGTGGTCGAGCTCGGGGGCGGGCTGGCGGCGGCCTACGCCACGAAGTTGCTGGGCCTGCTCGGGGCCGACGTGGTGAAGGTCGAGCCGCGCCGGGGTGACCCGGAACGGCGGACGGGTCCGTTCGCCGACGGGGTGGTCGACGTGGAGCGCGGTGGCGGTCTGTTCCGGTACCTCAACGCCGACAAGCGCTCGGTGCTGTGCGACCCCGCCCGCCCCGACGACGCGACCACGGTGCGCTCGCTGTTGGCGGGGGCCGACCTGCTGGTCGAGGCGCTCGGTGCCGGCGGGCTCGAGGCGCTGGGCCTCTCGCCGTCGTCGTTCGCGGTGGTCAACCCGCACCTCGCGGTGGTGCGGATCAGCCCGTTCGGCCAGACCGGGCCGTACGCCCGCTTCCCCGCCACGGGGCTCACCGTGCAGGCGGCCGGGGGCTGGGTGGCGAACCACGGCATCCCGACCGTCGACCCCGTCCAGACCGGAGGTCGGCTGCACGACTACACGATCGGCGCCTTCGCCGCCTGTGCCGCCTTGACCGCCGTCCGCTCCGGTCGGGCCGGCCGCGCTCCCGTGACCGCCGACCTGTCGGGGATGGAGGTGATGCTCGGCACCCTGCCCTACCCGATGCTGCTCCACGCGGACTACGAGCGGCTCGGGCTCCCGGTGGGGGAGCATCGGCGCGCCACGCTGCCGGGGATCCTCGAGTGCGCCGACGGCTGGGTCGGGATCAACGCGTTGACGGGTCAGCACTTCCGCGACGTCTGCGCGATGTTGGGGATCCCCGAGTACGAGGACCGCCAGGTCGAGATCGCGACCACCCCGGCGGTGCTCGACGAGTTCTTCGCCGCGATGCGGCCCTGGCTGATGGAGCACTCGGTCGACCAGATCGTGTCGCTCTGCCAGGCGTTCCGGATCCCGGCCGCACCGGTCGGTGACGGCGAGAAGCTGGTCCACTACGCCCAGTTCGCGGTGCGCGGCTTCTACGCACCCGGGCCGGGCGACGACCTGGCGTTCCCGGGTCCGCCGTGGCGGTTGGGCGCGACCCCGGCCTCGGCCCGGCGTCCTGCCGCGACGCTCACCGAGGCGGCCGGTGCGGCTGCGGCGTTCCACCAGCCGCGCGTCGTGGCCCCGACCGCGGCCCCGATCGACCCGGCCCTGCCCTTCGCGGGACTGCGGGTGGTCGACCTCGGCACGTTCTGGGCGGGTCCGTACTTCACGATGTACCTGGGCGCCTTCGGTGCCGACGTGGTGAAGGTCGAGTCGGTCCAGCGGCCCGACGGCTTCCGTTTCGTGGGGGCCTTCCCCCAGGACGGTCCCGACTTCTACGACCGCAGCGGGATCTGGCAGGGCACGAACCTCGACAAGCGCGACGTGACCCTCGACGCCTCACGCCCGGCGGGCAACGAGCTGTTGCGCTCGCTGATCGCCGGCGCCGACGTCGTGGTCGAGAACTTCTCGGCGCGCGTGGTGGAGCAGTTCGGGATCGGGTACGCCGAGATGAGCGCGATCAATCCCGGGCTGATCATGGTGCGGATGCCGGCCTACGGGCTCGAGGGTCCGTGGCGTGACTACGTCGGCTGGGCGATGGGCATCGAGCAAGCGGCGGGCATGGCCCAGGTCACGGGGTACCCCGACCGCCCGATGCACCCGGGCGGGTTCGCCGATCCGATGATCTCCGTGCACATGGGGGTGGCGGTCCAGGCCGCGCTCGAGCACCGCGACCGCACGGGCGAGGGTCAGTTGATCGAGATCGCCCAACTCGAGACCGCGTGCTGCCTCACCGCCGACCAGCCCATGGCGTTCGCACTCGACGGCACCATCGGACGTCGGAGTGGCAACCGCACCGGCGACCACGAACCGGCCCTGGCCCCTCAGGGGGTGTACCGGACGCGTGACGACGAATGGGTCGCGCTCAGCGTGCGCGACGACACCGACTGGCTCGCGCTGCTCGAGGCGCTGGGTCGGCCACTGTGGGCCACGGGTGAGCTGGCCACGCTCGCCGGTCGCCAGGGCGCCGCCGACCTGCTCGACACCATGATCGGGGAGTGGTGCGCCGCGCACGACGCCTTGGTGGTGGTCGAGGGGCTCCGCGCTCGCGGGGTGCCGGTCGCGCAGGTGCTGCGACCGTCGGCCATGTACTCGGATCCGCAGCTCGGTGCCCGAGGCTTCTACGTCCCCCTCGACCACCCCAAGACCGGGATGCGTCGGTACCCGGCCTGGCCGATGGCCTTCTCCTTCGCCGCGGGCGCCCACCGCGGCGGCGCCCCCACCCTGGGGCAGCACAACGCCGAGGTCCTCGCCGAGCTCGGGATCGGGCCCGATCGCCGGGCCCACCTCGAGGCCGAGGGCGTGATCGGGACCCGCATGGTGGGCACCTGAGCCCGCTCGCCGGGCGGGTCCGGGGCGCCCGGGCCGGGTCCGTGTCGCGCGGCCCCGTCCGGACCGGGTAGAACGGGCTCCATGTTCCTCGACTACACCGACGAGCAGAAGGCCCTCTCGAAGGAGCTGCGCGAGTACTTCGCCCGGCTCCTCACGCCCGAGGTGCGCCAGCGCCTCGGCAACTCGGGGGAGGGCAGCCCCGAGTTCCGTGAGATCGTGCGCCAGATGGGCGCCGACGGGTGGCTGGGGGTGGGCTGGCCCACCGAGTACGGC
>JBAXBB010000032.1:0-26597 GCA_037142235.1 Actinomycetes bacterium
CTCCCCCACCGGGGGACTCGGAGACTAGCGACCGGTGCGCAAACCACCCAATAGATCCCCGCGGTTCCTCGGTGGATCAGAACCGCCCGCGGCCCCGCCGCCGACAAGCGCTCGCTCACTCAGGAGAGCAGGTCGCCGGCGCGGTCGAGGGCGGACCGGAGCGCAGCCTGCGCCGGCGTCGGTGCGGTCGCCGGACGACCCGCCAGGAGCGCGCGTCCCTCGGTGAGGTCGGCGGACTCGTCGGCGATGACGAACTGGAGCCAGCGCAGCACCGGCGCGTCGCGGACCGGATCGGAGCCATCACGCCAGCGCTCGTACTCGGCGAGTTTGCGCGGCACGAGGAGGTCGAACACACCGACGACCCGGTCGACCGATCCGGTCGTGGCGGCCAGTTGGTCGAGGAACTCCACCCATTCACGGACGTCGACCGCGGTGTCGGAGGCCAGGTCGAGTCCGTTGGCCCGGGGCAGCACCCGTCCGAACAACTCCGCGTGCCAGGCGTGGTGGTGGCTCTGGCGGGCGAGCAGGAGCTTGGCCTCGGGGTCGCTGGTGGTGACGACCCACCCGCCGAGGATCTCGAAGCAGCGCTCCTCGAGCCAGCGCGCCCGGGCGATGAGTCGACCGGTGTCGTGAAGGGTCCCCGAGGTCATGGCGTCACGATGGCCGACGTCGGCGCCCGCCGTCAACCGCGGGCGTCGGCGGGGCGCCGGGGGGCGCGGCCCGGGCCCAACTCGGCCAGCGCGATCGCACCCAGGATCACCAACGCACCGACCACCTCGACCGGACCGAGCGGGTGCCCCGTGGCCCAACTGACCAGGCCGGCGAACACCGGCTCCATCAGCAGGATCACGGCCGCCCGGGCCGGAGGGATCCGGCGCTGGCCCCAGAGCTGGAGGCACAGCGCCACGGCCGAGCAGAGCACGCCGGTGAACACGATCGAGAACCAGGCGTATCCAGTGAGGTGCCCGACCCCCGTTGCGGCAGTGACCGGGATCCCGACCAGGACCACCGTGGCCATCTGCAACGACGTGAACGGCACCGGATGGATCTGGGTGGCGTACCGGCCCTGGTAGACGATCCAGACGGCGAAGAGCAGGGCACAGACGATCGTCCACCACTCCCCCGCGCCGAGGTCGAACCGGGCCCCCGTCAGGAGGTAGAGACCGACGAGGGCCAGACCGGCCGAGCCCAGGACCCGAGGTGGCGGCACCCGACGCTGGACCACGCCTTCCACGAAGGGCGTGAACATGACGTACAGGCCGGTGAGGAAGGCCGACGTCGCCGGTGCGGTGGTGCGCAGTCCGACCGTCTGGGTCGCGAACCCGCCGAAGAGGAGCAGCCCGCTGACCAGACCAACCCGCACCAGGATGCGCCGGTCGGCGTCGGTCCGACGCGCGACCGCCACGGCGAAGGGCCCCAGACAGACCAGGGCCACCGCGAAGCGCAGCGTGAGGAACCCGAACGGGGTCATGTCGTGCAGGGCCCGGTGCACGAGCGGGAACGTGGCGCCGAAGAAGAAGGCCGCCGAGACCAGGGCGGCCTCGGCGGCGAAGCGGCGCCCGATCACCGGGCTAGCCGGGCCAGCGGTTGGTGATCGGCAGCCGGCGGTCCTTGCCGAAGGCCTTCGGTGACACCCGGACCCCCGGGGGCGCCTGCCGGCGCTTGTACTCGTTGCGGTCGACCAGGCGGGCCACCCGCCCGACCTCGTCGGCGTCGAGGCCCTCGGCCACGAGCTCGGCGATCGAGCGGTCGCGCTCGACGTAGCCCTCGACGATGGGGTCGAGATCGGCGTAGTCGGGCAGCGAGTCGCTGTCGCGCTGGTCGGGTCGGAGTTCGGCGCTCGGCGCCTTGGTGAGCACGGCCTCGGGGACGATCTCCCGGCCGGCGCGGGCGTTGCGATCGCGGCAGAGTGCGTAGACCAGCAGCTTCGGGACGTCCTTGATGACCGCGAACCCGCCGGCCATGTCGCCGTAGAGGGTGGAGTAGCCCGTGGCCATCTCGCTCTTGTTGCCGGTCGTGAGCACCATCCAGTCGAACTTGTTCGACATCGTCATGAGGATCGTGCCGCGGACCCGGGCCTGCAGGTTCTCCTCGGCCAGCCCCGGCGCCCGCCCGGTGAAGGCGTCCGCGAGCATCCCGAGGAACGACTCGTGCGCCGGCTCGATCGGGATCGTGTCGGTCCCGATCCCGAGCGCCTCCGCCAGTGCCTCGGCGTCGGAGATGCTGCCGTCGCTCGAGAAGCGCGACGGCATGAGCACCCCGTGCACGTGATCCGCCCCGAGGGCGTCGACGGCGATGGCGGCCACGAGCGAGGAGTCGATCCCGCCCGAGAGCCCGATCAGCACGTCGGTGAAGCCGTTCTTGGTGACGTAGTCGCGGGTGCCGAGGACCAGGGCCTCGTAGACCTCGCGCACCGGCTCGAGCACGGTCGTGACCCGGGGCGGTCGGGGATCACCGGGCTGCTCCGTCGGACCCGAGACGAGCACCTCGGCCAGGCCCACCACGACGTCGGGGCGGGCGGGCACCTCGAGGTCGAGAACCATCAGGTCTTCGGCGAACTGGGCCCCGCGGGCCACCACCGTTCCGGTTGCGTCGACCACGAGCGACGCCCCGTCGAAGACCAGCTCGTCTTGGCCGCCGACCAGGTTCACGTAGAGGATCGGTACCCCGGCCGCGCGCGCCCGCTCTCCGAGCATGGTCTCGCGCTCACCGAGCCGACCCGCCGAGTAGGGCGACGCGTTGAGGTTGACGATCAGCTCGGCGCCGGCGGCGGCTTGCGTCTGGATCGGTCCCGTCGGACTCCAGGCGTCTTCACAGATCGTGATCGCGACCCGGGCTCCACCGATCACGAACAACGGCCCGTCGGTGGTCGACGGAACGAAGTACCGGTCCTCGTCGAAGACCGCGTAGTTCGGCAGGAGATGCTTGCGGTAGACGCCTCGCACCGCACCCTGGGCGCAGACCGCGGCGGCGTTGTGGAGGAAGCCGTCGAGCTCGGGGAAGCCGATCACCGCAGCGGTCGACCCGGTGCGGGCTGCGAACTCGTGGAGCCGGTCGGCCGCCTCGGCGACGAAGGCCGGCCGCAGGAGCAGATCCTCGGGCGGATAGCCGGTGAGGGTGAGTTCGGGGAAGGCCACGAGGTCACAGCCCGCCTCCACCGCCCGCTCGTAGGCCGCGACCGCCCGCTCGGCGTTCCCTCGGAGGTCGCCGACCACGAAGTCCATCTGGGCGGCGGCCAGGCGCAGGCGGTGCACGCAGAGCAGGATACGGCGCCGCCCCGCGCCGCCCCGCCGACCGCCAGACTGACCCGGTGGACCTCGAGCCGCCGCCCGCCCAGCGGGTGGTCGAAGCAGCGATCGGGCGGGCAGCCGATCCGAACCTCGCCCGCCGGGCCGTCGAGCAGTGGGCGGCGGATGCCGTGGCGCCGGCCCTGCTCGGCGACCCGCGGCGTTGCGAGGCGCTCACGACCCTCGCGTGCACCTCCCGCTCCCTCACCGCCGCCGTGCTCGCGGATCCCACCCTGCTCGACGTGGTCGACCGGCCCGACTTCTCCGACCGCCGAAACCCCGAGGCACTCCGAGCGACGTTCACCGATGCGCTTGACCGGTCTGGCGACCCCCTCGCTGCGCTCCGGCGCGTCAAGCGTCGGGAACTGGTGCGGATCGCGCTGCGGGACCTGACCGGGCGCTGCGACCTGGTGACCGTCGGACAGGAACTCTCGGAGCTCGCCGAGGCGTGCCTGGTGGCGGCGGTCGACGTGGCCGCTCCCCGAGTCCCGTTCGCCGTCGTGGCGATGGGCAAGCTCGGCGGCAGAGAGCTCAACTACTCGAGCGACGTCGACGTTGTGTTCGTCCACGACGGTGACGCCACCGAAGGGGTCCGGGTCGCCCGACGCGTCCTGGACCTGATGGCGACGCCAACGGTCGACGGCCTGGCGTTCCGCACCGACGCCGACCTCCGCCCGGAGGGTCGGGCCGGGACCCTGTCGCGCACGGTCGAGAGCTACGAGGCGTGGTGGGGGCGCTGGGCTCGGCACTGGGAGTTCCAGGCCCTGATCAAGGCCCGACCCGTTGCCGGTGACCCCGAGTTGGGTGCCGAGTTCCTCCGCCGCAGTCGACCGTTCGTCTGGCGCGGGGAGCTCGACCCCGAGGCGGTCCGGGAGATCCGGGCCATGAAGACCCGGGCCGAGGCCGAGATCCGCCGCGCCGGGCTCACCGATCGCGAGGTGAAGCGGGGTCGGGGTGGAATCCGCGACATCGAGTTCGCCGTGCAACTGCTCCAGCTGGTTCACGGCTGTCACGACGACCGGATCCGCTCGGCGACCACCCTGGTGGCGCTGGGCCAACTCGCTGCAGGCGGTTACGTCGAACGCCGTGACGTCGCACTGTTGGCGGATGCCTACGTGTTCCTGCGGACGGTCGAGCACCGTCTCCAGCTCCGCGACGAGCAGCAGACCCACACCCTGCCCGCCACCGATCCCGAGCTGACGCTGCTCGCCCGGGTCCTCGGGTACCGCGACGGGCCGCGCTCCGACGCCCGCGCGACGTTCCTTGCGGAGTACCGGTCGCACCAGGCGGCGGTCCGCAGCATCCACGAGCGGCTCTTCTTCGCCCCACTGCTCGACACTCTGGCGGGCCGGGGAGTCCTGACCCCCGAGGCCACCGAGGAACGCCTGACGGCGTTCGGGTTCTCCGACGGGGCCCAGACCCGTGCCGCGATCCACGAACTCACCAGCGGGTTCGGGCGCTCGTCGCGGGTGCTCCAGGAGCTCCTCCCGGTCGTCCTCGACTGGCTCTCCACCGCTCCGGACCCCGACCTCGGCCTGCTCCAGCTCCGGCACGTCGCCGAAGGTGGCGCCCGATCGACGACCCTGGCGGCGACCTTCCGCGACTCCCCGACGGTCGCGGAGCAGGTGTGTCGGGTCCTCGGATCGAGCCGGTTCCTCGGTGACTCGCTCCTGCACCAACCCGGATTCGTGGAGTCAATGCGCGATCCCGCCACCCTCCGACGCGAGGCCACCCGAGCCGATCTTGTGGCGGAGGCGATGGAGACCCTGCGCTGGCGCACCGACGTCGACCAACGGCGAGCCGGCCTGCGTCGGTTCAAACGCCGCGAGTTCCTGCGCATCGCCGCCCGTGACGTCCTGGGCCTGGCGCCCGTCGACGTGACGGCCGGTGAACTGAGCGCCCTCGCCGACGCGTGCGTGGAAGCCGCGGTCGGAGCTCTCGCTCCGACCGTCCCGTTCGCCGTGATCGGCATGGGCCGCCTCGGGGGCCGCGAACTCTCGTACGCCTCCGACATCGACGTGCTGTTCGTGTACGACGCACCCGGCCCCGACGCCGCGGAACGCGCCACGCGCCTCGCCCAGGACGTCGTGCGCGAGGTCGGCGCGACGACCGCGGAGGGCCAGACGTTCCGCATCGACACGCACCTGCGACCCGAAGGCGCGAACGGGCTGCTCGCCCGGTCGCTCGACGGCTACGCCACGTATTACGAGCGGTACGGGTTGCCCTGGGAGTTCCAGGCCCTCCTGCGAGCGCGACCGGTGGCGGGCGATCCGGAGGTCGCGGCGCGCTTCCTCGGGTTGGCCGACCGGTTCGTCGTGCGCGACCCGTTCCCGGCCGAGTTCACCCACGAGATCCGCCGGATCAAACTGCGCGTGGAGCACGAGCGCATCCCGACCGGCGAGGACCCCGATTTCCAACTCAAGCTCGGCCGTGGGGCGCTGACCGACGTCGAGTTCACCGTGCAGCTGCTGCAGCTCCAACACGCTGCGACCC
Source organism: Actinomycetes bacterium (assembly GCA_037142235.1). Lineage (GTDB taxonomy): Bacteria > Actinomycetota > Acidimicrobiia > IMCC26256 > PALSA-555 > CAIUKV01. Next base: position 5,781 of record JBAXBB010000032.1, read on the forward strand.
ACCCCGAGGTGCGAACACCCTCGACCGTCGACGGTCTGCGCCGGTGCGTCGCCGCCGATCTGCTTGCCCCGGACGACGCGGCCGCGCTCGAGGAGGCCTACCGATTCTGCGAACGGGCCCGCAACGCCCGCTACCTGGTGCTCGGACTTCCCGGCGACGCACTGCCGGGAGGGGCCGACGACGTGAGGATCGGCCGACTGCTCGGGTACACCCACGATCCCGGAGACGAGCTCCGGGAGGAGTTCCGACGGGTGACCCGGCGGGCTCGGACCGTGGTCGAACGCGTCTTCTACAGTCGCGGCTGATTCGTCGACCACCGCCCCGACGGACCCGTCGGCACGACCCGGCGGGGAAAGGCATCAACACCGTGCCCGAGCTGCCCTGGATCATCTCCGCCGACGACCACGTGGTCGAGCCCCCCAACGTCTGGTTCGACCGCCTGTCGGCCTCCGACCGCGAGATCGGGCCGCGCGTGGTCCAAGACACCTGCAAGACCCTCTACGACCCCGAGACGCGTGCCGTCCGCTACGTCAAGGGGGGCGACGGTCCGGTCGTCGACTGGTGGTGCTACGAGAGCCAGGTCAAGCCCATCCCCAAGGTCGTGGCGTGCTCGGGGCTGCCCTTCGAGGAGCACACGATCGACGCCATCTCCTTCGCCGAGATGCGGCCCGGGTGCTACGACCCGAAGGCCCGGCTCGCCGACATGGACGTCGCGCGCGTGGAGCGCTCTCTGTGCTTCCCCTACATCACCCGCTTCGCCGGGCAGATGTTCCTGGAGGCCCAGGACCACGACCTGGCGTTCCGGTGCGTTCAGGCCTACAACGACTGGATGATCGACGAGTGGTGCGGCGACTCCGGTGGGCGGCTGATCCCGCTCACGCTCGTACCCCTCTGGGACCCGGTCCTCGCGGCCGGCGAGGTCCGGCGGTGCGCGGCCCGCGGGAGCCGGGCGATCACCTTCACCGAGATGCCCAGCTACCTCGGGCTGCCGTCCATCCACGACCCGAGCCGCCACTGGGACCCGCTCTTCGACGCCTGCAACGAGACCGGCACCGTGCTCGGCCTGCACATCGGCTCGGGTTCGAAGATGGCCGACGTGGCACCGTGGGCGCCACGCGCCGCCAACACCACCCTCACGTTCAACAACGCCCAGGTGTCGCTGGTCGACTGGCTGCTGTCGGGAAACCTGATCCGGTTCCCCGACCTCAAGATCGTCTACAGCGAGGCGCAGATCGGCTGGATGCCGTTCGTCCTGGAGCGGCTCGACAAGGTCTGGGAACACGCCGAGTACTCCGGCATCGATCCGATCGTCACCGAGCCACCCAGCACCTACATGGCCGGTCACATCTGGGGCAGCTTCTTCGACGACGACACCGGGATCGAGCAGCGCGAGCGCATCGGGGTCTCGCAACTGGTGCTCGAGGTCGACTACCCACACCAGGACTCCACCTGGCCCGACACCCCCAAGATCCTCGAACGACTCGCCGAGCGGGTCAGTGCCGAGGAACTGGTGATGATCGCTCGCACCAACGCCCTGGAGATGCTCGGGCTCGACGGAGGCACCCACCATGACCTTTGACCTGGTGATCCGCAACGGCACGGTGGTCGACGGCTCCGGCCTCGACGGATTCCGGACCGACGTCGGCGTCGTGGGTGACCGCATCGCCGCGATCGGCCGGATCCGTGACCGCGGCACCACCGACCTCGACGCCGACGGCTTGGTGGTCACCCCCGGCTTCATCGACGGCCACACCCACATGGACGCCCAGATGTTCTGGGATCCCCAGGGCAGTTTCTCGTGCTTCCACGGTGTGACCTCGGTGGTGATGGGCAACTGCGGTTTCACCCTGGCTCCGGCGTCGGCCACCCAGGCGCCCCTCGTCGTGCGCAACCTCGAGCGGGCCGAGGACATCTCCCCGGAGGCGATGGCGGCGGGCATCGAATGGGGCTGGACCACCTTCGCCGAGTATCTCGACGTGATCGACGCGCTCCCCATGGGCATCAACTACGCGGCCAACATCGGTCACTCCGCCCTCCGCACGTTCGTCATGGGTGAGCGGGCCTTCGAACAGACCGCCGACGCCGACGACCTCGCCGCCATGGAGCGCGAACTGCGCGAGGCACTGCGCGCCGGCGCCTACGGCTTCACCACGTCACGCACGAAGCACCACATGACGTCCGACGACCGCCCCGTGGCCTCCCGGATCGCGTCCCCCGACGAGCTGGCGTTCCTGGTGGAGGTCGTCGGCGACGAGTCGGGTGGGTTCTTCCAGTACGTCGAGGACCCGGCGCCGGCCGACGAACAGGCTTCCCGCGACGCCTGGTGGCTCGACCTGGCCGTGCGGTCCGGTGTGCCGTTCGCCCTGGCGGCCAACAACCCGGCGACCCTGGCGCGCATCGACGCCATCGCCGCCGCCGGCGGACGGGCCTTCGGGGTCACCCACCCCCGCGGGATCGGTGCGCTCCTGTCGTTCCGGAGCCAGCTGCCCTTCGACCACGCCCCGGAGTGGCAGGAGTTCCGAGCCCGGCCCGAGGCCGAGCAGCTCCGGGCCCTGCGCGACCCCGAGGTGCGCGCCCGACTGGTGTGGGCGGCCCACCACCGACCACGGGGCGAGGGGTTCGGGGGCGAGACCCGGCCGGCCGACTTCGACCTGATGAGCGTGCTCGACCGCCCGGTCCCGCCCAACCCGACAGTCAACCAACTCGCGGCCGAGCGCGGGGTCGACCCGGTCGAGGTGATGCTCGACGTGGCGCTCGAGCACGACTACGACGTGTTCTTCCGCCAACCGTTCAGCCCGTTCGACGTGACCGTGGTCGAAGAGGCGCTGCGCCATTCCCGGTCGGTCATGGGCTTCTCCGACGCCGGCGCCCACGTGAGCCAGATGGCCGACTACTCGCTGCCGACCTACCTGCTCGCCCACCTCGTGCGCGACCGACAGACGTTCTCCCTGGCCGAGGCGGTGGCCATGATGACCTTCAAGCCCGCCCGGGCGTGGGGCTTCCACGACCGCGGGCTCGTGCGCGAGGGCCTCGTCGCCGACCTCAATGTGCTCGACCCCGACACCGTGTCGCCGTCGCTCCCCTCCCTCGTGCGCGACCTCCCCGGCGGCGCTCCGCGCGTGCAGCAGCTCAGCACCGGGATCGCCGCCACCGTGGTGGCCGGTGCGGTCGTGGTCCGCGACGGCGTCCACACCGGCGCCACGCCCGGTCGGCTCATCCGGGGTGGGAACCGACCTTCTCGACCCCTACTCAGTCGTCGAGCTTGACCCCGACTCAGTCGTCGAGGGCGCTGAGGTCGCCGGGCACGTCGACCGCATAGTGGCGCAGGACGTCGATCGGCACGATCTCGAGCGCGCGTTCGTGCGTGCAGGCCAGGACGACCGGAGCGGCCGCACCATCGTGGTGCGCGCGCAGCCAGTTGCGGGCGGTCACGCACCAACGGTCGCCGGCCTCGAGCCCGGGAAACCGGTACATCGGCATGGGCGTGATGAGGTCGTTGCCGATGTTGACCTGGTGGGCCAGGAACTCGAGCGTCATCACGGCGCAGATCGTGTGGCTCCCCACGTCTTCCGGACCGGTGCTGCAGCACCCGTCGCGGAAGAACCCGGTGAGCGGGTCGTAGCCACAGGGCTCGAGCTCACCACCTAGAACATTGCGCTCGGTCATGTCGTCAGTGTCGGCGCCGGATCAGGGCGCGTTCGACCAGTTGACCACATTGTTGAACACGGGCTCCGCGATCCGGGTACCCGAGTTGGTCGACCCGTACTGCTGATAGGCGTTGATGCCCATGATGTAGGGACCCGCGACGGACACGAACGGCGCGCCTAGCGGCGTCCAGATCGGACCACCCGTCTGCCCCACCGACGTGGAGATGGTGAAGTAGAGGCGGCGGGTGTCCGCGAAGGTGAGCTTGCCCGAGGCGGTCCACTGGGTGTTGGCGAGCGCACCGACCTTGTCGGTGGGGTAACCCTGGATCGTGGCCGGGGCGCTGGTGAGCGTGTGGTTGGACCAGAAGAAGCCGTACCAACCGACCACGTTGCCGATCGAGCAGTCGAGCTTCAGGGCGCCGTAGTCGTAGTCGGGGTTGCGGAAGAAGAACCAGCCCTTGACGGTGTATTCGACGCGGACCCCGCACGAGCCCCACGGGGTGAGCGCGCCGTTGCGCCCCGGGTAGACGGCGTACCCGCCCTTGTCGCGCCAGGTGCCCTTGGCGGACGCCACGCAGTGGCCGGCGAGGAGCACGGTGTCGGGGCCGACCATCGCGCCCGAGCAGATCGGCTGACCCTGGTACCAGACCTGCACCGTGGCCGACCCCGGGTAGGTCGAGGTGTCGACGCGGGCCCGGGTGTCGGAGCCGATCACCGACTTGGGACCGCCCTTGGCCGCGGGCAGCGACGCAAGGTGGAACGGGTCGGACGGTGGCGCGACCGCCGGCGCCCGCTCCAGCGAGCCGTCGCTCGACACGCCGACCTCGAGCGGATCACCGGTCGGGGCGGCAGTGACGGTCGTGGTGGGCGCCGGGGCGACCGTGGTCGTCGTGGGGGCAGGAGCCTTGGTGGTCGTCGTGGGGGCAGGAGCCTTCGTGGTCGTCGTGGTCGCGGCCGAAGCACCGGGTGACAAAGCGGCCACGCTCAGGCCCACGACGGCTAGCGCCGTCAGGACGAGACCCGATCGCTTGCTTCGTCGTGACGCCATCGTGTGGTGCTCCTCGTCGCTGGTGACCTACAAAACCGAGGGTACTTGTGCCCTGTGGAAATCGGTTGGTCCATTCCTATACTCGAGGACCTTGCAACGGTTCTCCCGCCCCGCGAACCCGGGCCGCCTCCGGGTCGGCCTGGCGGCAGCCGTGCTCGTGATCCTGGTCCTGGTCCTGGCAGCGTGTGGAGAGCCGGATCCACCGCCACCGCCACCTCCACCGGCCCCGGTGGCAGTGGTGTACGGGGCCGCTCCCGGGGGAGCCTCGACGCCAGCTCTCGACCCGCGTGACGCACCCGACCCGTTCATCCTCCGGGTCGATCCGCAGTGGTGCCTGTCGCAGTCGCCGACCACGACCACCTCGACGACCACCTCGACGACCACCGCCGTCGCACCCGCGGGATCCGACTGCTACCTGGCCTACACGACCCAGGTGTACCTGACGATCGTGCCGATCTGGCGGACTACCGACCTGGTCCACTGGGAGATGATCGACGAGATGCCCGTGAACGGCTCGGCGATGCACGACCTCGCGCCGTGGGTCGACTGGGGTGGCAATTGGGCGCCCACCGTGCTGGCCCGTCCGGACAATCCGCCCGGCTCCCGGTACGTGATGTGGTACACGGCCCGTCTGCGGGGCACTTCGATCGAGTGCCTCGGCGTGGCGACCTCCGACACCCCGGTGGGCCCCTTCATCGACACCGCCGCGCAACCGGCCTCCTGCCGACGCTCCAACGGCGGCACGATCGATCCCAGCGCGTTCGTCGACGACGACGGCACGCCCTACCTGGTCTACGAGTCCGACGGTGTGGGCCACCTCTGGGAGTCACAGCTGACTCCCGACGGGCGGAGCCTGGTCGGTGGCTCCGAGCACCTTCTGTGGTCGGGCGGCACCGCACCCGACGCGTCCGTCGCCGAGGGGCCCACCATCGTCCGCGTCGGGGGAACCGTGTTCCTCCTCTACTCGACCGGTGAGTGGTGGACCGCCGGCTACCACGTCGACATCGTCCGCTGCGACGCGGTCACGGGCCCGTGCCACCAGATGTACGGCACCCCCCTGCTCGCCTCACGGGGCTCGATGCTCGGTCCCGGCGGCCAGACCCCGTTCCGCGACGCCAACGGCAACTGGCGCCTGCTCTTCCACGCCTGGACCGCGCCGAGGGTCGACTACCCGTCGGGTGGCGTCCGGAGCCTCCACTTGCTTCCCCTGACCTTCTCAGGCGGCGACGTGAAGGTCGGCTGAGGCCGGACGCGTCGGTGGCGGGACCCGAAGGCCCCGCCACCACGGTGAACGCAGGATTCCCGGTCCGGGCGGACCCGGATCAGATGTCGTAGTACATCGTGAACTCGTACGGGTGCGGACGCAACCGAATGGCGTCCACCTCGTTCTTGCGCTTGTACTCGATCCACGTCTCGATCAGGTCGTCGGTGAAGACGCCGCCGGCCTTGAGGAAGGTGTTGTCGGCCTCGAGGGCGTCGAGCGCCTGCTCCAGGCTCGCCGGCACCTGCGGGATGTTCGCCAGCTCCTCAGCCGGGAGGTCGTAGAGGTCGCGGTCGACCGGCGTCGGCGGTTCGATCCGGTTCTGGATGCCGTCGAGGCCCGCCAGCATCATCGCCGAGAAAGCGAGGTACGGGTTCGAGGTGGAATCCGGGCACCGGAACTCGATCCGCTTCGCCTTCGGGCTCTGCGACGCGAGCGGGATCCGGCACGACGCCGAGCGGTTCCGCTGGCTGTACACGAGGTTGACCGGCGCCTCGTAACCCGGCACCAGTCGCTTGAACGAGTTGGTGGTCGGGTTGGTGAAGGCGATCACCGCGTGCGCGTGGTGCAGCAGGCCACCGATGTACCAGCGGGCGATGTCGGAGAGACCGCCGTAGCCCTTCTCGTCGAAGAAGAGGGGCTCTCCGCCCTTCCACAGCGACTGGTGGGTGTGCATGCCCGAGCCGTTGTCCTGGAAGATCGGCTTGGGCATGAAGGTCAGCGACTTGCCGGCCTGCCACGCCACGTTCTTCAGCACGTACTTGAAGGTCATGAGCTGGTCGGCCATCTTCAGCAGCGTGTTGAACTTGATGCCGATCTCGCCCTGACCGCCCGAGGCCACCTCGTGGTGGTGCAATTCGGTCTCGATCCCGACGCCGTGCAGCGCCAGGGTCATGTCGCCGCGCAGGTCCTGGTAGTGGTCCATCGGCGGCACCGGGAAGTAGCCCTGCTTGGTGCGCGGCTTGTAGGCGAGGTTGGGTCCCTCGTCGGTACCGGAGTTCCACTCACCCTCGACCGAGTTGACTTGGTAGAACGAGCCGTTGGGCTTGGTCTCGAAGCGGACGTCGTCGAAGATGAAGAACTCCGCCTCGGGGCCGAAGAAGGCGGTGTCGGCGATGCCGGTCGAGGCGAGGTAGGCCTCGGCCTTCTGGGCCACGTACCGCGGGTCGCGGGAGTAGCTCTCGTGCGTGATCGGGTCGGCCACGAAACAGTGGATGACGGCCGTCTTGTGCTTCATGAACGGGTCGAGGTAGGCGGTGTTCGGGTCGGTGATGAGCACCATGTCGGATTCCTGGATCTCCTGGAACCCGCGAACCGACGATCCGTCGAAGCCGTGGCCTTCGGTGAAGTGGTCCTCGCTGAGAACGTGGGCCGGGATCGTGACGTGCTGCATGATGCCGGGGAGGTCGGAGAACCGGAGGTCGACGAAGTCACAGCCCTCGTCCTTGACCATCTTGAGCACTTCTTGGGGGGTCGTCACGGCCGGTCCTTTCGCTGGGATCACTCGGGTCGACGGAGATCGTGCCGGATCCGGACCTCGGGATCCGGATCGAACGACCCACAGCCTCCAGGGAGGCCATTTCCCACCTGTTGCCCGGATGTGAACGGCGTGTGAACTGGGGGCCGGCCGACCCCCAAGGGTCCGGCCCACTGGGGGTCGGCCCGGATTCGACCCGGGCCGACCTGCCAGACTGGAACCATGCAGCAGCAACGGGACTACGTGCTGCGGACGGTCGAGGAACGGGGCGTCCGGTTCGTGCGGATGTGGTTCACCGACGTCCTCGGTCAGCTCAAGAGTTTCGCCATCACCCCGGCCGAGTTGGAGAACGCCCTCGAAGAAGGCATGACCTTCGACGGGTCGGCCATCGAGGGGTTCAGCCGGGTTCAGGAGTCCGACATGTTGGCCGTTCCCGACGCCAACACCTTCGAGATCCTCCCCTGGCGGGGCGACGAGACCCCGGTCGCCCGGATGTTCTGCGACATCGCACACCTCTCCGGGGAGCCCTTCGCCGGAGACCCGCGCTCGGTGCTGCGCCGCAACCTCGAGCGGGCACGCGAGAAGGGCTTCACCTTCTACACCGGCCCCGAAATGGAGTTCTTCTACTTCGCGTCGGCCGGCGGCACCGAGCCACTCGACCGCGCCGGCTACTTCGACCTCACCGAGATGGACATGGCGAGCAGCCTGCGTCGCCAGACCATCTTGACCCTCGAGGCGATGGGTATCCCGTGCGAGTACAGCCACCACGAGGTGGCGCCCAGCCAGCACGAGATCGACCTGCGCTACACCGACGCCCTGACCATGGCCGACAACGTCATGACGTTCCGGATCGTGGTGAAGGAGGTCGCCCGTGACCTCGGCGTCTACGCCACGTTCATGCCCAAGCCGATCGCCGGTGCCTTCGGCTCCGGGATGCACTCGCACCTGTCGTTGTTCGAGGGCGACGTCAATGCGTTCCACGACCCCGCCGACCCGCACGGGCTCTCCGAGGTCGGGAAGCACTTCATCGCCGGATTGCTGCGGCACGCGCGTGAGATCACCGCGGTCACCAACCAGACGGTCAACTCCTACAAGCGCCTGATCGTCGGCTACGAGGCGCCGGTCTACGTGTGCTGGGCGCGCAACAACCGCTCGGCCCTGGTGCGCGTGCCCCTGCCCAAGCGAGGCAAGGAGAGTTCCACCCGGATCGAGTTCCGCTCCCCCGACCCGGCGTGCAATCCGTACCTCGCGTTCTCGGTGATGCTTGCCGCCGGCCTCAAGGGCGTCGAAGGGGGCTACGAGCTCCCGCCCGAGGCGACCAACAACATCTACGAGATGTCGCCCGAAGAACGTGAGCGCGCGGGAATCGGGCAGCTCCCGCAGTCACTCGCCGAGGCGATCGACGAGATGGAGGGCTCTGAGCTCCTCGCCGAGACGCTCGGGGAGCACGTGTTCGACTACTTCATCCGCAACAAGCGCGAGGAGTGGAACGAGTACAAGACCCAGGTCTCCCCGTGGGAGATCGACCGCTACCTCGGGACGCTCTAGGCGCGCACCATGACCGGGCCCCTCCTCGTCTTCCCCGATCCGCCGCCGCCCCTCCTCGCGCAGGCCCTCGACTTGGGCGGGTACACGTGGAAGGCGGTCACCAACGCTGCGGTCGCCGCGCAGTACGAGCCCCTCGACGGATGGGCGGGCGCGATCGTCGTGTCCGACACCGATCCCGAGGGCGCCTTCGTCGTGTGCCGAGCCCTGCGCAAGCGCGACGCCGCGTTCACCCCGGTGCTCCTGCTCATCGGGGGCAGGCAGCTCGGCGAGCTCGAGCACCGCGAAGACCTCTTCGACGACTTCTGCCTGACGCCGTTCCACCCCGCCGAACTCGAAGCGCGGGTGCGCCACCTGCTCTGGCGGACCGGACAGGGAGCCACGTCTGAAATCGTCGAGTACGGCGACCTGGTCATCGACCTCGAGACCTACCAGGCGTCGTTCGGTGCCCGTCCGCTCGACCTCACCTACATGGAGTACGAGCTCCTCAAGTTCTTCGCCACCCATCCCGGGAAGGTCTTCACCCGCGAGCAGCTGCTGTCGCGGGTGTGGGGGTACGAGTACTACGGCGGCGCCCGCACGGTCGACGTCCACGTGCGGCGCCTGCGCGCGAAGCTTGGCGAGGAGCACGCTGGCCTGATCCAGACCGTGCGCTCGGTGGGGTACCGGTTCGGTCAGAGCCGCAACGCGGTCGGCGACTGACCAGACTCGCCCGGCTGATCCGGCCCCGTCTCCCGACACGGTCGGTGAGGCTGGTGGGTGGGAGTCGTCAGTGGGCCTGGGAGCCCAGGACCTCGGCCTGGAGGCGATGCAGACGGATTGAACGGCTCGTGTCATTGGCGGGCGAGGTTGGCTCGGAACATCCGCTCGTCGTCGTCCTTCGAGACGAAGACCGTGTCCTCCTCTCTCACCCGCGTACCGGATCGGGCCATCCCCGATCGACGCAAGGTGCTCCCGAACGATCTCCTCGTGGAGGTCGTCAAGCGGCGGCTCCGCCGACGGGAGCGCCTCCACGGCGGACCGGGGACCGTCGGTGACCGCTTCGAAGGGGTCGGTCAGTGTGCGTCGTCGAACGCGACCGGCGGGTTGGCGGCCCGCTCGTCGGCGGCGTCGCTGTTGACCCACCCGAAGAGCGCGCTCCACGCCGCACCGGCGAACATGACCCCGACGGGGATCACGAGGAACATCACGACGGCGATGACGATCGCTCCGGGCACGGGTCGAAACTACCACCCATCCTCCGACCGGCAGCGGGTCCGACCGGCAGCAGGTCCGGGCGGGTCGGTTCAGCGCGCCAGCGCGCGTGCCGCCGCAGTCGTCCGGGCCGGCCAGGCCTCGGGCCGGACCGCCTCGTAGGCACCGATCGCGTTCCAGGTGGCGGCCGCCACCGCGGCGAACACGGCGTCGGACGCGGCCGGGCGCGGGGCGCCCGGGTCGTCGACGATCTCCACCTCGACCCGGGGCATTCGGGCCGGGCGGACGATGCCGAACGAGCGGATCGTGAGGTCGAGCACGTCGCCGCGCTCGGGGTCCACCGCCAAACCTTCCGTCAGCACCCATCCCAGCGCCATGTGGACCGCCCCGATGCAGTACGAGCGCAGCACGACCTCGTCGAGGGGGTCGCCGGCCGCGACGCGCACCGACACACCGGTGAGCGCGCCGCGGTCATCGAGCAGCACCCGGGCGCCGGCGCAGGCGTCGCCCTCGGGGAGACGCGCGGCGGTATCGAGCAGGACCCCACCGATCCGGTCGTCGGCCACGATCGATACCCGGTCCAGCCCGGCCGCGGAGATCGCACCCTCGACCAGGGCCGTCTGCTCGGCCAGTCCGGTCGCGCGCCCGCGACCTACGGGCGGTCCCGTGACCGAGTGGGGACTCCAGCGCACTGCGAGGGGCAGGGCGTAGGCAAGCGGCCACGCGGCGTCCTCGGCCCAAGCGCCGTTCGCCACGTGACCCTTGATCTGCACCGCGCCGTCACGCCACACCGCACTCGCGGCGATCGGCGGGCGCTTCGGGCCGAGCCGCACACAGTCCTCGCGGGCGAACACCACGCGCACGCTCCGGCCGGCGCCGTCGGCGAGGACCCGGGCCACACCGGGAGCCAGGGATCGGCTCTTGGATCCGAACGCACCGCCGTTGGCGAGAGGACTGGCCGCCTCGCCACCGGGCTCGCACCACGACGCATCGGGCTCGAGGTAGGCGGGCTCGACCCAACTGGTGGCCAGGCGTACTCCACCGTCGGGCAGGTCGGGCAACGGCACCGGCGGCCGGTCTTCGACGGTGCTGCGGCGCCCCTGGACCTTGCCGGCCCGGGCCCGAGCCGCCCCCAGCGTCTCGTCGAGCACCCAATGGTGCGGACCGACGGCGACGGCTCCCGCAGCGTCGGGGTCCATCCCGGGAGCGAGCGGGACGGCGACGAGCGCGTCGCGCGGCGCGGTGTCGTCGGCGAAACCGGCGTCACCCGTCGGGACGGCGGGACCGACCGCCTGACCGACCCCACCTTCGAGGGTGGCGCGGCGGGCCGCCGCCTGCAGATCACGCGGACTCCCCACCCGCACCACGGGGTTCACCACGTCGTCGATGGCCTCGACGACGGTCTGCCAGCCGGTGCACCGGCAGAGGTGGGCCGCGAGGGCGCGATCGACGTCGGTGTGACCGACCCGACCCTTCCCGAGCAGCGACGCGGCGCGCACCATGATCCCGGGCGTGCAGAAGCCGCACTGGGAGCCGCCGGTCGCGACGAAGGCGTCGACCAGGCGGTCGCAAAGCTCGGTCGGGAGTCCGGCCAACGTGGTCACGGTCCGTCCGGCCACCCGCTCCAGGGGTGTGACGCACGCCACCCGGGCGTCACCGTCGACCAGCACGGTGCAGCAGCCGCACTGCCCCTGCGGGGCGCAGCCGTCCTTCACCCCGGTGATCCCGAGGCGCTCGCGCAATGCCGTCAGGAGGGACTCTCCCGGCGCGCCCTCCACCTCGACGGGCCTGCCGTCACATTCGAACGCCACACGATGACCAGTTGTCGGCACGATCCGGCAGGATAGGTCCATGACCCTTCCCGGCGGACGTCCCGGTCCCGACGGCGAGTCGCCGTCGCCGGCGCAGGTGTCACGGCGCGCGTTCCTCGGCCGGGCCGCCGGCGCCGCCGGGGTCACCGCCGGGGCCTGGCTGCTCGCCGGCGCGGTGCCGGTGGGCGCCGCGCTCGATGCCAAGGGCGCACCCCTCTCGGTCCTGGTGCTCTCGAGCGATCTCGCCGCCTCCCCCGACCCCCAGCGTTTCGTGTTCGCGATCGCTCGCGGCGCGAAGTACGACTCCACCGCCCCCGCCCAGGTGGGCTTCGCCGCCCCCGGTGCGACCCGGGCCACGGTCGCCCCGACCCAACTCCTCAAGGAGGGACTGCCCCGAGGGCGCGGGATCTACGTGATCGAAGCCACGTTCCCCACGACCGGTGTGTACCAGTCGGTGGTCGTCACCCGAGGCAAGCGGATCCCGTTCTCGGTGCAGGTCAAGTCGGTCGCCGAGGCGCCGCGGATCGGTACGGCCGCGCCGCGCGCGCCGTCGCCCACTCCTGCGGCGCCACTCGGCGTCGATCCGATCTGCACCCGGACCCCGCCGTGCCCGCTCCACACCGCGTCGCTGTCCGACCTCGTCGGCTCGGGCCGCAAGGTCGCGGTCATCTTCGCCACGCCCGCGCTGTGCCAGTCACAATACTGCGGCCCGGTCCTCGACGAGGTGCTCTCCGTGATGGGCAAGTACCAAGACCGCGTGAGTTTCGTCCACGTGGACATCTACACCTCGAACAAGGGCGCGACGCTCTCCCCCACCGTGCAGGCGTGGGGGCTCCCGAGCGAGCCGTGGATCTACACGATCGACGGCGACGGCACGATCGTCGGCCGTCTCGACGGCGCGATCTCGAAGCCGGAGATCACCGCCCTGCTCGACCACCTCGTAGCGTGAGCCCCAGCCGGGATCAGGTGATCCGGTCCCGAACCGGGAGAGCCCGAATGCCCCAGACCATCCACGAAGCTCACGACGAGTTCTACCGAGCCCTGGGGGAGATCTTCCACGGCGACGTGGCGCCGATGCAGGCGCTCTGGTCGCACGCCGACGACGTCACCTACATGAGCCCGCTCGGGGAGATCCTCGTCGGCTGGGGGCCCGTCCAGGCGTCGTGGATCGGTCAGGCAGCCGGCTTGACCGGCGGTCCGATACGACCGGACGACGTGCGCATCACCAGTGCCGACGAGCTCGGGGTGATCGTGGGCTTCGAGCGCGGCACCATGCGCATCGACGGTGGTGACGAGGTCGTCGTGAACCTCCGCGCGACCAGCACCTACCGCCGCGAAGGCGGCGACTGGAAGATGATCGGACATCACACCGACCGACTCTGACGTCCGGTCCGGCGCGAATCGTTCGCCCCCCGCAGGAGCGGCCCCGGGTGACCCCGAAAGGATTGCGCTACGAGAACGACTGCCCGCAGCCGCAGGACCGGCTGGCGTTGGGGTTGTCGACGTGGAACCCGGCGCCCTGGAGCCCGTCCTTGTAGTCGAGGGTCGCGCCCTTCAAGAGGTCCTGGCTCGCCGAGTCGACGACCACGCTGACCGCTCCGTAGTCGACCTTGGCGTCGTCGGAGTTGACGTCGGTGTCGAAGAACATCTCGTAGGAGTAGCCCGAGCAGCCTCCCGGACGGACGGCCACGCGCAGCACCATCGCGTCGGTGGTGTCCTCGGCCGTCATCAGCTCGGCGACCTTGCCCACGGCGGCATCGGTGAGGCTGAAGACCTGGCTGGCGTCGGTGACGGAAATGAGGGACATCTCGGGGCCTCCCTGCGGGCTCGGGATCGTGCTTGAGACCCCATGATACCCAATCCGTGGGGGCAGCGGAACCGCGTCGCCCCGGGACCGGGCATCATGGAGGGGACCCGACCTCCTGGACCCCCGATGCCGCCTCCGAACCTCCCCACCCCGGACGACGTGCGTTCGATGCTGTCCGGCGTGATGGACCCCGAGCTGCACGTCAGCATCGTCGAGCTCGGCATGGTCGACGAGATCAGGGTGGACCCCGACGGGGTGGTCGCCGTCCAGGTGGCGCTCACGACCGCCGGGTGCCCGATGCGCCACCAGATCTCGACCGAGGTGAAGCAGAAGCTCCTCGGTCTCCCGGGCGTGAGCGCGGTCAGCGTCGGCTACGGCGAGATGACCGCCGACCAGAAGGCCCGTGCCATGGACCGGGCCCGGTTCAACGCCCGCCTCCACGCGGCCCCGACCGAGATCGCCGCCACCACCCGGGTCATCACGGTGGCGAGCGGAAAGGGCGGGGTCGGCAAGTCGTCGGTCACCGTCAACCTTGCCGCGGCCCTGGCGGCCCAAGGTCTGACGGTCGGCGTGCTCGACGCCGACATCTGGGGGTTCTCGGTGCCGCGCCTGCTCGGCGTGGAGGGTCGGCTCGGCGGTGCCGACGGCAAGATCCACCCCAACGTCGTTGCGGTCGCCGGCCCCGGGGGTGCCCCGGCCGGAGAGGTCCGCGTGGTGTCGATGGGGTTCCTCGTCGACGACGAGTCGACGGCGCTGATGTGGCGCGGCCTCATCCTCACCAAGGCCGTCGAGCAGTTCCTCACCGACGTCCGCTGGGGCGACCTCGACTACCTCCTCGTCGACATGCCCCCCGGCACCGGTGACGTCCAGATGGGCTTGGCCCGGCTGCTGCCACAGGCCGAGATGCTCGTCGTCACGACGCCTGCCCGCAACGCCCAGAAAGTCGCCACCCGGGTCGCCGACATGGCCCGACGTTCGTTCATGAAGGTCATCGGCGTCGTGGAGAACATGAGCGAGTTCGTCACGCCGTCGGGGGAGCGCTTCGCGCTCTTCGGGGAAGGCGGCGGCCCGGCCCTGGCCGAAGAGATCGGGGTGCCCCTGGTGGCCCGGATCCCGATCGAACCTGCGGTCTCGACGAGCGGCGACGAAGGCCGCCCGGTCGTGCTCCACGACCCCGACGGCGTCGCGGCCACCGAGTTCCGCGCCCTCGCCGCGCGCATCGTCGACGAGCTCCTCCCGCCGCTCGAGATGGGCGGGTGCACGGCGAGGATCCTCGCCGCCGCCGAGCAGGCGCTCGGCTGAATCAGGCCAGCGACCACGACGAGGTCACCGAGCGACCCACGACCTTCCCCGCCCTCTTGCAACGGAGCAGATGGGCGTGCACCTGGTTCCCGGCGGCGGCGACCAGTTGCTCGTGGAGGTTGGCATCGCCGTAGATGTCCTGGACGAGGCCCCGGACCGTGCGCGGACCCCGCTCCAGGAGGCCGAGGATCTGACGTTCACGGGCCTGGCGGTGGTCGAGGTACTCGCGCACCCTCGCCCTGGGCTCCATGATGACGTCGCCGTGGGCCGGATAGAGCCGGGTCAGCCGCAGGCGCTCGAGTCGGCTCAGAGACTCGAGGTAGGCATCCATGTCGCCGCCGCGCTTCGGGTTGATCACCGACCAGGTCCCGCCGAGCACCGTGTCGCCGGTGAGCACGGCGCGTTCTTCCTCCAGGCGGAAACACAGGTGCTCGGGTGCGTGCCCGGGGGTGTGCAGCGCTTCGAGTCCGAACTCGGTGCCCTCCACGGTGTCGCCGTCGCGCAGGATCCGGTCGACCTTCACGTCGAGGCCGCGGGGCGGCTTCGCGAACGCCAGCACCTCGGCACCGGTCCGCTCCACCAGGCTCATGGCCCCCGGGAAGTGGTCAGGGTGGAAGTGGGTGAGCAGCACCCACCGCACGCGTTCGGCCATGGCCGCCCCGACGATGGCCTCGAGGTGCGCCCGGTCGTCGACGCCGGGATCGACGACGGCGACCTCGTCGATCCCCACCAGGTAGGTGTTGGTGCCGGGCCCCGTGAACGGCCCAGGGTTCGGCGCCACGATCCGCCGGACCAACGGCGACAGCGCACACGCGACCCCCGGGGTGAAGTCGGACACGTCAGCCTCCCCCGGCGGGAACGACCGCGCCGAGCGGAATCTGCATCCCCATGACAAATCCCGACGCCCGGTCATCGACTTCGTGCTCGTCGTCGGTGGTGAGGTCGAGCTGCCAGCCCTGCCCGGGATTCATGACCCGGAACGGCTCGGGGTGATCCCATCGGCGCCGGGCGGCGGCCACGAAGGCACTCGCGTCGGGGTAACGCTGCGCGAGGAGGAGCGACCGGATCGTCGGGTAGATCAGCTCGATGGCGCCCGAGCGGGCGCGGTCGAGCGCGGCGTAAGGAGTCAGCCACTCCGAGTCCACGAGCTCGCGCGCGTCGTGCTCGTACTGGTGGCCCTCAGGAGCGAGCGCCACGAAGAACCAGGTGTCGAAGCGCTTGGGCGACGGAACCGGGGTGATCCAACGTCCGATCGGAACCAGCGCACCGAGGTCGAGGACCAGGCCGTGGTCGGTGAGGACGTCACGCAACGGGCGGTGCCCGCTCGCCACGAGGGAACGGGCCTTGGCCAGCGCCTGCTGCTCGGCAGACGTAGGGACGAATGCCGTGCCGTCGAGTCGGCGGGCCAGGAGCACCCCGGCCTCCTCGAACGCTTCGCGCACCGCGGCGACCCAGAAGCGGGTCGCGCCGACCTGCCCCAGGGCCGCGTCGGCCGCCGCGGGGCCGGAGCCGGTCGCGTCGTCGATGAGCTCGGGCGCGCCATCAGCGGCATCGACCTGACCGCCGGGGAACACGTGGGCTCCGGCGACGAACGACGAACGTGGGTTCCGGCGCAGCATGAACGCCTCCAGGTGCGGAGCGTCACGCACGATCATGACCGTCGCCGCCTCCCGGGGGGTCACGGCGTCGGCATCCACGAGGAGAGTCTACGAGCGGTCCCCGGGATCGGCAGCCGGGCCCGCCCTACGCTGCATCCGATGACGGCCTCCGGAACCGATCCCCGCCGCGCCCTCCCCGGGGTCGACCGCGTCGTCGCCGGGCTCACCGGCCTGCCCCACCCGTTGCTGGTCGAGTGCGCCCGGGCCGCCGTCGACCACGCCCGCGCCACCGTGGATCCCAGCCGTGCCCTGAGCGCCGAAGCCCTCGTCGACGCCGTGACCGCCGATGCGCAGTCCCGGGTGGAGACCCGTCGGCGCGCCCTCTTGCACCCGGTGATCAACGCGACCGGCGTGATCGTGCACACCAACCTGGGCCGCGTGCCGCTCCCCGAGACGGCGCTCGACGCAGCCCGTTCGGTGGCGACCGGCTATTCGAATCTCGAGTACACACTCGACGACGGCACCCGCGGCTCTCGCCATCAACATGCGGGCTCCTTGCTCGCGGCCGCGTGCGGGGCCGAAGCCGGGATCGTCGTCAACAACAACGCGGCCGCGGTGCTGCTCGCGCTCGGCGCGGTCGCACGCGGCCGTGAGGTCATCGTGTCGCGCGGTGAGCTGGTCGAGATCGGCGGCGGGTTCCGCGTGCCCGACATCATGGCGGAGTCGGGCTGCCGTCTGGTCGAGGTGGGCACCACGAACCGCACGCGCCTGACCGACTACGAACAGCAGGTGCGGCCCGAGACCGCTCTGGTGCTCAAGGTGCACGCGTCGAACTACCGGATGGTCGGCTTCACCGAAGCCACCCCGGTCGCCGATCTGGCGCGGTTGGGCGTCCCCGTGATGGTCGACGCCGGCTCCGGCCTGCTCGACGCCACGACGCCCTGGCTCGACGCTCGGCCACCCTGGCTGCACGAGGAGCCGGGGATCCGCCAGGCCGTCGCCGACGGCGCCGGCCTCGTGACGTTCTCCGGCGACAAGTTGCTCGGTGGTCCGCAGGCCGGGGTGATCGTCGGGCGGTCCGACCTGGTCGCCGCCTGCGCCCGCCACCCCCTCGCCCGGGCCGTACGGGCCGACAAGGTGACGTTGGCGATGCTCCAGCACGTGGCCCTCACCTACCTCGACGGCCAAGGCGCTTCCCTCCCGGTCTGGCGCATGGCCTCGTCGCCGGTGGCCGGGCTGCGCGCCCGGGCCGCGGCGCTATGCGCGTCGGTCCCGACCGCGGTGGCGGTCGACACGGAGGCCGTGGCGGGCGGCGGCAGCGTGCCGGGCCTCACCATCCCGTCGGTCGGGGTGGCCTGCACCCCACCCGACCCGGAGAACGCCCTCGCCCACCTGCGCGCGCTCGACGTCGTCGCACGCGTCGAACGGGGCGCCGTGGTGTGCGACCTCCGCACCGTCGACCCTGCCGATGACCCCCGGCTGGCCGAGGCGCTGCGCGCCGCCTGCGGCTGATCCCGTGCGCACGGTCGCGACCGCCGGGCACGTCGACCACGGCAAGTCGTCGCTCGTCCTCGCGCTCACCGGCACCGACCCCGACCGCTTCCCCGAAGAGAAGGCCCGCGGTCTCACCATCGACCTGGGCTTCGCGTTCGTCACGCTGCCCTCGGGTGCCGAGATCGCCTTCGTCGACGTCCCGGGTCACGTGCGCTTCATCAAGAACATGCTCGCCGGGGTCGGGGCCGTCGACCTCGCCGTGTTGGTCGTCGCCGCCACCGAGGGTTGGATGCCCCAGACCGAGGAGCACCTGCGCATCCTGGAACTGCTCGGCGTGGGTCACGGACTGATCGTCCTCACGAAGGCCGACCTCGTCGACGACGAGACCCTCGAACTCGCCCGGCTCGACGTGGCCGAGCATGTGGTCGACACGCCCTTCGCCGGTGCCCCCGTGGTGGTGTGCGACTCCCGCTCGGGCCGCGGCATCGACGACGTGCGCAGCGCGCTCGACGCGCTGGTGGCCGACGCCCCGCCCCGACCGACGACCGACCGGCCCCGCCTGTGGATCGACCGGGTCTTCGCGGCCAAGGGCGCGGGCACGGTCGTGACCGGCACCCTCACGGGCGGTCCGCTGGGGGTCGACGACGAACTCGAGGTGGCCGGGCGTGGGCTGCGCGTCCGGGTCCGGGGCCTCGAGTCCGCGAAGCGACCCCACGATCGGGTCGAGCCGGGGTGGCGCGTCGCCGTGAACCTCGTCGGGGTCGAGCACCGGGACCTCGCGCGCGGTGACGCGCTCGTCCGCCCCGGGCAGTGGCGCACCCCCACGGTCGTCGACGTCGGGATCACCCCCGTTCCCGGCCAGAAGGTGGCCCGCCGGGCGCGGGTGCAGGTGTACGCCGGCTCGGGGGAGCACGCCGGGTGGGTCCGCCTCCTCGACCCCGACGGCCGCTTCGCCCGGGTCCGGCTCGCCACGCCGCTCCCCCTCGCACCCGGTGACCGGCTCGTCCTGCGCGACCCGGGTCGTCGCCGAACCGTCGCGGGAGCCGTGGTGCTCGAGAACGATCCGGCGGGGCGGGCCGCGGATGCTCCGGCGCGCCTGGCGCTCCCCCTCGGCCCCCGACTGGTCGCGACCCACGGCTGGCTGACGATCGACGACCTGCCGACGCGCACCGGGCTCCCGAGAACCGGGACGCAGCAGCTCGTCGCCGAACTCACCGCCTCGGGCGCGGCTGAGCAGGTCGAGGGCTGGCTGGTCGACCCGGCCGTGCGCGCCACGTTGCGCGACGGGGTCCGCGAGCGGGTCGCCGCACACCACCGCGCGCGACCCACCGAGGCCGGGATCGAGGTGACGGCCTTGGCGTCGGCCCTGCGCCTCGACCCCACGCGCCTGCGCGCCGCCTTGGTGGAGACCGACGGGCTCGTGGTGGAGCGCGGCATCGTCCGCGAACCCGCCCACCTCGGCGCGGTGGCCGACTCTCCCGAGGGGCACGCGGTCGTCGCGGCGTTCGCGGCGGCACCCTTCGCGCCGCCCGCCCCGAGCGAGGTCGGCGCCCCGATCGCGGTGATCCGGGCGCTGGTGCGGGCCGGCGCGTTGGTCGACGTCGACGGCACCGTGTTCGCCGCCGGGGCCCTCGAGGACGCGAAGCGTCAGGTGGTGGAGCTCCTCGCGCGGCAGGGCAGGGTCACCGTCGCCGACGTGCGCGACGCGCTCGGCTCGTCACGGAAGTACACGCTGCCGATCGTCGCGTGGCTCGACCGCACCGGGGTCACCCGTCGACGCGGCGACGACCGGATCCCGGGTCCGACCTCGGGGATCAGCCCGCCGTGACGGGGTCGCGGAGGTCGAAGAGGCGGCCGCGCTCCGCCTCCGAGGTCCCGCCCCACACGCCGTGGCGCTCCCGGATGGCGAGCGCGTAGTCCAGGCACGGCTGGCGCACCGAACAGGTCCGGCAGACCGCCTTGGCCCGCGCTTCGCGGGCGTCGCGCGCCGAGCGCGCTTCAGGGGCGGCCGGCGGGAAGAAGACCTTCGAGATCGGTCCTCGACACGCCGCACGTTCCTGCCAACGGGCGGAGTCAAGCATCGCCGCGGACCGTATCCGCGGGATGCCCGGCGACTCAAGCGGGAGCGTCGGGTCCTTCCCCGGCGGCCGGTCCCGGCCCGGCTCCCCCCGGCTCCCCGGCCCCCTCGGGGGCCGCTTCGGCCTGGTGATGAGCCTCTTCCCGGAGCCGCTTGCGCTCCTGGTGACGCTCCCGGTGGTCCTGGGCGCCACCCTCCTCGGGCTCGACCTCGAGCACGAGGCCGTCGACCTCGACCACCCGCACCGCGTCGCCGGCGGCGATGGGGGTGGCGCGGTTGGTCCGGGCACGCCAGCGGGCTCCGTCGATGAGCGCGACGCCGTCGGGGTCGATCGGCACCTCGGCCACGCCCATGCGCCCGACCATCCCCTCGCGCCCGACCGTGGGCGTGGAGAAGCGGGCCCGGACCGCCGCGGTGAGACCCCAGGCGAAGAAGAGGAGGGTCCCGGCGATCACCAGGAGCATGACCCACCAGGGCACGTCGAGGCGCGACGATCCGCCGTAGAGGAAGATCGAGCCGACGACCAACGCGATCGTGCCCACGACCGACCAGAAGC
>JBAXBB010000033.1:0-26490 GCA_037142235.1 Actinomycetes bacterium
CCGCCACCCCCGCCTCCTCCCGCCACGTTCGTCGTCTACGGAGACTCGCTCGTGGTCCAGGCAAGCGATCTCCTGGTCCAGCGGCTCGCCGAGCACCTCCCCGGTTGGCAGATCATCGTGCGGGCCTACGGCGGCACCGCACAGTGCGACTGGACCAGCAACATGATCTGGGATGCCGAGCACCTCGATGTCAAGGGCGTCGTGATCGCGTTCTCCGGCAACGACCTCACATCGTGCATCACCGGTCGGCCGTACCTCCAGGGCTACACCGACGACGCCAACTGGGCCGACACCTGGTGGACGAACCATCTGGTGGCCCATGCCTTCGTGAACTCACCGGGAGTGGTCGGGACGACGCCCGCCGACCGCGCCGTCGGCAACATGTACGCCGCGCTCGGACAACGGGTCGGCGCTCCGGTCGCCGACGCGGTCGGACTCCTCGCCGGCGGCCTTCCCGTGCGCTTCCAACAGTCGATGCCGTGCCTCGTGGGTGAGTGCTCGGGGTACGTCGACGTCCGGTCCGCCAATGGCACCCACCTCTGCGACATCCGACAAGCAGTGGCCGCGTGCCCGGCGACGAGCTCCGGGGTCGTGCGCTTCGTCGAGCCGATCGTCCACGCCGTGGCCAGCATGTTCGGTTTGGCACAGCCGCCCTTCCGCCAGCTCACGACACCACCCCCGACCACCACCACCAGCGTGCCGACCACCACCACCAGCGTGCCGACCACCACCACCAGCGTGCCCCCGACCACGACCAGCGTGCCCCCGACCACGACCAGCACCGTGCCGACCACCACGACGGTCACCTGAGCAAGCGAGCCCCGTGACGGCGCCGAGATCGGGCTCACTCGCCGACGACTGCGGCTCCACCCCGAGCCCACGCCCGAGCCCACCTTCGCCGCCTGACCGGCGGACCGATCCGCCAGTACCACTCCGGGGTGACGCGGATCCGACGCCGGAGCGCCCAGGACCGGTCGAGGGGACCGACCTGGGTCACGTACGCCTCGACCGCCCCGACCTTGCGCGTCCGGTGCTCGGGGTCCACGTCGGGCATCACCGGATCCAAGGTCACCCCGTGGCTCGTGAGGCGAGCGATCGCCGCCGTCAGCTCACCCGGTAGAGCCTGATAGGGGATCTCGGCGAAGGCGAACCACGCCACCTCAGGGATCCGGTCCCTGACCTCCAGCACCAGGTCGTGAACGCACCGGTGCTCCGGATGGCTCAGCCCGAACGGCACCACCACGGCTGAGGGCTGCGCCGCGCGGATCGCCGCCTCCAGGGCCGTGGCGGCGCCGTCGGGCGGACGCAACGGACCCCCCGGGCGGGGGACGTGCGAGTCCTCGCAGTACGGCAACCACACCGGGATCGCTCCCAGGAGGGCGAGCGCAGCGGCGTCTTCGGCCCGGCGGATGGCCATGGAGTCATCGGCGGGTCCGAACCCGCACTGCGCGTCCCAGAAGCCCACTGAGGTCGGGTACTCCGGCGGCGAGGCCGCGAAGACCGTGATGACCGTGGACCCCGGACGGGCGGCGAGGAGGTCACCACAGCCGAACACCGCGTCGTCGAGGTGCGGGGAGACCACCACGACGCGGTCGAGTTCGCCCGCGGCGGTGAAGCCGTGGTCTCGCAGCGTCGGCGCCGGGGATCGGAGCCTCCTCACGATCTTGGCCTTCAGACTCGACACGACGCCCAGGATCACCGTTCGCACCGGGTGCTCAGGTGGACCGCAGTGCACCGAACCGTCGGCGTAGCGACCGAGTGAGCCACCGGGCACGGTCGCGCTGGAGGCGGATCCAGACACCGGTTCCTGCCCGCTGATACGTGGGGACCCGTCGCGACAACTCGGCCCACGTGGGCGCCACGCCGGCGGAAACCGGCGCATAGGCGACGTCGGCGAACTCGGCGACCACCTCGGCGAACCGGTTCGCCAGCGAACGATCGCCAGGGTCGAGCCCGGTGACGATCGCCAGACCACAGAGCACGTCGATCACCTCGACCGTCAGGTCGGGGCGGTGGCGCCGCAAGATGGGAACCACCTTCCACACGTCGCCGGTCCAGGCTCCGGGACGCTCGTCACGGGTCGCCCACGCAGGATCCGGGGGGAGCACGTCGTGGAGGAGCACCACCCCTTCGGCCGCCATGTGCGGCTCCAGGTTCACGAAGTCGCGCAACGCCTGTTCGTAGAGGTGCAGGCCGTCGATGAAGGCCACGTCGACCGTACCCAGGATCTCGGCGATCTCCGGTCGCCCGAAGAACTCGTCGCTCGTCTCGGCGAAGATCACGCCGTTGGGTGGGAGGGAGTGCACGAGTCGGGGCTCGGGATCGACTCCCACCGCCCGCCGGGCCGAGGTCGCCAACGCGAACGACGACCCCTCGTCCACCCCGATCTCGAGGTAGGTTCGGGGCCGGGCCCGCTGCTGGATCCAACGCAGGACCGTGTAGTGATAGATCACCGCCGCAGGCTACGTCGGGGTCGATCCCTGGGCCAGGGCGACACGAAGTGCCGAGTTTCGGTAGCGTTGAGGGGTCGGACCCACCCGGAACCGCCGGCCCGAAACCGCCTGGAGGAATCGTGCTGCCCGAGGACACCAAACTGATCTCCGTCGACGACCATGTCGTGGAGCCCGCCCACGCCTTCGTCGATCACATCGTGGCGAAGTACCGCGACCAGGCCCCGCGGATCGTCGAGCACGACGGCGTGCAGGGCTGGCTCTACGAGGACCGCTTCACCCCGCTGTCGCTCCAGGGCAACATCCACACCCGAAAGTTCCGAGACGGAGAGGACGGCCGCGCCGACGACCTCTACGCCCGCCGTTACGACGACATGATCGAGGCCGTCTACGACGTGCACGCCCGGGTGGAGGCCATGGACATCGACGGCGTCTGGGCGGCACTGCAGTTCCCCACGTTCCCGCGCTTCGGTGGCACGATGTTCCTCGAGGCTCGCGACCACGAGCTTGCGCTCGCGGTGCTGCGTGCGTGGAACGACTGGATGCTCGACGAGTGGTGGGCGGCCTACCCCGACCGCTTCGTTCCCCAGACCCTGATCCCCCTCTGGGACGTGCCGGCCGCCGTGGCCGAGATCGAGCGCTGCGCCGCGAAGGGCTCGCGAGCAATCCTGTTCGTGGAGAACCCCCACCCGCTCGGCCTGCCGTCGTTCCCGACCGGCCACTGGCGGCCGGTCTTCGAGGCGGCCAACGCGACCGGTCTGCCGCTCTCCATGCACATCGGCACGTCGAGTGGGCTGCCCAGCCCGTCACCCGACGCCTCCAACGCCGTCGGGGTCGCGCTCTGCGGCGTGAATTCGATGCTCGCCCTGACCGACCTCGTCTACAGCGGCATGTGCAACGGCCTGCCCGACCTCAAGATCGCGCTGTCGGAAGGGGGAGCGGGCTGGGTGCCCTACGTGGTCGAGCGCATGGACTACACGTGGGAGCGCAGCCGCTACGCCGGCCTCGCCAACGACACCCGACCGTCGGAGGTGTTCGCTCAGCACTTCTGGGTCTGCATCATCGCCGATCAGTACGCGATCCGCAACCGCGACCTCATCGGGATCGACAAGCTCATGTGGGAGTGCGACTTCCCCCACAACGACTCCAACTACCCCAACAGCCGCAAGCTGCTGGCCGACTCCCTGGTCGACGTCCCCGACCACGAGGCGCGGATGATCGGCGAACTCAACGCCCGGGCGCTCTACCGGTTCCCGGCGACCTGAGCACGCGAGCCGGTCAACCCCCGGACCGGTCGGGGAGGAGTTCCACGACCACCAGGGTTGCCAGCGCGGTCGCAGCCAGGATCATGAACGTCTCGTCGGTCACGCCGACCCGGTACGACACGAACACCTCGACCGCCACCGCGAACACCAGCCACTGGAGTGCAGTCAGCACCAACGCCGCGCGGGCCGCCGGCGCGGAGTCGTCGCGCCCGCGTACGGCTCGCGCGACCGCCCGCACCAACAGGACGGTCACGAGCAACTGACCGAGCACGATCACGGCGAGGAGGGCCTCCGACACGCCCGGCGAGGTGAAGTAGCTCCCGGTCGCCTTGGTGAGGTACGAAACGTTGCCCGACCGGAAGGCGATGTCGAACCATCCCCACGACGACGCCAGCTCGGTCGCGTTGGTGGTGCACGACAGCCCCTCGTAGGCCGCCCAGGCCAGGAGGAGCACCGTGACCACCGTGCGCTTCCGGGCCAGGGTCGTGCTTAGGCGATCCAGCATGGCCGAACCCTAGGCGACGGGCCGGCAATGCGCCCCGGCACCCTTCTCCGGAGCGCCACCCCACTGATTCCCCCGATGTTCACCTTCCCGTAAGGCCACGGGCGGCGCGACGCCATCGACCCGCTGGTATCACAGAACTCTCCACGACCAGACCAGCGACCGGACAGCACCTCATGGCCGACACCGACGAACCAACGAGGTCCAGGACCCGTCGGCGCGGCCACGACCGCCGCTTGGTGGTCCGCCACCCCCAGTACGGCGCCCTGCTGACCGCCGAAGGACTCTCGGCCACCGGCGACGCCGTGTTCTGGGTGGGCCTGCTCGTGTGGCTCCTGCCGTTACGAAACGGCACGGCCCTGATCGCTCTGGCCGCCGTCGCCCGGCTGGCACCCCGGGTGATCCTCGGGCCGGCCGGAGGGGTCATCGCCGACCGCTACGACCGTCGGAAACTGCTGATCAGTCTCGACGTCGTGCGATCAGCACTCATGGTGGGTCTGGGGTTCTGGGTGGCGGCCGACCAGGACCCGGTCCTCGTCGTGGCCGGAGTGCTGGTCGTCTACACCCTCGCCACCCCGTATCGACCCGCGTTCACCGCCGGAATCCCGCTGGTGGTCGGCGAGCGTGACGCCGCGGCCGCCAACGCGCTCGACGGCGCGGTGAAGCAGATCATGACGTTCCTCGGACCGCTCCTCGGCACGGCGGTTCTCGTGCTCGGCGACCCGTCGTGGGCCTTCGCCGTGAACGCGATCACGTTCGCACTGTCGGCGGTGCTGCTCATCGGGGTCGGTCGCCTCGGTGGGCCCCCGCCCGGGACCCGCACCCGTCGGGTCAGCCGGAACTTCCGGACGTGGCTGATGTCGCTCCAAGAAGGAATCGGCTCGATCGTCGACCAGCCCGGCCTGACCCTCACCGTCTGGCTGGTGTTCGTGTTCAGCATCATGCGCGGCTTCGAGATGGTGCTGCTCGTGCTGGTGGCCGAGGACCGCCTCCGGATGGGCGCCGAGGGCGTGGGGATCCTCAATGCCGCCATCGGCGTGGGAGCCCTGTGCACTGTCCCGCTCGTCGGCCGCGTGGCGCGATCCGGAGCACCGGGTCGCGACGTCGTGGTGTCGTTGATCCTGAACTCCGCACCGATCGCGCTGCTCGGGTTCGTCAGCGGCGCGACCCTCGCCTGCCTCGTGCTGGTCGCGGTCGGGATCGGCGTCGTGATCTTCGAGGTGCTGGCGGTCACGATCACGCAGCGCATCAGCAGCGTGGCGCAACTCGGTCGGGTGTTCGGCATCCAGAACATGGCGCTCAACGGTGGCAAGCTCGTCGGGGCCCTGCTCGGGCCGCTGCTCGTCTCACTGTTCTCCCTCGAGTGGGCGCTGGTCATGGCCGCGCTCCTCGTGTCGGTTTCGGCGGTCGTGGCGGTTCCCGGGCTCCTCCGGGTGTCCAGCCAGTCCCTGGCCCGACGGGATGCGCTCGCTCCGGTCGTGGGGGTCCTCGGGAGCCTGGCGCTGTTCGACGGAGCGTCGGAACCCGCTCTGGAGCGCCTGGCCGGGACGGTCCAGACCGTCGCCGTCGCCCCGGGCACCGAAGTCGTACGTGAAGGCGACCACCCCGACGACCTTTTCGTGATCCGATCCGGCGCGTTCGACGTGATCAAGGGGGGAGCGCCCATCGCCGCCCTCGGCGCCAACGACTGGTTCGGCGAGATCGGCCTCCTGCGGGAAGTGCCCCGGACTGCCTCGGTCGTCGCCACGGGTAACGCCGAGGTCTGGCGGATCGGCGGCGTGGAGTTCCTGGTGGCGATCAACGAGTCGGCGGCTCCGCCGACCGCCCTGCTCGAGAGCGTGTCGTCGCGCCTCGACGGGCAGAGCCGCAGCGTCGACTCCTCGACCGGCTGACGGCTCGATCTCCCGTGGGTCGCCAGGGACTCGAACCCTGAACCTGCGGGTTAAAAGCCCGATGCTCTGCCAGTTGAGCTAGCGACCCGGCCCGAACAGCGTACGCGCTCACCATGGGCGCCGTCCCCCGCCGTCGTCAGGGTGATCCACATCCCCGGAGGTCGCGACGGACAGCCGACCACGGTGGTCGGTCAGCCGACGCCCAGGAGGTCCACGACGAAGACGAGGGTCTCGCCACCCCGGATCGCGCCACCTCCGCCCCCCGACCCGAGGGACGACGACGAGCGACCCGAACCGCTCCCGGTGCCGGTGGCGCTGGTGGCCCCGGTCCCGCCGCTCCCGAGTTGCTGGCCCGCCGAGAGGCTGACCGAGGCGACGGTGCCGTCGAAGGTGGCGACCAACTGTGATCCGGCGAGCGTCTGCTGGGCGTTGGCGAGGGCGTCGAGTGCGCTCTGGACGGAAGCCTGGTCGGCGGCGACCTGCGCGGAGGAGGCGCCGTTGGCCGAGTCGTCGGTGAGCTTGGCCTGCGCGGTGGCGAGGGTGGAACCGGCCGTGGTGACCGCGGCCTGCAACGACGCCGAGTCGAGGGTGGCGAGCACCTGACCGGTGGTCACCGCGTCGCCCGCCTGGACGCTGACGACCGAGACCGTGCCGGGGGCCGTGAAACTCAGGTTGTCGGTCTTGGCTGCGGCCACCGTGCCCACCGCCGAGACGGTGTTGCTCAGGTCGCTCCGAGTCACGGTCACGAGCTGCTGGGTGGTCGTGACGGCCGGTGCAGCCGTGCCGTCGCCCGAGCGGAACCCGAACCACCAGACGAGGAACGCCGCCAACACCACGATCACGATCCACAGGGAGGGTCGACGCCAGTCGAGCCTCGAGGTCCGCACCCCCGCCGGCGCAGTCGTCCGGGTTGTCATCTCCCCTGCCTTCCACACCGGCACCCGGGTCCGCGACCCGATGCTCGTGGGGAGTGTGGCAGCAGGTTCCCAAGAGGACGCTGAGAAGAGCGGCCCCGCTCGGCGTGCCGCGACCCAGGCGACGCGCTAGCCCGCCGGGTGCCCGGGCCGTCTGGACGCCGGGTGGGTCACCTCCAGCCGGTCCGGAGCGTCACTTCCCCACGAAGGTGTGCACGTCGAGGGTGGCGGCGTACGGGTTCTCGGGGAAGCACACGAAGGGCTTGCCCGGCTGGCCGAAGACCGGCACGAACTTCGCCTTCTCCACCGTGACGAACGCCGTGCACGAGGAGTCGCCGGGGGCGGCGGGCCCGTGGGCCGTCGTCCAGTTCGTCGGCCGGGTCTTGCCGTTGGCGTTCCAGTCGGTGATCCGGTTGATCGCCGCCACGACCGACTGCTGGGTGAAGTCCTTCCCGGCATCCTGGATGCCGCGCACCATCAGCTCGCCGGCGACCCAGCCGACGAACAGATTCTCGCTCGGCACCTCGTGGATCTTCTTCATCGCCGCGACGAACTGGGTCATCCCCGGGTTGCCCTGGGCGGCTTCGAAGGGCACGAACTGGGTGAGGAAGGTGAAGCCGTCGAGCGTGTCACCGAGTTGCGCGAGGTTCTTGGCGTCGTACCCCTGGGGCGCGTAGAACTTCGTGCCCTGCACGCCGGCCGCCTCCAGCGCCTTCTTGAGGTTCACCTCGCCCTGGAGGTCCATGCAGGTGGTGACGAAGTCGACCTGGTTGTCCTTCATCGCCTGGACCGCACCCGCGATGTCGTTGGCGGAGAACCCGAACGACAGGCTCGTGTCGAACACCGCCGGCTTCGGACCCCACTTCTCGAACCCCAGCTTCGTGACGTTGGCGCAGTCGGCCGACTGGGGTGACGATCCGTAGCCGAAGATCGCCGGATGCTTCGCGCCCACCTGCTGGGCCACGTAGGCCGGGCCGATCTGCGGGCAGGTGTCGAGACAGAGGTACGAACCGTAAGTCCCGAAGAGGTTGGGCCCCTTCGACCAGTCGACCTGGATGTTGTACCCGAACACCGGGGTCCCCGACTTCACGAACACGTCGGCGCCGGCGAACTCCTGCGTGGCCACGAGCGCCGCGAAGACCTTGTCCTCCTCGACCAGCTGGCGGGCGCCCAGGAGGTCCTTCGACGACCGGGTCTGGTCGTCGACGACATCGACGATCTTGACCTGCCGACCGAAGACACCGCCCTTGCGGTTCAGGCCGTCGAAGAACGCCTTGGCGCCGGTGACCACCTGCTCGTACTGGACCCCGGTCGGGTTGGTCTTCCCGATGATCGCACCGACCCGGATCTGCTTCGCCGTCACGCCGGGCACGCTCGCCGACTGCGCCCCCGCCACGGCTGCGCTTCCCGACACGGTGCCGACCAGGACCGCGGCCACGACGGCGACCGCCACCGGGACGTTTGCGACCACGTGGCGCACCCGGGACGCTCGCACGCTCTCGACGACCCTCATGACCGCTCCCCCCGCTCGGAACCAGATCGTGCTCTCCCCGGCGGACCGGGCAGATGATCGACTCGACTCCGATATTCCTACCGAATCGGCGCCCCGATGTCCAGGCACCCGACCCAATACGCTCGGCGCGAGCCGGCCACGAGCCCGTCACGAGCCCGTCACGAGGGAGAATTTCCCATGAAGACGCCTGCAGAACTGTTCGACCTGACCGGCAAGGTGGTGGTGGTCACCGGAGGCAGTCGGGGCATCGGGCGAGCGGTGGCCGAAGGCCTGGCGGGGGCCGGCGCCGACGTCGTGGTCGCCAGCCGGAAGTTCGACGCGTGCGTGACCGCCGCCGCCGAGATCGCGGCGGCGACCGGTCGACGCGCGCTGCCCGTCGCCTGCCACGTGGGTCGGTGGGCCGACTGCGACGCTCTCGTCGACACCGTCTACCGCGAGTTCGGCCGCTGCGACGTGCTCGTCAACAACGCGGGGATGTCGCCGCTCTACGAAAACCTGCCGGCGGTCACCGAGGAGCTCTACGACAAGACCCACGCCGTGAACGCGAGGGGGCCCTTCCGCCTCGGCTCCCTCATCGGGACCCGGATGGCGGCCGGTGACGGTGGCTCGATCATCAACGTGACCACCGCCGGATCGCTCCGGCCCGGCGCCGACGACCTGCCGTACGCGATGGCGAAGGCCGGCCTCAACGCCCTCACGCTCGCCCTGGCCGGGGCGTGGTCGCCGAAGGTGCGCGCCAACCTCGTGCTCCCCGGCGCCTTCGACACCGACATCACCAACGCCTGGCCCGCCGGGCAGAAGGAGAGCGTCGCGGTCATGAACCCCCTACGCCGCATCGGGGTGCCCGACGACATGGTCGGGGTCTGCCTGTTCCTGGCCAGTGCAGCGTCGAGCTACGTCAACGGCGCGCAGATCCTCGTGGACGGCGGCCTGTTCCGGTCCCTCTAGCGGGCGGCACCGTTGCGCCCCCGTCGTGCCCGGGGACGCGGCGCGTCGAGCATCCAGGGGGCGAGCAACCGCCACCACCACCACACCACCAGCACACCCGCGGCGTCGATCGAGGCGAGGGCGACCACGAAGGCGGTGCGATTGGCGCGCTCGATGTCGCCGGCGTCGGTGGGCACGACCACTCCGATCCCCACGAACGCCACGAGCAGGGTGGCCAGGATCAACACCGACGTGGTCCGGGCCGTGGCGTCCTCCTCGTGGTCGGGCGTGACCCGGTCGAGCCCCGAGAGCACCACGAGGCCCACCGCGGCCCAGGCGAGCGCGAGCAGCGCGCCGGCCACGGCGTCACTCGGGCGGTGCCACCCTGACACCAGCGCGCCCGAGCACTGGAACGCCACCCACAGCGCCGCGGCCACCGCCGTCCAGCGCCGCCAGCGGTGCGGGGTGACCATCACCGCCGCCAACCCGATCGCCGTGCAGATCGTGGCGTGGCCGCTCGGGAACCAGTTCGCCGCCAAGTGGCCAGCCTCCCCCGCGGTCGGCGGGCGGGTGATCACGAACCGCTTGAGGACCTCCGCGCTGACCGCCGACGCGCCGATCACCCCGACCGCCACCACACCGAGCAGCGCGCGGCGCCGCACGAGCCCGATCGCGAGCAGCAGCACACCGGCGCCCGCCAGGGTCGTCACGGTGACCAGCGAGAGCGAGTCGTTGGCGAGCGCCTGGGCCCGGAGCGACGCGGCCGAGCGACCGTCGTAGACCCGGTCGCCCAGGAGACGGCCCCACTCGGTGCGGAGGAACACCAGCCAGAGGGCGGTGACGCCGGCCAGCGAGAGCACGGCGGTCGCGGCGGCGCGACGGCGCAGGCCGGTACTCGCTCCGGGGCTCGGATGTTCCACCTGCTCTGCCTCCCGACGGGCAACGGTGCACGGGTCGGCGCAGCCTAGGGAACGGTGCCCGGGATCGGTAGCGTCTCGGCATGATCCTCCGTCGCGTTCGACGACTCCGGGCCGGGTCCCCTTCGGTCGCCGTGGTCGTCGTGCTGCTCGGGCTCTTCGGACTGGTCGGTCCCGCCGCCGTGCCGGCCGGTGCGGTGCCGGTGCCCACTCCCGACACCGCGCCCGCTCCGCCGGGAGTACCCCGCGCGGCCCAGACCAACGTCAGTGACTTCCCCCTGCTCGACCGGTTCGGCCGCTGGGACGGCACCGCGTTCGTGCCCCTGACCGCCGGATCGATCACCGGCGGGCACGTGATCGCGATCACCCACGGCTGGGCCGTCGGCTGGCTCGACCAGTACCTCGCGCAGCAGCGGTCGTCGACCGGCCTGGTCCACTTCTGGGACCCCCGCTTCGTCGACCCCGCCACCCACGAGCCCCTCGCCACCAACTTCGAGACCCTCGCCCGAGACCTCGCCGCGGCAGACCCGACCGCCACGGTCGTCATGTACTCGTGGATCGACCAGTCGGCCACGGTCACGAGCGTGTTCGCGGCCGCACCGCCCGAGCAGGCCACCGAGGTCAACGGGCACCGCTTCGCGGTCGGACTCGACGAGCTCCTGGCCCCCACGTTCCGGGCGAACGGCGGCGAGGTGCACCTCATCGGCCACAGCTTCGGTGCCAACGTCGCCACGACCGCCGCGCTCGCCCTCGACCGGCCACCGCGCCAACTCACCCTGTTCGACTCACCCGAGGTGCCCATCGCGCAGTTCGGCGGCGCCAAGAACGACCTGCGCTACAAGCTCACCCGTCTCCCCGTGGGGCGCGGACCCTCCAACGTGTTCGTCGACAACTACATCTCGGAAGTCGGCGAGGAGTACCACGGATTCCCGGGCCTGGCCGGGGTCGTCGATGTGCACCTCACGCCACCGGCAGCCGACAACGGCGGCGAGCGCCACGAGTTCCCGATCGGCTGGTACGCCGGCAGTGCCGCCGCTTCCCCGCCCACCGTGGGTTACGGCTGGTCGCCCCTCGTCGGGGCGGCGGTCGGTCCACTCGGCGCGGTGTACGAACAGCCTCGCGCCTCCGAGCCGCTGTCCCTGCGCCAGGTCGCGGGCGCGCCGCGCTCCGGGGTCGGCGACGAGGTCGCGTACGCCACGACCCCGCTCACCGTCGCCGCGGGTGAGCCGATCACCGTCGGGGTCGACGCCGGCACCCGCGTGGCGAACGTCGCCTTCACCACCGACCGCGACTCGCTCTGGCTCACCTTCTCGGCCACCGGTGGCAACGGCGACGTCCTCGACGTGTTCGTCGACGGACGCCAGCGCTCCACCACCACCTGGCCGCCGGCCGGGGCCGGCGGTGCCGGGCAGTTCGTCATCCTCTACGACGTCACCCCCGGGAGCCACGTGCTCTCCTTCGCCGAGACCGGGGTGCACCCCGCATGTTCGGGCTGCGCGCCCCCCGTGTTCGTGCGTGACCTGGCGGTCGTCTCCACCGGTGGCATCCAGCGCAACCTCACCCCGACCCAGACCCGCGACCTCACCATCACCGCCGTGATCCTGGTGATCGCCACGGCGCTGGTCGTGATCGGCGGTCTCGTCGTGCTCGTGGTCATGCTCGTCCGCCACCGCCGGCGTCGTCGGGACCGGCACCCCCGGGGCTGACGAGCCCCGCGTGTACGACGACGGGTTCTACCGGTGGTCGGCCCAGCAGGCGGCGCGCAGTGCGCCCGTGGTCATGGCCGTGGTCCTCGAGCACGTCGCACCGACCAGCGTCGTCGACGTCGGATGCGGGACCGGGCACTGGTTGCGCGCCTGCGCCGACCTCGCCGGCGCCGAGATCCTGGGCCTCGAGTCGGAGGCCGTCCCCGACGACCAGCTCGTGGTCCCGACCGACCGCCTCCGCCGCGTCGACCTCACGCAACCGATCACGCTCACCCGCGCCTTCGACCTCGCCATCAGCCTGGAGGTGGCCGAGCACCTGGCGCCCGAGCGGGCCGACGGGTTCGTGCGCGATCTCACCCGACTCGCCCCGGCCGTGCTGTTCTCCGCCGCCATCCCCGGCCAGGGCGGGACCCTCCACCGCAACGAGCAACCCCAGAGCTACTGGATCCGCCGGTTCGCGGCGTGCGGGTACGACGCCTGGGACGTGATCCGACCCGCGATCTGGTCCGACCCGCGCGTGGCCTTCTGGTACCGCCAGAACACCTTCCTCTTCGTGGATCCGGCCGTGTACGGGCACGCCCCCGAGCGGGCGCCGGTGGTGGCCGACCTCTCCGTCCTCACCGCCCGGCCGTCGCCACCACCCCACCTGGCCCGCCGGATCGTCCGCCGGATCGCCCGGACCACCCACGCGCTCCTGGCGGGCCGTGCATCACCCCGGTGAGCGTCGGTAGCATCTCCAACCGAGGCGCGCCCGCAGCGCGCCCGGGACCGGGAGACAGCATGCAGGTCTACGACAAGCTCTTCATCGGTGGCGAGTGGGTCGAGTCCACCGCGAAGGGGACGATCGACGTCACCTCGCCCCACACCGAAGAGGTCATCGGCCGCGTCCGCGACGCGACCCCGGCCGACATGGACCGGGCGGTCGCCGCCGCCCGCGACGCCTTCGACCGCGGCCCGTGGCCGCGCATGAGCCCGGAGGAGCGCGCCGCCGGCATCGAGCGCTTCGTCGCGGCCCTGTCCGCACGCGCCGAGCCCATCGCCGACACCATCTCCTCCGAGAACGGATCGCCGAAGAAGTGGTCCCTGATGGGCCAGGTCTTCTCCGCAGTGATGGTGCTCAACACCTACGCCGGGCTCACCCGCACCTACACCTGGTCCGACGACCGGGCCGGCGCACTCGGCGCACCGATCACCGTCCGGCGCGCCCCGGTGGGAGTGGTGGCCGGGATCATCCCCTGGAACGTGCCTCTGTTCATCTCGGCGCTGAAGCTCGGGCCGGCGATGGCGGCCGGATGCCCCATCATCCTCAAGCCCTCGCCCGAGACGCCCCTCGACGGCTACATGCTCGCCGAGGCCGTGGCCGAAGCCGACCTGCCCCCCGGCGTGATCAACGTGGTGGCCGCCGGCCGCGAGACCGGCGAGCACCTGGTGCGCCACGCCGGCATCGACAAGGTGAGCTTCACCGGCTCCACCGCCGTGGGTCGCTACATCGGCGCGATCTGCGGCGAGCAGCTCAAGCGCTGCACGCTCGAGCTGGGCGGCAAGTCGGCCGCGATCGTGCTCGACGACTGGGTGATCGACGACGCCGCACTCACCAACCTCGTCGACTCCGGCCTCATGAACAACGGGCAGGTCTGTGGTGCTCAGAGCCGCATCCTGGTGAGCGCGAAGCGCTACGACGAGGTGGTCGAGGCTTTGGCCGCGAAGGTCGGGGCCATGAAGGTCGGGGATCCGCTCGACGCCGACACCGACATCGGTCCGCTGGTCGCGCAGCGTCAGCAGGCGCGGGTGAAGGGTTTCCTCGACGCCGGTCGCAGCGGCGGAGCGCGCGCCGTGGCGGGCGGTGGCGTGCCCGCCGACCTCGACCAGGGCTGGTACATCGAGCCCACCGTGTTCGCCGACGTGACCAACGACATGATGATCGCTCGTGAGGAGATCTTCGGGCCGGTGCTCTCGGTCATCAAGTACTCCGACGAGGCCGAGGCCGTGGCGATCGCCAACGACTCCGACTACGGCCTCTGCGGATCGGTCTGGACCGCCGACGCCGACCACGGTGTCGAGGTGGCGGCGCAGGTGCGCACCGGTGTGGTCGCGGTGAACTCGTCGATGATCCTCGACTTCAATGCACCGTTCGGTGGGTTCAAGTCGTCGGGCATCGGTCGCGAGCTCGGCCCCGAAGGGATCGCCCCCTACACCGAGTACCAGACCATCATCCGCCCGGTCGGCTGATCCCGGCGGCCCGGTCCGGGTCGAAGCAGCGTCGATCGCCGGCGAGCTCGAGCCGGTGGGAGGCGTGGCCTTCAGTCGTGGTCGAGGAGGGTGGGGTCGGCCCGCAGTTCGGCGCGCACCATCGCCTCCCAGAAACCGATGAAGCCATCGCCGTCGCCGTGCTTGCGCTGCTCGCGGAACCACTCGGGGAGCGGCGACACGAGACCGGCGCCGGCCGCCATCGCCATCCAGGCGTGCCGACAGCGTTGCTCGAGCGCCACCGCCCGTTGGTGGACCGCCCGGGCCGACACCCCGAGGACGAACACCCCGTGGCCTGCGAGCAGCGCGATCTCGCCGTCGCCCATCGCCCCGACCGCCGAGCGGGCCGCCTCCAACGCGTCGACCGAACCCTCGTACTCGTCGACCAGCACGACGTCGCCACCGCCGCCGAGCGCCGACGACTGGTCCATCGGCGGCGGCACGATCCGCAGATCGGCCATCACCGTGCCGTGGAGCGGGTGGTTGTGCATCGCCCACTGCACGGCGGGGCGCGCCTCGTGGAGGGCGAGGTGCAGCGGGATGCCGAGCGGCGCGGGCCAGTCACCCTCGACCACGGTGCCGGCGAGGTCGATGCGGATGACCTGCTCGGGACGGAGCTCGTCCCAGGTGATCAGCCACGGGTTGCACAGCAGCGTGCCGTCGCCGAGGTTGCACGTGATGTGCCCGGCGAGGTGGTCGTTGTACCCCTCGCGCCACAGCGTGCGGGCGAGCAGCACGAGCTCCTCACGGGGCGTGAGGTCGGGGAGGAGGCGGTCCGGCTTCGGGGTGAAGGTCATGCGCCGACGCTAGCGAACGCCGAACCCGACGATCAGGCGCCGGTCGCCACGGTGGCGAGGTGGTCCCGCCGGGCCTGCAGATCGGAGGTGACCGCCTCGGTCCACGCGCGGCGGTCGGTGCCGTCGGGGTCGACCGGCCGGCCGGCTCGCTCCCGCTCGTGCTGGAGGTGCAGGTCGTAGCGGTCGACGGTGTCGGCGGCGAAATACCCCGGCTTCTTGGTGTGCCGACCCTGTCCGCCGGCGTTGATGGTGCAGGCCGCCCGGCCGGGGTCGAGCCGGTTGGCGGCGAGCGTCCCCCGCTCCCAGACCACGTCGTCGAGACGCATCACGAACCAGTAAACGGGCTCGGGCACGGACGGTCCGTCGGGGCCCTCCGGCTGGAGCACCGCCGCCGACGTGGCCGGGAACCGGCGCGCCACGACGGCCTGGTCGGCGATCCACGAGCGTCCGGAGAGCGTCACGCGTCGGCGCGCCGAGTGGTCGTCGGAACACACCACCGAGCTGTACGGGTTGGTCCAGAGCTTCGCGGCGTGGCCGTGAATCGCGTTCCCGGGGTGGTAGGGGATGAGCACGTGGGTGCGACCGCGGCGAGTCTCCACGAACGCTGCCCGTCCGATGTCGCCGTTGCGCGGCGACGCGCCGGGCAGACCGTCGTGCCCTACGGTCACCTGCAGCGCCTCGAACTGCGCCGCCAGGAACTCCGCGAGCGGACGCCGGGGCCAGTCGCGTTGGGCCGGATCGTGGGGATCGCCAGCAGTCTCCCCGGGCGTGACGGGGTGCTTCACGAAGAGGTTCTGCGAGCACTGCGTGAACACCTCTTCGGTCCCCCCGACCAAGAACGCGAGTCGCCTCCCCGCTGCGTCGGCCGCGGCCGAGTGGGCGGCGAGGTCGGTCGCGGTGAGCGCGTGGTCGGCCTGCAGTTCGGCGGCACCGAGGAGGGTGACCCCGAACAAGGTGATGTGCAGGCCCATGGCGTCGGGGTCGTGGGGGTGCAGCGCCAAGATGGCGAGACGACCCGACGCCACCGCCGCCCGGACGGTCTCGACCAGAGCACCGTCGGGGTCGCGCTCACGGACCGTGCCCGGTGCGCCCACGACCCGGTCGCCGGCGACGAGCCGGTCCTCGTCGGAGCCCTCCCGGGGGAGCAGCACGGCCACCGCGACGGTCCCCCGGTCGAGCACCAGGATCGGCGGCGCGTCCGGCGCGCCCTCCACCAACGCGGCGACGGTTCGGCGGTGACGCCGCCACGCGAGCCCGCGGGCGGCGGTCCCCGACGCCACGAGCGCCTGGGGAGCCGTCATCGCGAAGGCGCCCGCCACCGTGCTCAGGTACTGGCGGTACTGGTCGCGGTAGAAGAAGTCGGCCTGCTTGATGCCGATCGCGTTGGCCGAGGGGTTGTCCTTGCGGGCCCGGAGCGTGTTGCTCACCAGATACTGGATGACGTGCTCGGAGGCCGGCCCCGGAGCACCCGGACGCCGCAGCCGACGCTCGGCGAGGCTTCCCCGTCGGTTCGGGGGCAACACCCGCAGGGCCCGGAGCCGCCGGACCCGCTCGGGCAGGTGGAGGTGGTGCCGGCTGTGATCCGCCCCGCGACCACTCTCGTGAGCGGCTTCGTCTTCCGCCATCACCGACCCTCCTGACCCGACCAGTGCCGACGCGACGACGCGACGACGCGACGAACAACGTCGAAATGCTACCCCGGAACGTCAGACGACGTCGACCGCGGCACCGGCGAACTGGGCGTTGTAGAGGCGGGCATACGCCCCCCCGCTGGCCAGCAGGACGTCGTGCGAGCCCTGCTCCACGATCGCCCCGTCCTCCATCACCAAGATGGTGTCGGCGTCGCGGATGGTGGAGAGCCGGTGCGCGATGACGAAGCTCGTGCGGTTGGCCCGGAGGGCGTTCATGGCCCGCTGGATGAGCACCTCGGTGCGGGTGTCGACCGAACTGGTGGCCTCGTCGAGGATGAGGATGGCCGGATCGGCGAGGAAGGCTCGTGCGATCGTGAGGAGCTGCTTCTCCCCGGCGCTCACGCTGCCGCCCTCGTCGTCGAGCACGGTGTCGTAACCTTGCGGCAGGGTGCGGACGAAGCGGTCCACGTAGGTGGCCTTGGCCGCGACCACCACGTCGTCGTCGGTCGCGCCGAGATTGCCGTACGCGATGTTGTCGCGGATCGTGCCACCGAAGAGCCAGGTGTCTTGGAGCACCATGCCCATGTTGCGGCGGAGGTCCTGACGGCTCATCGAGGCGATGTCGACGCCGTCGAGGAGGATGGCGCCGTCGTCGAGGTCGTAGAACCGCATGATCAGGTTGACCAGCGTGGTCTTCCCTGCGCCGGTGGGGCCGACGATCGCCACGGTCTGGCCTGGTCGGGCAACGAGCGAGAGGTCGCGGATGAGCGGCTCGTCCGGGTCGTAGGAGAACGACACGTGGTCGAACTCGACCAGCCCGCGCACGTCGGTCGGCGACTCGACGAGGTCCGCGCGATCTTCCTCCTCGGGGGCGTCGAGCAGCTCGAAGACCCGCTCGGCCGAGGCGATCCCCGACTGCATGATGTTGACCATCGACGCGAGTTGGGTGAGCGGCATCGTGAACTGGCGTGAGTACTGGATGAAGGCCTGGATGTCGCCGATGCTCATCTGACCGGAGATCACCCGGAGTCCACCGACCAGGGCGATCGCCACGAAGTTCAGGTTGCCGAAGAACATCATCGCCGGCATCACGATCCCGGAGATGAACTGCGCCCCGTAACTGGCGTCGAAGAGCTCGTCGTTCTTCTCGTCGAACTGCACCTCGACGTCGTGCTGGCGACCGAAGACCTTCACCAGGGTGTGGCCGGTGAAGGCCTCCTCGATCTGGGCGTTGAGCGCACCGGTGTGGTTCCACTGGGCGATGAACCGCTTCTTGGACCGGGTCGTGATGAGTTTCATCGTGCCCCACGACACCGGGATCGTGATCAGCGCGATCAGCGCGAGGAGCGGCGAGATCGTGAACATCATCACGACGGTGCCGATGAGCGTGAGCACCGACGTGAGCATCTGGCTCAGCGTCTGCTGCAGGCTCTGGGCGAGGTTGTCGATGTCGTTCGTGACCCGACTGAGCAGGTCGCCGCGCGGCTGGCGGTCGACGTACCGCAGCGGCATCCGGTTGAGCTTCTCCTCCACGTCGGCCCGGAGGGTCTGCATGGCCCGCTGCACGACCGAGGCGATGGTGCGCGACTGCAGGAGGGCGAGCAGTCCACCGGCTCCGTACACGAGGACCGCCAGCGCCAGGACTCGGTGCAGGTGACCGAAGTCGATGCCGTGACCGCCCACCACCCCCTGGACGACGACATTGGTGGCCTGCCCGAGGATGCGCGGACCGCTGACCAACAGCACCACGCTGCCGAGGGCGAGGAAGAACACCCGCAGCAGGCCCGCGCCCTCGGGACGCAGGCGGGCGAGCAGCCGGGTGGTCGACGACCGGAAGTCCTTCGACCGGGCCATCGGAACGCCGGCGGCACCCCAACGGCCACCGAAGTCGGTCTGCCGGGCGGCTTCGCCGGTGTGGAGTTCGTCGTCGGGATCGATCGCGGGCTGACCCCGATCGCGCCGTCGGCGTGACCCGTTCGTAGCACTCACCCGACCTCCTCCTTCGTGAGCTGGGACTCCACGATCTCGAGGTACGTCGGGCACGACTCCATCAGGTCGTGATGGGTCCCCACGCCCACGAGGGCGCCGTCCTCCATCACCAGGATCTGGTCGGCGCGCAGGATCGTGGAGACGCGCTGGGCCACGACGAGCGTGACAGCCTCGGCGATCTCGGGGTCCAGCGCCGCTCGGAGTCGCGCGTCGGTGGCGAGGTCGAGGGCCGAGAACGAGTCGTCGAAGAGGAAGATCTGCGGTCGCCGGACGAGCGCGCGGGCGATCGCCAGGCGCTGGCGCTGACCACCCGAGACATTGGTGCCGCCCTGGGTGATGCGGGACCCGAGCCCGTCGGACATCGCCCGGACGAAGTCCTCGCCCTGGGCGATCCGCAGGGCCCACCAGAGCTCGTCGTCGGTGGCTTCGGGGTCGGCGTGGCGGAGATTGGAGGCGACCGTTCCGGAGAAGAGGTAGGGCCGCTGCGGCACGAGACCGACCGCACCCCAGAGGGTCTCGGGATCGACCTCGCGCACGTCCACCCCGTTGACGACCACCGATCCGCTGGTCACGTCGAAGAGGCGCGGCACCATGTTGAGCAGCGTGGTCTTGCCCGACCCCGTGCTCCCGATGATGGCGGTCGTCTCACCGGCCCGGGCGGTGAAGGAGATGCCCGAGAGGACGGGCTGCTCCGCACCGGGATAGCGGAACTCGACGTCGCGGAACTCCAGGGACGCCGGCCCCGGCAGCGCCATGACGGGGTTGTCGGCGACGCGGACCGACGTCTCGGCGTCGAGGATCTCCTCGATGCGACCCGCGCTCACCTCGGCGCGCGGTGCCATCGCGCCGACGAACGACGCCGTGACCACCGACATGAGGATCTGGATCAGGTAGCTCAGGAAGGCGACCAGCGCGCCCACCTGCATGCGCCCGGCACTGATGCGGTTCCCACCGATCCACACTGCGGCGACGCTCGAGAGGTTCACGACGATCATCACCAACGGGAAGATCATCGCCATGATCTTCCCGGTGGAGAGGGAGACCGCGGTGAGCTGGGCGTTGGCCTCTCCGAACCGCTCCGTCTCGTGGTCCTCACGCACGAAGGCGCGCACGACGCGCATGCCGGTGATCTGCTCACGCAGGACTTCGTTGATCCGATCGATGCGTACCTGCATCACCTGGAACTGCGGCACCATCCGTGAGATCGCACCGCCGACGACGACGAGCACGATGGGAACGCTCACGACGAGAAGCAGGGTGAGGGGTGCGTCTTCGCGCACCGCCATGATCACGCCACCCACGATGGTGATCGGCGCAGCAAGGAAGAGCGTGCACAGCATCATCAGGAGCATCTGCACCTGGGAGACGTCGTTCGTGATGCGGGTGATCAGCGACGGCGCTCCGAAGCGCGCGACGTCTTGGGCCGAGAAGTCAGTGACCCGGTGGAACAACGCAGCGCGTACGTCGCGGCCCACGGCCATCGCGACCCGTGCTCCGTACAGGACCGCCGCAACGGCCAGAGCGGCCTGCAGGAGCGTGACGAGGAGCATCTCGCCGCCCTTGCGCCAGATGTAGGCGGTGTTCCCGGCGAGGATGCCGTGGTTGATGATGTCGGCATTCAGCGACGGCAGGAGGAGCTGGCACATCACCTGGGCGATGGTGAAGACCATGACCAGCCCCAACGCGAAGCCGTGCCCCTTCAGGAATCGGCGCAGGAGTCGGATGAGCATCGAGCGGAGAGCCTCGGGTCGGTGGTTCGGTGGGTCGCCAGGTCGGCAGGTCGGCAGGTCGGCAGAGTGCTGGATCGACTAATCGTTGGACTTGCTAACTATAGGATACTTGAACAGTTGGTGCGACTCGGGTAACGTGACGCCATGAGTCCCGCCGCCCCCTTGGCGCGCACCGACAACCTGACCGCCATGCTCCGGCTGGTCGGGCTGTTCCGGCGAACCTTCGCCGACCTCCTCGCCCGCGAGCCGTGGGTGGTCTCGAGCGGCGTGAAGCCCTCCACCTATGGGCTCCTCAGCGTGGTCGACCGGCGCCAGCCCGTTTCCCAGCGGGAGGTCTGCGACGCCCTCGGCACCCACGCCTCCGACATGGTCGACATCGTCGACGGCGCCGAGCGCCAGGGGTGGGTCGAACGGCGGCGTGATCCCTCCGATCGCCGCCGCTACCAGCTCACCATCACCCCCGACGGCCGCCACGCCCTCGCTCGCTACGACGAACTCGCGGCCCTCGCCGAGGCCGAGGTGCTCGCCCCGCTCAGCGAAGCCGAGCGCCGGCACCTCGTGGCGCTCGTGACCAAGGTCGTCGACCGCTCCACCTGAGCCCGGGGGAACGCGCCGAACCCGCCTCCGGTCGCCCCACGCCCGGAACCGGCCGAGGGAGGCACGGTATCCTCCCCCGCCGACGGTTCGGAACCCCCCGACCAGCTGTGGAGTCCCCGTGCGCCTCGACCAGTCGTTCGTCCGCCTGCCGTTCCGGGTCGATGCCCTCCGGCTCGCCGAGGAGATCGCCACCATCCCCGAGTCGGCCTGGCGCCAGCACCCCCAGGGGGCTCCGGGCAACACCGCAGTGGCCCTGGTCGCCGTCGACGGTGACCCCGGCGGTGACGCCACCCACGGGGTGATGGCCCCGACGCCGTTCCTCGCCGACCTCCCCTACGTGCGGCAGGTCATGGCCGCGCTCGGCTCGACCGTCGGGCGGACCCGCCTGATGCGGATCGCCACCGAGACCGAGCTCGGGACCCACGTCGACGTCAACTACTACTGGTGGTACCACCTGCGCGTGCACGTGCCCATCGAGACCAGCCCCGAGGTGGAGTTCGCGGTCGAAGACGAGTCGGTGCACATGGGCGCCGGGGAGGCCTGGGTGTTCAACACCTGGCGCAACCACCGGGTCGACAACCCGGCCTCGCGCCCCCGGATCCACCTGGTCATCGACACCGTCGGCAGCGCCGCCCTCTGGGACCTCATCGAGCGTCCCGACCGCGAGCCGATCGAGATCGCGTTCACGCCCGACACCGACCCGGAGATCCCCTTCGAAACCACCAACTGGCCGACGGTCATGCCCGGTTCCGAGGTCGACGGCATCATCGGGTCGCTCCTGGGCGACGTCGCCTCCGTCGACCCCGACGGTGCGGCCCGCGCCCGGAGCGCCCTGGCGCCCTTCCGGCGCGAGTGGCACGACCTCGACGCCCGCTTCGGCGACGACGAGCCGGGCTGGGGCGCCCGCGAGCGCCTGGTCGACCGAACCCGCACCGAGGTCACCGCAGCGCTCGCCGGAGTCGTGCTCCCGAACAAGATCACCCTGGTGGGGGCGCTGAACGACCTCGTCTTCGGCCCGTCGGTCACGCGGGAGGGAGTCCGGCGCATGCCGCTCAAGGTGGCGGGAGCCGCCCCGGCACCCTCACCGGCTCCCGATCCGGTCCAGCGCATGCTGGCCGGCCCGCCGCGCATCGCGGACCCGGTGTTCATCGTGTGCCCACCGCGCTCGGGTTCGAGCTTCCTCTTCGAGACCCTCACCCGGTCGCCGAGCCTCTACACCATCGGGGGCGAGAGCCACCTGCTCATCGAGGGCATCAACGCGCTCACCCCCGCCGCCCACGACTGGGAGTCGAACCGGCTCTCCGCCGACGACGCGACCGAGGGCGTGGCGTCGTTCCTGAAGGACCGCTTCGTCTCGCAGCTGCGCAACCGCGACGGTCGGCGTCCGAACGGCGGACCCACCCGGCTGCTGGAGAAGACGCCGAAGAACGCGCTGCGCGTGCCGTTCCTCGCCCGGGCCTTCCCCGACGCGCGCTTCGTCTACCTCTACCGCGACCCCCGCGAGACGGTCAGCAGCATGCTCGACGCCTGGCGCTCCGGGCGGTTCGTCACCTACCCCGACCTGCCCGGTTGGAACGGATCACCGTGGTCCCTGCTGCTCACCCCGGGGTGGCGCGACCTCGACGGTCGCCCGCTGGCCGAGGTCGTCGCCCGCCAGTGGTCCAGCACCGTCGACACCCTGCTCGACGACCTCGAAGCGCTGGACCCCGACCGGTGGTGCGTCGCTTCCTACGACCGGCTGGTCGCCGAGCCCTACGACGAGATCACCCGCCTCTGTGAGTTCCTCGACATCGACTGGGACGACGAGCTCGCCGAGCCCCTTCCCGACTCCCGGCACACCCTCGACTCACCCCACCCCGAGAAGTGGCGCCGCAACGCCGACGAGCTCGAGCCACAACTCGAGTTCATGGCCCCAGCCGCTGCACGGGCCCGCGACGCCTTCGCCGCTCCGCCCCGGGTGAAGCCGGTCGAGGCGGGCGAATCGGCCAACCGGCCCCGACCGAACCGACGCCCGGCCCCACCCAGTGCACCGACCGCGCCCGCGCCCTCCGGCCCGGTCGCCGACAGCGCGCAGCCGGCGCCGGCCGCCACCAACGCGCTGCCCGCCGATCAGCTCTACGCCTCGCAGTTCACCAACTCGTTCCGGGTCCTGCTCGACCAGACGAACTCCTCGCTGGTGATCAGCACGTACCAGGCCGGCCGTCTCATCATGATCCGGCCCACCCCCGAAGGCCTGAACTCGCACTACCGCGCCCTCGACACCCCCATGGGCGTCGCCTACGACGGTCGGCACCTCGCCGTGGGCACCAAGGCCGAGGTGATCGTCTTCCAGAACCAGCCCGCCCTGACCCGGCGCCTCGAGCAGCCCGACCTCCACGACGGCTGCTTCGTGGCCCGGCGTCGACACG
Source organism: Actinomycetes bacterium (assembly GCA_037142235.1). Classification (GTDB taxonomy): domain Bacteria; phylum Actinomycetota; class Acidimicrobiia; order IMCC26256; family PALSA-555; genus CAIUKV01. Next base: position 23,486 of record JBAXBB010000033.1, read on the forward strand.
CCACGGGCGACATCCGCATCCACGACCTTGCGTGGGCGAAGAACGAACTGTGGGTGGTCAACACGCGCTTCTCGTGCCTGGCGACCCTCGACGACGAGCACTCCTTCGTGCCGCGGTGGCGACCGTCGTTCGTCACCAAGCTCGCCGCCGAGGACCGCTGCCATCTCAACGGCCTCACCGTCGTCGACGGGGTCCCGAAGTACGTCACGGTGCTGGGCCTCACCGACGAGAACGACGGGTGGCGTGAGCGCAAGGCCGAGGGTGGCGCGATCATCGACATCACCAACGACGAGATCATCACCACGGGCTTGTCGATGCCCCACTCGCCCCGTTGGTACGACGGCAAGCTCTGGGTCCTGCAGTCCGGCATCGGCACCCTGAGCACCGTCGACGTGGAAACCGGGAAGGTCGAGACCATCGCCCAGGTCCCGGGCTTCGCCCGCGGCCTGACGTTCATCGGGCAGTACGCCCTCATCGGCCTGTCGAAAGTGCGCGAGCACGTCTTCGACGGACTGCCGCTCACCCGCGACCGCACCGACGAGCTCCGCTGCGGCGTGTGGGTCGTCGACACCACCGACGGCAAGATCGTGGCCCAACTGTCGTTCGAAGGCCTCGTCCAGGAGATCTTCGAGGTCGCGGTGATCCCCGGGCTGCGCTACCCCGAGCTGGTCGAGCCCGGGGCCCCGCTCGCCGACACCGCCTACGTGCTGCCCGACGCCGCGATGGCCGACGTCGCCACCTGACGTTCAGCCGGTGAAGGTCGGCTCGACCGGCTGCACCTCGAACGCCCCGACGTCGACCACACCGTTCACGACCCTGGCGAACCCCGGGCCGCGCTGATCGGTCGCGTTCTCGGGAAAGGTCGGCACCGGCACCGGGCCGGCGTCGAGGGCGGGCGAGTCGGGGAGGAGGGCGTGGGTGCGGGTCGGACCGCCGTTGTCGGCGAGCGGGCCGAGGCGAGGGTCGACCACGCCGGATCGGGTGCCCCCGCGGTCGGTGAGCGGGACCGCCGGCTCGACGACTCCCAGGACCGAGTGATCAGAACGCGCCGACACCGTCCGGTCCTTCCAGCGTCCGACGTCGGCACCCACATTGCCCGCGACGATCGTGCCCACGAGTTCGAGCACGCCCAGGGCATCCGGGGCGACCGGGGCGCAGTCGGAAGCGGTGGTCGTGCGCTGACGGTCGACCACCGCGCCGGACCGGCCGTTCGGACGGGTCTGCGCCCGGTGACCGGCGTCGGCGCCACAAGGGGACGACGGAGCGGGACCGCTCAGGAGGATCCCACCGACCGCGGCGTCGGCGCTCGCGTTCCGAGCCGTGTTCGCGGTGACCGTCGACTGGACGAGGCGCAACCCGTCGACACCGCCGTAGACGGCGCCGGCCTGACCGGCCGAGTTCCCCGAGATCGTGGAGTTCTCGACCACGACCGCCGAGGCGGCGCCGGCCACGTAGAGACCCCCTCCGTAGAACTCGGCGACGTTCCCGGCGACGGTGGAGTCACGCAGCGTGAACGTGCGCAGATAGTTGCCGAACACCGCGATCCCCGCCCCTCCGGCCTGGGTCGTGACGTTGTCGGCGATGGTGGTACCGGTGACCGTGGCGTCGATCGAGCGGAAGGAGGCGCCGCCGCCCTGGTCGTAGTAGTTGACGTTGCCGACGATGCGACTCCCGCTGATCGTGGCGGTCCGGCCCGTGCCGACGTCGATCCCGGCGGCCGCCCACCCCACGGAGAAGTTCCCCGAGATGACGGTGTCGGTGACGGTGAGGTCACGTCCGGCGTCGAACCAGACGCCACCCGCACCCGAGTAGTAGCTGGCGTTGCCCGACACGACCGACGCGGTGATGGTGAGACTCCCGTACTCACCTCCGCTGTTGCACTCGTCGAAGTAGAGGCCTCCACCGAGGTACACCGAATGGTTCCCGGTGAGGGCCATGTGGTCGAGCACGAGGGAGGTCGCCGAGTTCAGGCCGCAGGCGAAGAGGATCCCACCCCCGCCGCGGGCCGGGGAGGCGGGGGCCTCGCCGTCGGCGACGGTGAAGCCGCGCAACTCCACGGTGCCGGTCCCCCCCACCGTCGGATCCCACTCGAACACCCGGCTCGCGTGGCCGGCGGACACGGTCAAGGCCTCGGCTCCCGGGCCCGAGATCGTGAGATGGTGGTCGAGCACGAGGGGGCCCGAGGTGAGCGCAATGGTGCCCGAAACCCCGGAGAGGTCGACGACGTCGTCGTCGGTCGCATCGGCCAAGGCCTGGCGGAGGCTGCCCGGGCCCCCATCCGCAGTCGAGGTGACGGCGAGCGTGGCCGCCGCCGCCGGAGCGGGACCGATCGCGACGACCCCCGCCGCTCCGCCGGCCGCGAGGGACGCACCTGCTGCTGCGACGATCCCCCGACGGACCCGGTCGCGTCCCGCCGCTCTCATCGCGTCCGACCGTAGCCGGGTGCCCGGGACCGGGCGACGGTCCCGCACGCGGATGGCGCCAGCCGATACCGTCGGAGCAACACACTCACCCTGGGAGGGGTCATGGTCTTGGTCAATGCCTGGAAGCGGGTCGTCCTGGAGAACTACGCGAACTTCCAAGGTCGGGCCAACATGCCCGAGTTCTGGTGGTTCGTTCTGGCGAACTTCATCGTCTACGTCGTGCTGGGTCTGATCCTCGCCAGCGTGTCGAGCATCTTCTTCTACCTCTTCATCCTCTACGCGATCGGAATCATCATCCCGAACCTGGCGGTGGCCATTCGTCGCCTCCACGACACCGGGAAGTCGGGCTGGTTCATCCTGCTCGGCATCATCCCCTGCGTCGGTTCGATCATCCTGCTGGTGTTCTACGCGACCGCCGGCCAGCCGACCGACAACCAGTGGGGCCCGCCGCCGGCACCCGGGCTGCCCGCCGCCTGAGCGACGCCTTCCCCGGACCACCGGGAGGAACCCATGACCGACGACACCGGCGGAGCCGGCGGAGCCACTCCCGTCTGGGGAGCACCGTCGCCACCTCCGCCCCCG
>JBAXBB010000034.1:0-26255 GCA_037142235.1 Actinomycetes bacterium
GCCAGTGCACCCACCACGCGCGGGGTGGCCGCCGCCGCAGCGGGGGCAGGGCCTCGGGCGCAGGGGGAATCGGCTCGCGGGGGACGTCGTCGGCGGGCTCCATCGGGTCGGTCTACCACCGGACCCGGGCCCGGTGCGGTTCAGGCGCCGCCGGACCGGAGCGCGATCTCGAGGTCGCGGTCGAAGGTGCGCTCGAACAGCTCGCGCTTCCTGCGGGCGCCCCAGAGCTCGAGCTCGGCGTCGCCGGTGGCCCGGACCCGGAGGAGCACGAGTGACGGGCCCACGGTCACGTCGACCCCGGTGATGGTGCCGGTGCGACCCCGGTCGAGGCCGTCGGCGATCCGGAGGAAGGCCGCGAGGCGTCGTACCTGGTCGACGTCGACGAGCGGATAGGTGCCGGCGTCGGGGTTGCCGCGTCGGTGCCAGCGCACGGCGGCGACCAGGGTCTGGATCTCGGCCGGGTCGAACCCGCGCAGCTGCCCGTGCTCCACCAGGTACGCACCGTGGCGGTGATGTCCCTGCGACGACACGTGCTCGCCGATGTCGTGGAGGAGGGCGGCATTGTCGAGCAGCTCGCGCTCGACCGGATCACCGCCGTGGAGTGCAGCCGTCTGGTCGAACAGGCTCACGGCGAGGTCGGCGACGCGACGGGAGTGGGCCTCGTGCCAGGTGCAGCGTCGGGCGAGGGCTTCCACCGACGCCCGCCGGATGGCGCGGGGGTCGGTGTCCCAGTCGGCGGGATCGTGGCGGTCGATCACGTCGAGGAGGATCCCCTCGCGCAGAGCCCATTCGCTGATGGTCATCTCGTCGAAGCCGAACACCTCCATGGCGACGTCGAGAAACACCACGCCGGCGGTGATCAGGTCGACCCGTCGGGCCTCGAGCCCGTCGAACCGGGCGCGCTCGGCGGCGGTGGCACCGAGCACGTCGTCGCGCACGCGGGCGAACTCGTCGCGACCGAAGGTGAACTGGTTGAGCGAACGGGGCACGTCGCGTCCGCGTCGGAGGGCCACCATCCGGGCGATGTCCTCGAGGGTGCCGCTGCTGCCGATCACGAGGCGGGGTCCGAGGGCCGCGACCGAGCGGGCGACCGGCTCGAGGACGTCGGCCACGTGCGCCTCGAGTGCCCGACGCTCGTCGTGATCGATCGGGTCGGTGGTCACGAACCGGGCGGTGAGCGTGCCGATGCCGAGGTTCTCGCTGGCGGCGAACTTGCACCCGGTGGCGTCACCCACCGTGATCTCGACGCTGCCCCCGCCGAGGTCGAAGGCGAGGGCCGGCGCCGGCTCGAGGACCACCCCGGCTCGGACGGCGAGGAAGATGAGCTGCGCCTCACGGACCCCGCTGATCACCTCGACCGGGATTCCGGACTCCGCCTCGATCCGGTCCACCACCTCGGCGCCGTTGGCCGCCCGGCGCAGGGCACTGGTGGCGCAGGCCGCGATCTCGCCGGTCCCGGCCGCGTCCGCGACCTGGCGGAAGCGCCGCATCACGGCGGCGGCGGCGGCCGCGGCTTCGTCGGGGATCCGGCCGTGGCGGCCGACCAGGTCGCCGAGGCGCAGCATCTCCTTCTCGCGGATGATGGGCTCGAAGGTCCCGTCGGGCAGGACCTCGGCGATGATCAGGTGGAAGGAGTTCGAGCCGAGGTCCACGGCGGCGACGCGCACCGCTGCAACCTACGTGCCCGGCCGACCGTTCCCGGGAACCGGTGGGGTACGATCCGGGCGGTCCACCCGCTGGTGCGGGGACCCCGATTCCGAGCCCGATCCTGATCTCGATCCCGATGAGGAGTGTCATGAGCGACTTCGCAGAACCCCGGATGCTGATCGACGGCGTGTTGTGCGAGGCCGCCTCGGGCAAGACCTTCGCCAACGTCAACCCCGCGACCGAAGAGGTCGTCGGTCAGGTCGCCGACGGCGGCGAGGCCGACATGGACCGGGCGATCGCGGCGGCTCGCCGGGCCTTCGACGACACCGACTGGTCGACGAACCGCGATCGGCGACGGGAGACCCTGGCGCAGCTCCACGCGGCCCTCGACCGTCACCGCGAAGACCTGCGGCCGAACATCGTCGCCGAGGTCGGCAGCCCGGTCATGCTGACCCACATGGTCCAGATGGACTCGTGCATCGACGACTTCCCGGTCGAAGTGGCCTTCATGGACCAGGTCGAGTGGGAGCGCGACCTCGGGCTCCACGAGTTCCAGGGCATGACGAGCAACCGCCGGGTGGTCCGCGAGGCGACCGGGGTGGTCGGGGCGATCACCGCCTGGAACTTCCCCTTCATGCTCAACCTGTCGAAGTTGGCGCCGGCGCTCGCTGCGGGCAACACCGTGGTGCTCAAGCCGGCACCCGACACGCCCTGGAGCGCCACGATGATCGGCAAGCTCATCGCCGAGGAGACCGACATCCCGCCGGGCGTGGTCAACGTCGTGCCCTCCGGCGACAAGGCGTCGGTCGGCGAGGTGCTCACCGGCGATCCCCGCGTCGACATGATCTCGTTCACCGGCTCCACCGCGGTGGGCAAGCGGATCATGGCCCGGGGCGCCGACACCGTGAAGAAGGTCTTCCTCGAGCTCGGCGGCAAATCGGCCAACATCATGCTCGAGGACGCCGACTTCGACCTCGTCGGCTTCGCCGGCATGGCGGTCTGCACGCACGCCGGTCAGGGGTGCGCCATCCCCACCCGGTTGCTCGTCCCGGAGTCGCGCTACGAAGAGACCCTCGAGCAGCTCGCCGAGGCGTTCGCGATGATCCCCTACGGCGACCCGACCGATCCCGCCAACATGATGGGCCCGCTCGTGAACGCGCCGCAGCGCGACAAGGTCCTCGGCATGATCGAGCGGGCCATCGCCGACGGCGCCCGCTGCGTGGTCGGGGGTGGTCGGGCCACCCAGTTCGAGCGGGGCTACTTCGTCCAGCCGACCGTCCTCGCCAACGTCGACCCCGACTCCGAGATGGCCCAGGACGAGGTCTTCGGGCCGGTCCTCGCCGTCCTCTCCTTCACCGACGACGACGACGCCGTGCGCATCGCCAACAACTCCCGCTACGGGCTCTCGGGCGGGGTCACGAGCGGGAGCCTCGACCGGGCGATGGCCGTCGCCCGGCGCATCCGCACCGGCACGATCTCGGTGAACGGTGGCATGTGGTTCGGCCCGGACGCCCCCTTCGGCGGCTACCGCCAGAGCGGGGTCGGACGCGAGCACGGCATCGCCGGCTTCGAGGAGTACCTCGAGACCAAGACCTACGGACTGCCGGCGTGACCGACGACGCGACCCAGCCGTTCCAGCGCCTGATGGGGGTCGACTACCTCCCCGCGTTCGCGTCGGTCGCCGAGGAGCGCCTCCACCGCAAGCAGCGCCTGGCCGCGGGCTTCCGCCTGTTCGGCCGGTTCGGCTTCGACGAGGGGGTGGCCGGGCACATCACCGCTCGCGACCCCGAGCACCTCGACCACTTCTGGGTCAACCCGATGGGGGTGAACTTCTCCCACATCAGGGTCTGCGACCTCATCCTGGTCAACCACGAGGGCGAGATCGTCGAGGGGAACGGCATCCTCAACCGGGCCGCCTTCGCGATCCATTCACAGGTGCACGCCGTCCGTCCCGACGTCGTGGCCGCGGCCCACTCGCACTCGCTGCACGGCAAGGCGTGGTCGGCCCTCGGGCGTCTGCTCGACCCGCTGACCCAGGACGCCTGCGCCTTCTACGGCGACCACGGCCTCTACGACGACTTCACCGGGGTGGTGCTCGACCTCGAGGAGGGCAAGCGCATCGGTCACGCCCTCGGGGGCGGCAAGGCGGTGATCCTGCGCAACCACGGGTTGCTCACGGTCGGCCACTCGGTGGAGGAAGCCGTGTGGTGGTTCATCACCATGGAGCGGTCCTGTCAGGCCCAACTGCTCGCCGAGGCGGCGGGCACGCCGATCCTGATCGACGACGAGATGGCGGCGGTCACCGCCCGGCAGGTCGGTTCGCCCCTTTCGGGCTACTTCTCCTTCTCGCCGCTCTACGACAAGATCATCCGCGAGCAGCCCGACCTCTTCGACTGAGTCGCGGGTGCGCGCGCCCTGCACGCTCTAGTGTGCGCGTCGTGCTGACCCGAGACTCCGTCCTGCTCACCGACCGCGTCGCCCTGGTGACCGGCGCCGCCGTGGGGATCGGCGAGGCGATCGCCCTCGCCTTCGCCGAGTTCGGCGCCCACGTCGCCGTCTGCGACCGTGACGTCGCCAACCTCGACGCCACCGCCGAGGCCATCGCGGCCGCGGGCCGCCGCACCGTCGCCGGCGAGCTCGACGTGCGCGACGGCGAGGCGGTCCGCGCCTTCGTCGACACCGTCGCCGCGGAGCTCGGCCCGATCGACATCCTCGTGAACAACGCGGGAGGGGGGTTCTTGGCGCCGTTCCTCGACGTCTCCGACAAGGGTCAGGACTCCTTGATCCGGGAGAACTTCGTCAGCGTGACGAACTTCACCCGGGCGGTCGTGCCGCACATGCCCCCGGCGGGCGGATCGATCGTCAACGTCACGTCGATCGAGGCGCACCGGGCCGGACCGGGCTACGCGGTGTACACCGCCATGAAGTCGGGCGTCGCCAGCTTGACCAAGAGCCTGGCGCTGGAGTTCGGCGACCGGCTCGTCCGGGTCAACTGCATCGCCCCCGACGTCATCCCGACCCCCGGGGTCGGCGAGGTGCCGGTGCACACGCCGCTGCCGGTGGCGGGCCACCCCGACGACGTCGCCGCCGCGGCGCTCTACCTGGCCAGCGACCTGGGTCGCTTCGTGACCGGCACCACGGTGCACGTCGACGGCGGCAACCTCGCCGCCGGCGGCTGGCACCGGGGGCCCGACGGACAATGGAGGGGCTGAGGTGGAGTTCGGCATCGCGCTCGGGGCCGCGAACCCGGCGTTCTTCCTCGACATCACGCTCGAGGCGGAGCGGCTCGGGTTCGAGTCGGTCTGGCTGCCCGAGCACCTCATCTTCACCACCCGGATGAGCCGCTCACCCCATCCGGGGGAGACGCACCCGCCCGTACCGCCCGAGACCCCGATCTTCGAGGCGTTCACGTACCTCGCCTACCTGGCCGGTCGGACCGAGCGGCTCAAGTTCGGGACCCACGTCTACAACATCGGGCTGCGCCACCCGTTCACCACCGCGCGGTCCGTCCAGACCCTCGACCTCGTCAGCGGCGGCCGGTTCCTCTTCGGGATCGGGGCGAGCTGGCTGGAGGAGGAGTGGGTCGCCGCGGAGCTGGACTTCGCGTCGCGGGGTCGGCGGGTCGACGAGTGCGTCGAGGTCTGCAAGCGGCTCTGGACCGAGGACGCCGTCACGCACCACGGCGAGTTCTTCGACTTCGAGGGCGCGGTGTTCGTGCCCAAGCCCGTGCAGCAGCCGTGGCCGCCGATCCTGGTGGGGGGCGAGTCGAAGGCGGCGCTGCGACGGGCCGCTCGCCTCGGCGACGGCTGGCTCGGGATGAGCCACGACTTCGAGTCGGCGGCGGCCCAGCTCGCGGTGCTGCGCGACCTGCTCGTGGCCGAGGGCCGTGACCCCGAGGCCTTCGAGTACTGCCTCGGTGGTCCGTGCGCGTCGCCCGACGACGTGGCGCGCTGGGAGGACCTCGGGGTGACCCGCCTGGTGTTCTCGCCCTGGCGCCGGTCGCGTGAAGCGGTCGACGCTCTGCGGGAGTTCGCCGAGATGGCCGGCCTCGGGGGCTGAACCCCTCGTCGACCGGGTCGACCGGGCGGCTCCGGACTCAGGCGCCGCCGAGCTCGGCGAGCAGCACGCGGCGCAGGAGTTTGCCGGTCTCGGTGTGGGGGAGCTCGGCGCGAAACTCGATCTGGTCGGGCGTCTTCGACGTGCGGAGGTGGCCCCGGACGAACTCGCGCAGCTCGTCCGCGTCGACCGCGTGGTCGGGGCGGACCACCACGACCGCGGCGATGACCTGACCCCACTCCTCGTCGGGCAGGCCCAGGACCGCGACGTCGGCGACCGCGGCGTGGGAGCGCAGGACCTCCTCGATCTCGGCCGGAGCGATGTTCTCGCCCCCGCGGATGATCGTGTCGTCGGCGCGCCCCTCGATGAACACGAAGCCGTCGGCGTCGATCGACGCCCGGTCCCGGGTGGCGAACCAGCCGCCGGTGTCGACGGCGGCCGCCCGGCCGACGTACTCGCCCGACACCTGCTCGCCGCGGAGGTGGAGCTCGCCCACCTCACCGATCGGGAGCACCGCGCCGTCGGGGTCGCGGACCTCGGCCTCGATCCCGGGGACGAGCCGACCCGCGGAACCCAGTCGGGCCCGCACGGCGGGGTCGGCGCTGGCCGCCGCCGCCCGGTGGTCGTCGGGTCCGAGCACCGCCACGGTCGAGCTGGTCTCGGTGAGCCCGTACGCGTTCACGAAGTCGGTGGTGGGGAAGAGCTCCAGGGCGCGGGAGATGATGCGGGCCGGCATCGGCGCACCCCCGTAGGCGAGGGAGCGCAAGGTCGGCACGGCCGCCCCCGGCGCTCCGAGTTCGTCGAGGTACTCCACGACCCGGGCGAGCATGGTCGGGACGACGAGCGCGTGGGTGATGCGCTCGTCGCGGACGGTGGTGAGCCAGTCCTGGGGGGTGAAGGCGGTGAGGTGCACGACCCGCCGTCCGGCGTAGAGGTTGGAGATCGTGTTCGACACCCCGGCGATGTGGTAGGGCGGCACGCTCACGAGGCTGGCGGCGTCGGGCTCGGCGCCGGCGAACTCGACCGTCGTCATGACGTACGAGGTGAGGTGACGATGGCGAAGGATCGCCGCCTTCGGCTCGGCGGTGGTGCCCGAGGTGTAGAGGAGCAGCGCGATGGCCTCGGGGTCGAACGGCTCGGGCCCGGGATCGCCGCCCCGGGCGGGGTCGGTGCGGTCCATCCACTCGGCCGGGCTCATGCGCACGGTCCCGGCCGCGCCGACGAGGTCGCGGGCGGAGTCCTCGACGATCACGGCGGCGCCGGGGTGGTGGGCGAGCAGGGCGTGCAGCTGCTCGGCGCCGAGGCGGTAGTTGACGGGGACGAGCGGGATCTCGGCCCGAGCGGCGGCGAAGAGGGCCACCGGGAACTCCGGGCCGTTGGCCGCGACGAAGACCAACGCATCGACGCCGAGGGCGTGCAGGGCGGCGGCACCGGTCGCGGCGCGCGCGGCGAGGTCGGCGTAGGTGATGCCGTGGGCGGTGGTCCCGAAGGCGGTGCGGTCGTCGAATCCGGCGGCGGCCATGTCGAGGAGCATGGTGAGGTTCATCGGGGGCTCCAGGCGTCGTGGGCGTGGGGGCCGTCGGCGAGCAACTCGTCGGTCCGACCGTCGAAGTCGCGGATCGTGCCGCGGCGGCGGAGCGCGACCTCGGCGGTCCCGGGTTGGAAGGAGTAGCACAAGCCGCTCACCGCCACGTCGGAGGCGCGGTCCAAGCGGTCCATGTCGGCGCCACGCCCGAGGGCGATGTCGCAGGACCGGCGCAGCACGGCGGCGGCCTCGGCGGTGTCGTGGTCGAGGTGCTCGGTCGTCCAACGCAAGAACCCGCCGCGCCAGGGAGCGTCGGAGAACGGCGGCGGGTCGACGCAGGCATGGCCGTCGAGGGTCCAGGTGAGGCACGGCTCGCCGTCGCGCAGGAGGGTCACCGGCACCGGCCCCCCGGACTGCGCGCCGAACGGCACGGTCGCGTCGTACTGGCGCACGCCCGGAGGTCGGGTCGCGTGGGCGATCACCAGGCCGGCCAGGTCGAACTGGTGGGTGCACTGGTGGCGCGGGTCGGCGACGGCGCCCACCGCGAGGCAACTCGGTGAGAGCTCCATGCCGACCAACTCGGCGAGCCGGTCACCGGCCGCGGGACACGTGGACCAGGGGGAGCGTTCGCCGGCGCGCGTGAGGTCGACCACCCGCACTCCGTCGTGGCGCACGGTGACGGTCCAGCAGTGGAAGTCGTCCTCGAGGCCCCCGACCACGGTGTCGGGCCCGGTGGTGACGAGGCGGATGCGCCGGCGGTAACTCCCGTACGGGAACGTGGAGGGCCCGCCGCCGGAGGGACCGGGGGTCAATCCTGCTGGGGCGGGCGGACGTTGACGATCATGGTGAACACCGTCGTGACGACGGGCTCACCGGTCGCGGCGTCGCGCCAGTCGGTCTCGGAGACGTAGAACTCCATCTTCCCGCCGTTCGAGCGTTCCTTCTCGTAGACGTCGGTGATGGTGGTGGTGCCTTCGAGGCGGTCTCCGACCCGGGGCATGCGGGTGTAGACGAACTCCTGCTCCCCGTGGAGGATCAGTCGACCGGGGCCGCGCAGTTTTTCCACCGGCAGGCCGGCGGCGCCTCCGGTCCCGAGCGAGCCCCAGAACGGCATCACGAACGGGAAGGTCGGGGGCACCGGCGCGCCGGGTTCGTCGCTGCGGTAGGCGGGGTCGTCGTCGAGGAGAGCATCGGCGAAGACCCGGACCGGGCCGCGCTCGATGACCACCGTGGTGGGTCCGCTGACCTGTCCCTTGAGCTCGGTGAGTGCCACGTGCTGTCTCCTGGTGGGGTCGTCCGGGTAGGTCAACCTAGTCGCGGGTCCCACCCGGGCGCAGTTCCGCGGTGGGGCTAGTGTCCCGCCGCGGCCGGGTCGACCGGCACACCCGGGAGGAATCGGACATGGCAGACGCCGTCATCGTCGCTGCGGCCCGCACGGCCATCGGCACGGCTCGCAAGGGGTCGCTGGTCGACCTCGACGCCTTCGAACTCGGCCGGCTGGCCGTGGGGGAGGCGCTCCGGCGCTCGGGGGTGCCCGCCGACGACGTCGACGACGTCGTGCTCGGGGAGGTGCTCCAGGGCGGTGGTGACATCGCTCGCTACGTGGCGGTGGAGCTGGGCATGTTCGGCGCCCCGGGTCTGGCCCACAACCGCCACTGCGCGTCGGGTCTGGCTGCGGTGCAGACCGCCGCCGCGGGCATCCGGGCGGGCATGGACCGGGTGGTGATCGCCGGTGGCACCGAGAGCCTGACCCGCTCGCCCCAGGTGTTCCAGAAGCTCCCGGGGGGCTACGGCGGAGTGTCCCCGTGGCTCTCGCCGAGCCACCGCAACACCCCGGAGGCGCCCAACCTCGACATGTCGATCACCGTGGGCTGGAACACCGCCCAGCAGTGCGGGATCACCCGCGAGGAGCAGGACGAGTGGGCCCTCCACTCGAACCTGCGCGCCGTCGCCGCCATCGACGCAGGACGCTTCGTCGACGAGATCTTCCCCGTGGAGGTCCCGGCGGGGAAGGGCGCGACGCGGGTCTTCGACACCGACGAGCACCCGCGCCGCAACACCACGCTCGAGCAGCTCGCCGCCCTGCGGCCCCTGCACCCGGAGATTCCCGGCTTCTCGGTCACGGCCGGCAACTCGTCGGGGCTCAACGACGCGGCGTGCGCGCTGGTGATCACCAGCGACGACTACGCCGCGGCCCACGGGCTCGAGCCCCTCGCGTACGTGCGGTCGTGGGCGTCGGCGGGGGTTCCTCCGGCCGACACCGGCCTCGGTCCGACGGTCGCGGTCCCGAAGGCGCTCGCGCGGGGCGGCTACGCCACCACCGACGTCCGTCTGGTCGAGATCAACGAGGCCTTCGCCTCCATGGCGGTCGCCAGCAGCCGGATGCTGGGCTTCGACCACGACATCGTCAACGTGAACGGCAGCGGGTGCAGCCTGGGCCATCCGGTCGCAGCGACCGGCGCCCGGATGGTGACCACCCTGATCCACGAGCTGCGCCGCCGTGGGGGTGGCCTCGGAGTGGCCTCGATGTGCGCCGGGGGTGGCATGGGCTCGGCGCTGGTGGTGGAGGTCGTCTGACGCCCTTCCGGTTGATTCTTACCCAGTGCTTCCGTCCGGGTGGGTCGGTCCTTCGGCCGCACCTGGTTGACTCGTCGTCATGAAGCTTCTGCTCGGACCCCTCTGGTGGCTCGGTGCCCTGATCGTGGCCTTCGTCCTCTTCGGCCTGGCCCAGTTGGTGCCGTACCGGGTCGACAACCCGCCGGTCGCGGCCGAGCCCAGGTGGGACAGCGCCCAGACGCGCACGCTGGTGAAAGCCGCCTGCTTCGACTGCCACAGCAACGAGTCGCACCCCTACGCCTGGGAGAAGATCGCACCCCTGTCGTGGTGGATCGCCAACCACGTGAAGGAGGGCCGCTCGGCCCTGAACTTCTCCGAGTGGGGCACGCCGAACCAGGGGAACCAGTCGGCCGCCGATGACGTGGTCGAATCGGTCCGGGAGAACTCGATGCCGCCCGGGTACTTCACGTGGCTGGGGCTCCACGGCGAGGCGAACCTGACGGCCGCGCAGCGTCAGCAACTCGCCGACGGACTGACGGCGACCCTGGCCGCCGATCCGGGCACCCCGTCGCGCGGTGGTGGCTGAGGTGGCGGGATCGGCAACCGCGGCTGATCGACCGGGGCTACATTCGGCGGCGTGACCGATCGCCGCGCCGACGCTGACCTGGCCGATCCCGACCTGGCCGAAGACCTGGCGCTGGCGCTCGAGCTCGCCGATGCCGCCGACGCCATCACGATGGCGCGCTTTCGTGCCCGCGACCTCGCGTTCTCCACCAAGCCCGACCGCACCCCGGTGACCGAGGCCGACCACGCGGTGGAGGAGATGGTGCGGGCGGCCCTGGCCCGGGCCCGGCCGGCCGACGGCATCGTCGGCGAGGAGTTCGGCGTCAGCGGATCGGGGCATCGGCGCTGGATCGTCGACCCGATCGACGGGACGAAGTCGTTCCTGCGGGGTTCGCCGCCGTGGGCCACGCTGCTCGCCCTCCAGGTCGACGGCGAGATCCGGCTCGGGGTCGCATCCGCGCCCGCGCTGGGCCGGCGTTGGTGGGCCACCACCGGTGGTGGTGCCTTCGCCAACGGCGAACCGATCGCGGTGTCGCACGTCGATCACCTGTCCGACGCCCTGCTCTGCCACGCCGACCTCCTCGCCTACGAGGCGTCCGGGTGCGGCCCGGAGTTCGACGCCCTCACCCGAGCCGTCTGGGACCGGCGCGGCTTCGGCGACTTCTGGGGGCACCTGCTCGTCGCCGAGGGCATCGCCGACGTGATGGTCGAGCCCGTGCTCGAGGTCTGGGACATCGCGGCCCTGATCCCCATCGTCACCGAGGCCGGCGGTCGGCTGACCGACCGGTGCGGCGCCGTGCGGGCCGACGGGGGCAACGCCGTGACCACCAACGGCGTGCTCCACGACGCCGTCATGGCCATCGTCGCCGACCCCGTCGTCTGATCGGGGCGACCGTGGCCACCAGCGCCTCCCGTCCGGTCACCGTCGGCCTCGACATCGGCACGTCGTCGGTGAAGGCCGTCGCCGCCGACGACGACGGCACCGTGGTGGCGCGCGCCCGCGTCCCCCATGCCGTGGGCGTGCCGCACGCGGGGTACTTCGAGCACGACGTGACGCAGGCGTGGCGCGACGGTCCCCGGGCCGCGCTCGACCTCATCGAGGCGGAGGTCGGGGCCACCAACGTGGTGGGCGTGAACGTCGCGGCGATGGTGCCGTCGATGACCGCGGTCGACGACGCCGGGCGCCCGCTCCTCCCCGGACTGCTCTACGGCGACGCCCGGGGCCGTGCACGCGCCGGCGCGGGTGAGGCGGCGCAGCAGGAGAGCGGCGAGCTGGTCGCCTTCCTCCGTTGGTGTGCCACCGCCGCACCGGAGGCGCACGGTTACTGGCCGGCGCAGGCCGTGGCGAACCACGCCCTCGGAGGTGCGCCGGTGATCGACTTCTCCACCGCGGCCACGTGCGCACCGCTGTTCGACTTCGCCGGTTCGTGGGACCCGGTGGTCGCCACCGCGGCGGGAGCCCGGGTGGAGCAACTTCCGGGCCTCGCCATGCCGGGGCAGCGCATCGGCGAGGTCGGGCCCGGAGGTCCGGCGCTGGCGGCGGGCTGCATCGACGCCTTCGCCGAGCAGATGATGGCGAACGCCCGCGAGGTCGGCGACGTCATGGTGATCCTCGGGACCACCCTCATCACCTGGGTGGTCACCGAGTCGGAGGCGCCGGTGCCGGGCTACTGGACGATCCCCCAGGGGGCGGGTGGCGCCAAGCTCCTCGGCGGTCCGAGCAACGCCGGCGGGATGTTCGTCGACTGGGTCGCGCGTCTGCTCGGAGACGCGAACGGTCCGGTCGACCCGGGACGGGTGCCGGTCTGGGCGCCCTACCCGCGCGGAGAGCGGGCGCCGCTGAACGACCCCGACCGCCGCGCCGTCCTCACCGACCTCGACCTCGGCCACGACGCCGCCGCGGTGCGGCGGGCCGGGTTCGAGGCGTCGGGCTTCGTCGTGCGTCGCATCCTCGACGCCGCCCGCACCCACCACGGGTCCACGCCGCGTCGCCTGGTGCTCACGGGTGGCGGGACCCGGGTCGACGACTGGGTGCAGGCGATCGCCGACGTCACCGGGCTGCCCTGCGACTGCGTGCTGGTGCCCGAAGGGGCCGCGCTCGGGTCGGCGTTCCTGGCGCGCATCGCCGCCGGGCTGGAGGAGCCCCGAGCGCTGGCCGACGCCGGCCGGTGGGCGCGCACGGGTCGCACCGTGGACCCCCGACCGGAGTGGGCCGGTCCCCTCGACGACCGCTACGGGCGGTTCCTCGAACTCTCCGCCTGACGCGCGGGTGGCCTAGGCTCTCGTCATGCGCATCGAGGTCGATCGCGAGCTCTGCATGGGCTCGGGAAACTGTCAGTTCTGGGCTCCGGGCGTCTTCGACATCGACGACGACGGCGTTGCGGTCGTCGTCGATCCGACCGCCGCACCCGCCGACAAGATCACGCTGGCCGTCGACGGTTGCCCCACCAAGGCCATCACGGTCTTCGCCGACTGACCGCGCCTGGTCGGTGCGTGGAATCGCCCGGGCCGCGGCCCGTCGCGTAGCGTCGCCACCATGCCGATCGGAATCACCGAAGACCACCAGGCCCTCCACGAAGCGGTGCGGGGCTGGACCCAGCGTCACTGCACCCCCGGGGTCCTGCGCGCCGCGCTCGACGCCGAGACCGACTCCCGTCCACCCTTCTGGGACGGGCTCGGGGCGCAGGGCTGGCTGGGCCTGCACGTGGCCGAGGCCGACGGCGGCTCGGGCTTCGGGATGCCCGAGGCGGTGGTGGTCGCCGAGGAGCTCGCCCTCGCCGGTGCGCCGGGCCCGGCGCTGCCGCACCTGATCGCGACCGCCGTGCTCGCGGCGGCGCTGCCGTCGCCGGCCCGGACGACCTTCCTTGCGTTGCTGGCTTCCGGGGAGCGGATCGCCGCCTACAGCGGGCAGCGGATCTCGCGGCACGGGCACGGCTTGCACGGCGCGGTCGTCGAGGGCGGGCTGCACGTGCGGGGCACCGTCGCGCCCATCATGTGCGCGCACCTCGCCGACCTCGTCCTCGCTGCCGTCGCCGTGGGCGACGAGACGCACTGGTGCGTGATCGAGGTGGGCGACGGCGTGACCGTTCGCGAGCAGCCGAGCACCGACCCCACGCGGCGGGTGGCCGAGGTCACCGTCGATCTCGTCGTGCCCGACGACCGCCAACTCGGCCCGATCGATCCCGACGAGGTGGTCAACGCGCAGTGCGTGCTGATGGCCGCCGACCTCGTGGGGATCGCGCAGTGGTGCGTCGACACCGCGGCCACGTACGCCCGTGACCGCATCCAGTTCGGCCGACCGATCGGTCAGTTCCAGGCGGTCAAGCACAAGTGCGCCGACATGCTCGGCCGGGTCGAACTGGCCCGGGCCGCCGCGTGGGACGCCGCCCGGGCGGCCACCGACCCCGAGACGCGTGAGCTCGCGGCGACCGCCGCCATCGCCCTGGCCCTCGACGCCGGGTTCGTCAACGCCAAGGACTGCGTCCAGGTGCTCGGCGGGATCGGGTTCACGTGGGAACACGACGCCCACGTCTACCTGCGGCGCGCCATCGCCGACCGCGCCTACCTCGGCGAGCCGTCCGAGTGGCGGGTGCGCGCCGCCCGGGTGGCGATGGCCGGGACCCGCCGCACCATGGCGGTCGACCTCGGCCCCGAGGCCGAGGTCCTCCGGGCCGACCTGCGCGCCTTCCTCGCCGAGATCGCCGACCTCGACCCGGTCGAGCAGCGCCGGCGGATCGTCGATGCGGGCTACGTCCAGCCCACCTGGCCGGCACCCTGGGGCCGGGCGGCACGGGCGGTGGAGCAGATCGTCATCGACGAGGAGTTCCGGGCGGCCAAAGTCACGCGGCCGGCGATCGTGATCGGGGCCTGGGCGCTGCCCCCGGTGATCCTCTACGGCACTGAGGAGCAGCAACGGCGCTGGATCCCGCCCACGTTCCTGGGCGAGATCACCTGGTGCCAGCTCTTCAGCGAGCCCGGCGCCGGCTCCGACCTCGCCGCGCTCACCACGCGGGCCGATCGGGTGGAGGGCGGCTGGGTCGTCAACGGCCAGAAGGTCTGGACGTCGATGGCCAAGCAGGCCGACTGGGGCATCCTGCTCGCCCGGACGAACCCCGATGCCCCCAAGCACGACGGCATCAGCTGCTTCATGCTCGACATGTCGACCCCCGGGATCGACATCCGGCCGCTGCGTGAGCTCACCGGCGACGCCTTCTTCAACGAGGTGTTCTTCGACGACGCGTTCATCCCCGACGATTGCCTCGTCGGGGCCGAACACGACGGCTGGCGGGCGGCTCGCACCACGCTCGCCAACGAGCGGGTGGTGATGGGCAGCGGCATGGGGCTCGGCCGCTCCTTGGAGCAGATCGTGCGGGCCGTCGCCGACGGCGCCGGGGCCGACGACCCGATGGTGCTCGACGAGGTCGGGGGCGTGGTGGTCGAGGCCCACGCCCTGGCCTGCCTGGGCTTCCGACTCACCCTGGCCGCGCTCGCCGGGGCCGACCCGAGCGGTTCCGAGGCCGCCGTCCGCAAGCTCCTCGGGGTGATCCACGACCAGCGGGTGTCGGAGGTGGGGATGCACCTCCAGGGCATCGCCGGAGCGGCGGCCGAGGGCCCTGCCCTCGAGTGGACCCGGGGCTTCTTGTTCAGTCGAAACCTGACCATCGCCGGCGGCACCAGCGAGATCCAGCGCAACATCGTCGGCGAGCGGGTGCTCGGGCTGCCCCGCGATCCCTGACCCGGCCGCGAATCCGCTCCGTCACCGGCCGGTCCCCCTCCGGTGGCCCGGCCGGTGCTACGTTCACGAGCAGTTTCCGCCCGGACGCACGGCCCGGGCACGTGCACAGGGAGTTCACATGCACCACGTGGCCGACGTCTTCCTCGTCTTCCACCGGGAGTGGATCTCGGAGTTCCTGCTGCGCTGGGGGCACGTTGTCGCCGGCGTCGTCTGGATCGGGCTCCTCTACTACTTCAACTTCGTGCAGGTCCCGGCCTTCAACGAACTCGACGCCGGGGCCCGCAACCAGGCGGTCGACAAGCTCGCCTCCCGGGCCCTGTGGTGGTTCCGGTGGGGCGCCATGGCGACCCTGGGCTTTGGCATCTTGATCCTGGCCGTGGGCAAGGAATACCAGCAGGCCTCGTACTGGAAGAGCTACGAAGGCATCGCGATCTCCACCGGCATGCTGCTGGCGGTCACCATGTTCGCCAACGTGTGGCTGGTGATCTGGCCGAACCAGAAGAAGGTCATCGCCAACGCCCGCAACGTCCTGGCCGGTGGCGAGGCCGACCCCGACGCTCCGGCGGCCGGGCGCAAGGCGCTCCTGGCCTCGCGCCAGAACGCCATCTTCTCGTTCACCATGCTGTTCTTCATGGTGGGCACGGCCCACTTCATGGGCCAGGCCTTCACCGGTGAGCCCAAGGGCGGCGCCCGGGCGATCTACTGGATCATCACCATCGTGCTCTGGGCCGCCCTCGAGGTGAAGGCCCTCGGGGTCGGTGGCGCCAAGCCCGGCGGCCTCAACTGGATGTACGACGACCACAAGCGGGCCATCGGCGTCGGCCTGGCGCTCGTCGTGGTCTGGTACGTGCTCTTCGTGGTGATCCTCTAGGCGATCACCCTCCGCAACGTCGAACGGCCCCTCCGGGAACGGAGGGGCCGCTTCGCGTCCTGGGGCCGGACTCCGAGGGGCCCTGGTGCCCGGCGCAGCTCGGGTGAGGACTACAGCCCGAGGGCGCGAGCGACGCGCTCGCGATGCTCGGCCGGGGAGCCGAACAGCAGCGAGTCGGACTTGGCCCGGCGCACGTAGAGGTGCATGTCGTGCTCCCACGTGTAGCCGATGCCGCCGTGGAGCTGGATGCCTTCCTTGGTGAGCAGCCGCTCGCAGTCGGAGGCGGCGACCTTGGCCGCCGAGACGGCCAGGCCGCGGCGGTCGTCGTCCTCGGCGAGGGTCAGGGCGGCGAAGTAGGCCGAGGCCCGGGCCTTCTCGAGCACCACGATCATGTCGGCGAACTTGTGCTTGACGGCCTGGAACGACCCGATCGGCACGCCGAACTGCTCGCGCTGCTTGGCGTAGTCGAGGGTGACGTCGAAGATGGTCTGGCAGGCGCCGACGCTCTCCATGGCGGTGCCGAACGCGGCGACCTGCACCGCTCGCTCCACGCCCCGGGCGGTGATGGTGCCGGGGGTCCCGAGGACCCGGTCGGCGGCCACCGCGACGCCGTCGAGGACGATGCGGGCGAGCGGGCGGGTGGCGTCGAAGGGCGTGATGGCCTCCACCACGACGTCGGCCCGGGGCACCACGCAGGCGGCGACGGCGTCGGGGGAGTCGGAGCCGGCGAGGCGGGCGACCACCACGATCTCGTCGACCTCGGCGCCGTGGGTCACGAAGGGCTTCACGCCATCGAGGACCAGCCCGTCGGGGGTCTCGGTGGCGGTGGTGGCGAGCCCGGAGACGCCGATGCCGTGCGCCGGCTCGACCAGCGCGAGCGCACCGGTGAGCCCTTCCGCGACGCCGCCGGCGAAGCGCGCCTGCTGCTCGGGGGTGCCGAGCTCGAGCACGGTGGGGAGGAACTGCGTGGTGGTGGCGACGAGCGGTCCGGGCGCGATGGCGCGACCGATCTCCTCGATCACCACGGCGAGCTCGACGGTGCCGAGCCCGAGACCGCCGTACGCCTCGGGCACGGTGAGCGCGGGCCAGCCGAGCTCGACCATCTGGCTCCAGAGCGGGGCGACGGACGCACCTGTCTCCACGACGGAGCGTACGAACGCCATGGGGCACTCGCCCGCCAGCATCGTGCGGACGCCGTCGCGGAGTTCTTCTTGGTCTGCGGTGAGCTCGAGTTCCACGGAACCGAACCCTACCTGACGGCACCGTCAGGGGTGTCCGGGCGGTCGGGGTCGGCGAGGCGGGCGAGCGCCCGTCGGTCGACCTTCTCGGCCGCGGTGAGGGGCAGCGCCTCGACCACGACGACCGCTTCGGGCAACTTGTGCCGCGCCAGGTGGTCGGCGGCGAACGCCCGCAGTGACTCCAGGGTCGGGGGCGCAGCGGGGTCACGCGCCACGACGCAGGCGACCCCGATCTCACCCATGACGTCGTCGGGTCGGGTGCTGACGGCGACGGCGGCGACGTCGGGTGCGGTGGAGAGCACGGCCTCGACCTCCACCGGGTAGACGTTGTAGCCCCCGCGCACGTACATCTCCTTGGACCGCCCCACGAGGCGGAGCCGCCCCTGGTCGTCGACCCAGCCGAGGTCGCCCGTGCGGACGTGGCCGCTCGGGGTGAACGCCTCCCGGGTGCCGTCGGGGTCGTTCCAGTACCCGGTCATGATGGCGGGGGAGCGCAGGCACACCGACCCGACCTCACCCGGGGCCACGGGCCGGTCGTCGGGGTCGAGCAGGGCGAGGTCCACGCCTGGGAGCGGCCGCCCCACGCTCACCACGGCGTCCTCCTCCGGGTCGTCGACGGCGGTGCCGAGCCCGATGCCGGCCTCGGTGCACGAGTACCTCGTGAGCAACGGGGCCCCGAAGCGGGCCCTGGCCTCATCGGCGAGGGCCGGGGTGATGGGCGCGCCGCCCACCACGATCGACCGCACGGAGGTGAGGTCGAAGGAGTCGAAGTCGGGGTCGCGCAGCATCAGGGCGAGTTGGGTCGGCACGCCGCCGACCGAGCTCATGCGCTCGCGGGCGACCAGCTCGAGGGTGGCATGGGGGTGCCAGCGTTCCATCATGAAACTGGTGCCGCCGCGCCGGAGGTTGCCGGGCAGCTTGCTCATGAAACCGAGTGTGGCGCACGACGTGCCGTTGAAGTTCCGCCCGCCCGTGCCCCAGGTCGGGACGTCGGTGTCGGAGATGAACCGCAGTTGGCGGTTGCCGTAGAGCGCGCCCTTCGCCAGGCCCGTGGTCCCCGAGGTGAAGACGATCGCCGCGGCGCGTCCGGGGTCGTCGGGCAGCGCGGGCGGTCCACTCCCGGCGTCGCGGCGCAGCGTGCGCAGGCAGTCGGCGTGCGACTCGGCCGCGCCGACCTCCTCCACGGTGTGGTCGTCACCCCCGCGGCCGGGTGCGGCGATCACGAGCCGGGGTCGCGCCAGCGCCAGGACGCGGTCGCGTTCGGGGGCGGCGAGCTTCTCGTTGACTCCGGCGGTCACGGCACCCACCTTGGCGACGGCGAGGTAGGTCAGCAGGTACTCCACGCCCGGAGGCAGGACGAGGCTCACGACGTCGCCGGGCCCGACCCCCCGGTGGACCAGGCCGGCCGCTACCTCGTCGGAGACCCGGTCGAGATCGGCGTAGGTGATGGGCCAGCCCCGGGGGGTGACATAGGCGACGGTGTCGGTGAACCGTTGGGCCGCTTCGCGTAGGGTCTCCGGGATCATCCGGTCTCCGACGGGGTCCGGTGCCACAGCGGGCGCAGGGGATGGGCATGACGGCGAACGTCGACGACGGCGCAGCGTACCCAGACCCGGCCACGCTCGGCGGTGCACCCGCCCGGGGACGCGAACTGCGCGCGCAGGGTAAGCGCACCATGCAGCGCCTCCTCGACGCGGGGCTCGCGGTGTTCGCCGCCCGCGGGTACCACTCGACCCGGGTCGACGACATCGTGCGTGAGGCCCGGACCTCCCACGGCACGTTCTACCTGTACTTCGCCAACAAGGAGGATCTGCTCCGGGCCCTGGCCGGGGCCTGTGTGGAGGACCTCGAGGCCCTCGCCGCCAGCGTCGGGCGGCTGGGGCCGGGTCCCGACGGGGAGGCCGCCCTGGGGGCCTTCCTGGGTCGCTTCCTGGCCGTCTACCGCCGCTACGGCCCGGTCATCCGGGCCTGGACCGAAGGTCAGGTCGGCGACGCCGAGGTCGACCGCCTCGGGGTGGCGGCGTTCACCGCGATCGGTGCTGCCCTGGCGGGGCACCTCGACGGCGCGATCGAGCACCCCGACGTGGCGGTGATGGCCCTGATGGCGATGATCGAGCGCTTCAGCTTTGTGGTCGCCGCGAGCCGGGTCCCGGCCCCCGACGACGTCGTCCTCGCCACCCTCACCCGGGTCGTCCAGCGGGGGTTCTTCGCTCCCGAGGCCTGACGCCGCGGGAGCGACGCCCGCTTGGGCGCTCACGATCGCAGTCCCGGCTCCGGTCCCGGCTCCGGAGGTTCGGATCAGTCGCGCCCGAGGATGGTGGTCCCGGCGGAGGTGAACCACCCACCCGTGCCGTTGACGCAGGCCAGCGCCGCGTCTTCGACCTGGCGTCCGTGGGCCTCGCCGCGCAACTGACGGACCGCCTCGACGAGGAGGAACATGCCGCGCTGGCCGGGATGGCACGCCGACAGCCCGCCGCCATCGGTGTTGGTGGGCAGCGCACCGCCCAGGCGGAGTCGACCGTCGGCCACGAAGTCGCCGCCTTCGCCCTTGGCGCAGAAGCCCAGGGCCTCGAGGGTGGCGAGGACCGTGTACGTGTACGAGTCGTAGAGTTGGCAGACGTCGATGTCGGCCGGGGTGACTCCGGCCCGGGCGAAGGCGAGCCG
The DNA here is from genome assembly GCA_037142235.1 of Actinomycetes bacterium. GTDB lineage: Bacteria > Actinomycetota > Acidimicrobiia > IMCC26256 > PALSA-555 > CAIUKV01. Next base: position 19,857 of record JBAXBB010000034.1, read on the forward strand.
CCCCGACCGCACCGCCGGCGACTCGGTGAAGTCCGGCCACTCGCTCATCGTGGTGTGCGAGACCGCTTCGCCGGTCCCCAGCACCCACACCGGGGTCCGGGCCCGATCGCGGGCGCGGTCTTCGGTCGTGAGCACGATCGCGCCACCGCCGTCGGAGCGGATGCAGCAGTGGAGCTTGGTGAAGGGCTCGGCCATCATCCGGCTCGACTGCACGTCGTCGATGGTGATGGGGTCCCGGTAGTACGCCTCGGGGTTGAACCCGGCGTTGTAGCGCGCGCTCACGGCGATCTCGGCGAGCTGCTCGATGGTGGTGCCGAACTCGATCATGTGTCGGCGGGCCGCCATCGCGTACTTGGAGATCAGCGTGTGCCCGTACGGCACGTCGAACTGGTATGGGCCCCGCGCCGCGAACCCGATGTTCGACGTCCGGACCCGCCGCTTGAGGTCGGCTCGGGTGGTGGAGGCGTAGACGAGCACGACGGTGCGGACGTGCCCGGCCTGGAGCGCCGCGGTGGCGTGCTCGACCATGAACTGCCAACTGCTCCCGCCCACCCCGGTGCCGTCGATCCAGTCGGGGCGCAGGCCGCAGTACTCGGCAACCTCGACGGGGGCGTGCATGCCCGTGCCCGACGACCCGAAGCCGTCGACGTCGTGTTTGGTCAGGCCGGCGTCGGCCAGGGCCCGGGCGACGGCCTGGTGGTGGAGCTCGAACGCGGTCTTGTCGTCGACCCGACCGCAGTCGGAGAGCGCCGCCCCGACGATCGCGACCCGCGGCGAGCTCAGCGGGCCCGCCACTCGATCCGGGTTCCGGACTCGAAGAGCCGCTGGCCCTCGGCGATGGAGTCCTGGCTGGTCCCGAGCCCGACGTAGGCGTACCCGAGTCGGACGGCGGCGCGGCTCCCGAACTCGCGGGCGCCCCAGAGCGCCCGGACGGTGCCCTCGATGGCGAGCTTGGGCTGGGCGGCGATCGCCTCGGCGCAGAAGGTGGCGGCCTCGACCAACCGCTCGGCGGGGACCACCTCGGTGACCATGCCGATCTCGTAGGCCCGCTGGGCCGTGACCCGCTCGTAGTTGCCCATGAGCGACATCCGCATGATCTCGGGGAAGGGAGTGATTCCCGACATGTGGATCGGCTCGAACGAGGCCGTCATGCCGTAGGTCACGTGCGGGTCGAAAAACGTGGCGTGCTCCGCGGCGATGATGAACTCGGTCTCGCCGAGCATGTAGAAGGCGCCGCCACAGGCCATGCCGTTGACCGCGGCGATGACGGGCTTCCAGAGGTCGCAGCTCTTCGGTCCGAGATTGTCCCCGGGGTCGTTGAAGTGGAACGGCGTGCCCCCGTGCGAGCCCACGACCGTGTAGTCGGTCGACTCGCCCTCGTCGCCCCCCATCTGCTCCATGCGGTCGATGCCGGTGCAGAACGCCTTCTCGCCGGCGCCGGTGAGGACGGCGCAGCGGACGTCCTCGTTGAAGCGCAGGCTGCGCCAGATGGTCCGCATCTCGCGCTGCATCTGGTGGTTGAACGCATTGTGGCGCTCGGGCCGGTTCAGCGTGATCCAGGCGACGCCGTTGCGCTCGTCGTAGCGGACCGTCTCGTACTCGTGCGTGGCCATCGGGCTCCCTCTCGTTGCGGTCCGTCAGCCGCGCATCAAGCGGCCGATGCCGGGATTGACCGTGTTGAAGACGAACTGGTTGAGCGTGGTGCCGATGTCGGCGGGGTCCCACTGCTTCGGGTTGCCGTCCCGGTCCTTGGCGTAGAACATCTCGCCCATCTCCCAGGGCCGGTACATGGCGATGCTGTTGGCGACCACGCGCAGCACCTGACCCGTGACCGGCATGGAGTCGTCGGAGGCCAGCCACACCACGCCCGGCGCGGAGTTCCCCGGGTTCATGGCATCGAACGACTCGTACTCCTCGGGGTTGCGCACCACGACGTCGGCGTTGGCGGCGCCGACCATGCGGGTGAACCCGCCGGGGCCGATGCAGTTCGCCCGGACCCCGTAGCGGGCGAGCTCGAGGCTGGCGATGATCGTGAGGGCGGCGATGCCGGCCTTGGCGGCGCCGTAGTTCGACTGGCTGGCCTGCCCCTGGAGCCCGGCGCTGGACACCGTGTTGACGATCGAGGCGCGGGGCTGGCGGCCTTCCTTGGACTCGCTGCGCCAGTGCACCGAAGCGTGGTGGACGGTGTTCCAGGTGCCCTTGAGGTGGACCCGGATCACGGCGTCGAACTCGTCTTCGGCCATCGAGAAGATCATCCGGTCGCGCAGGATCCCGGCGTTGTTGACCAGCACGTCGAGACGCCCGAAGGCATCGAGGGCGCTCTGCACGATCCGACCGGCGCCCTCGAAGTCGCCGACGTCGTCGTAGTTGGCGACGGCTTCGCCGCCCCGACCCACGATGAGGTCCACCACCTCTTGGGCCGCGGTGGTGTCGCTGCCCTCTCCGGTGATCGACCCGCCGAGGTCGTTGACCACGACCTTGGCCCCGTGGTCGGCCAGCATGATGGCTTCGCCGCGGCCAACGCCGCGCCCTCCGCCGGTGACGATCGCGACCTTGCCGTCGAGCATGCCCATTTGCGCCTGGAACCCCCCGGGAATGAGACTGCGTCGGAATCGACGCCGCCGTCACCGTAGTGCGGAGTCGACCAGGTCGGGCAAGCCGGCCGAGGCAGCAGCTGGACCCACGGGAACGGAGAGCGGGTGGCGGTCGACACCACCACCATCGCTCCGGTGTGCACCGAACGGTTCGACCTGATCCACCGGAGGAAGCGATGAGCGCACGACTCGAGGGCAAGGTGGCGATCGTGACCGGCGCCGGGCAGGGGATCGGACTCGGCTACGCCGAGCGGTTCCTTGCCGAGGGCGCCAAGGTCGTGGTGGCCGAGTTGAGCGAGGAGCGGGCGGCCTCGGCGATGGGCCACCTGGCGGGCCGGGGAGAGGTGGAGTTCGTCCGCACCGACATCGCCGACCCGGAGTCGGCCCAGGCGTGCGCCGATGCGACCGTCGCCCGGTTCGGCACCATCGACATCCTGATCAACAACGCGGCGCTCTACCACGACATCGACAACACCGACGCCAGCCTCGAGTACCTGGAGAAGGTCGTGGCGGTGAACCAGCACGGCACGTGGCTGATGAGCCGGGCCGTGGCGCCGGTCATGGCCGCCCAGCAGTGGGGCCGGATCGTCAACCAGTCGTCGGGGGCGGCGTACTCCTACAACATGTTCCCCGAGATGCCGTTCTCCGGGCTCGGCAACTTCAGTTACTCCATCACCAAGTGGGGCATCATCGGGCTCACGAAGTTCATGGCGGCGCAGCTCGGCCAGTACGGGATCACCGTCAACTGCATCGCGCCGGGCATCACGATGACCGAGGCGACCCGGAAGGTGGTCCCGGAGGAGTTCCTCGGGTTGATGACCTCGGCGACGGCGATGAAGCAGCGCCTGGAGCCCGAAGACCTCGCGGGAGCGGCGGTCTTCTTCGCCTCCGACGACGCCCGTCTTTGCACCGGTCAGGTCCTCGTCATCGACGGGGGCCTGGCGATGCCGGCCTAGCCGTGGGTGACGCCCGCCCCGGACGGCTCGCCGGCCGCGTCGCGTTGATCACCGGCGCGGCGCAGGGTCAGGGCGCGGCCGAGGCCCGTCGGTTCGCCGAGGAGGGTGCCCGGGTGCTCGTGACCGACGTCGTCACCGACGGCGCCGCCGCGGTGGCGGCGGAGATCGGCCACGCGGCGCGGGCGTTCGCGCTCGACGTGACCGACCCGGCGCAGTGGGAGGCCGCGGTCGGGGCCTGCCTCGGCTCGTTCGGTCGCCTCGACGTGCTGGTGAACAACGCCGGGATCGGGCCTCCGCCGCGGGTCATCGAGGAGACCACCCTCGAGGACCACCGGCGCACGCTGGCCGTCAACCTGGACGGGGTGTTCCACGGCATCCGGGCGGTGATCGAACCGATGCGCCAACCGGTGGTCCGCGACTCCGGCGGTGGGTCGATCGTCAACGTCTCCTCGATCGACGGGATCGTCGGGGTGCCGGGCATGTCGAGCTACGCGGCGAGCAAGTTCGCCGTGACTGGCCTGACCCGAACGGCGGCCCTGGAACTCGGTCGCTACGGTGTGCGGGTGAACTCCATCCACCCCGGTGTGATCTCCTCTCCGATGGTGCACCAGGCGCCGGCCGAGGTCCGGGAGCGACTGGACCGTCTCATGGCCCGTCAGGCGATCCCGCGGATGGGCACGCCCGAGGAAGTGGCGAACCTGGCGTTGTTCCTGGCGTCGAACGAGAGCTCGTACTGCACCGGGGCCCAGTTCGTGATTGATGGCGGCCACCTCGCGGGTCCGGCCCGCGAGGGCCTCTGGGCCTCGGAAGGCTGAGCCACCCGTGGCGCGTCAGTTGCTGTTCGTGATCATCGTGGTGATCCCGGTGGCCCTGATCGCGGTGCCGCTGTCGTTGGCGGCGTGGCGTCGCCGACGGGATTCGTCGGACTGACCGACCGACCCGTCACCGACCCGGTCCGCAGCGCCGCCATCGGAACGGCGATCGGGATCAGAGTCCGGCGAGCACGGCGAGGACCTCGTCGTTCCCGGCGATGTCCTGCATCTTGGTGCCGACCGCGTCGAAGCGCACGATGCCCGCTCCGTCGACCACGAACACCGCGGGTCGCTGTCCGAGGCTCACGATCTTGCTGAGGACGTCGTAGCGCCTGAACACCGCGGTGTCGGGATCGGCGAGCAGTGGGAACGGGTAGGGGTCTGCGCTGACGAACTTCCCGACCTTGTCGATCTTGTGCGGGGCGATGGCGACCACCGTCGCGCCGAGGGCTTCGAACCGACCGATGTCCTCGCGCAACTGCGCGAGATGAGCCCGGCAGTGCGGTCAGACGAAGCCGCGGAGGAACGCGACCACCACCGGCCCGCGGGCGACCGCGTCGGCGAGTCCGAAGGCCTCGCCGTGCTGATCGATGAGGGTGAAGTCGGGGGCGGGTTGCCCGACCGTGGCGGTGCGACTCGTGATCGGCATCGGTCCTCCCGGGGAGGGTCCTCAGGGTAGACGCGTCAGGTGAAGACGACGGTCTTGTTCCCGAAGACCAGGATCCGATGCTCGAGGTGATAGCGCAGCGCCCGGGCGAGCACGATCTTCTCGAGTTCGCTGCCCCGACGCGTGAGGTCCTGCACGGTCTTGCGGTGTGACACCCGCACGACGTCCTGCTCGATGATCGGGCCCTGGTCGAGGTCGGCCGTGACGTAGTGGGCGGTCGCCCCGATGAGCTTCACCCCCCGCTCGTGCGCCTGGTGGTAGGGGCGGGCGCCGGCGAAGGCGGGGAGGAACGAATGGTGGATGTTGATGATCCGGTTGGGGTACCGGTCCACGATCGTGGGCGAGAGGATCTGCATGTAGCGCGCCAACACCACGAGCTCCACGTCGGCCTGGTCGAGGAGCTCGAGCAGGCGGGCCTCCTGGGCGGCCTTGGTCTCGGGGGTGACCGGGAGGTGGTGGAACGGGATGCCGTAGAACGTGGCGAGGTCGGCGTGGTCGGGGACGTTGGAGACGATCAGCGCGACGTCGGCCTGGATCTCGCCGGCGCGCCAGTCGGAGAGCAGCTCGGTGAGGCAGTGGGGGGCCTTCGACGCCATGATCGCGATCCGGGGCCGCTCATCGCAGAATCGGACGTCGACGCTCATCCCGAACCTCTCGGCGACCGGCGCGAAGGCCGGGCCGATCTCGTGACGCGGGAGGGGGAAACCCTCCAGGTCGAACTGCACGAGCTGGAAGAAGATGCTGGTCGACTCGTCGTGGTGCTGGTCGGCGTGAATGATGTTGCCGCCGTGGTCGGCGACGAAGTTGGCCACCGCGGCGACCAGGCCGGGCTGGTCGGGGCAGATGACGCGCAGAATGCACGTGGGCACGGTCCGCGAGGATAGCCCCCGACGCGATTCCGGTCGCGGGCACCGGCCCATGGGAGACTGGGGTCGTGCCTGCGGACCTGGTGGCCCTGTGCGACGATCTCGCGCTGGAGACGGCGTCGTGGCTCGCGCTCCTCGACGCCTGCGCACCGGCCGACTGGGTCCGCCCCACGCCCGCACCGGGCTGGACCGTGTCCGACCAGGTGAGCCACGTCGCCCACTTCGACGACCTGACCGTGCTGGGGGCGCTCGATCCGGTGGCCTTCGCCGCGCTGCGCGACGGCCAGCCGGTCGACGGCGACCGGATCACCGAGCGGGTCGCCCAGGCCAACCGGGGTCGGCGCCCCGACGACCTCCGCGCCTGGACCGGGCGGGCGCGCACGGCCCTCGACGACACATTCCGTTCCCTCGACCCCTCGGCCCGGGTGCCCTGGTTCGGCCCCGAGATGAGCGCCGGGGCCGCGTTGACCGCCCGCATCATGGAGACGTGGGCCCACGGCCTCG